>NZ_CP085530.1:77500-377500 GCF_020616155.1 Vogesella sp. XCS3 | reverse complement strand
CAGCGCAGCCTGGATGTCATCCGCCAGGTTGTCTACCGAAGTATTGTTGGCAAAAGCCGACTTGTTGACCGCCACGGTAATGGCATTGTCTTTGGTCGTGGTGGTCATGCCAGCAGACGACTTATCGTCCGCGCCGTTGATGATCAGGTCAAAGGCGATGCTGTCCGACAGCTTGCCATCTGCAGGCGCGGCTACCGATACAGCGGCAATTTTCTTGCTGCCGGTCAGGCCCAGCACATCTGCCGCGGCATTGATGCTCTTGGTTTCGCTGCCCACCGTGACGCTGGCCGCCTGGCCAGACAAGGAAACCTCCAGCAGGCCAGTGCCGTACAGGTTAAGTTGCAGCTGTTTCTTGCCAGCCACGTCGACCAGGGCAAAGCGCGCCGACTGACCCAGCTTGTCGTAGCCGACCACGGCCAGCTTGCCATTGGCTTTGACTGCAGTGCCGTCAAGCAGCGCATTCAGGTCTGCCAGCAGGTCTTCCACACTGTTGTTGTCGGCCTGGCTGGCGGCAGTCAGCGTCAGCGCATAACGTTCGCCGTCGATATCGATGGTGAACTTGGCATCCACCGCCGGGTTGGTAGTGGCGTTGTAGGCAGCCCCCTGGTTGAACAGTACGCGGCCAACGTTGGCTACACCGGCACTGGCTTTGCCTACCAGTTCGGCCTTGCTCACGGTGCCACCTACCGCCGTGAAGTTTTCCGGGCGGTTGAAGTCCAGCCCGATAGTGGTAACAAAATCGATACCCGCATTCAGCACCAGCTTGCCCTTGGCGCTGAAGTCACCGACTGGTGACAGGTCGAAACCAAAGTCCAGCGGCACCAGTTGCTGCGGCATGGCCGGCGTGAAGCGCAGGTCGAACAGGAAGTCCATGGCCTGGGCATCAAAGCGGGCAGTCACATTGAAGGTTTCGCCTTTTGGCAGCAGCTCGTTGACGGCGTCTTGCAATACGGCGGCAAACTCTTCCAGCGTATTGAACTTCGGCCCGGTCTGGGTGCGCGCTTCCTGGCCAATGATATCCAGGCCCAGCAGATTCACCCCAGCGTAGCCCTTGTCACCGGCGGCCTGAGCCGCGCCCTTGAGCTGGCTGCTGTTGAGCAACAAGGTTGGCAGGTCTTCACCAGCCAGGCTGCCACCGTAAACAATGTCAAAGGTATCCGGCAGGCCGGCCACGGCAGTTACCGTCACATCGGCACCGGCAATGGCTTTCGGGCCGGTCGCAAAGGTTTTGCGCAAACCCAGCTCGATCAGCTTGGCCTGGCGGGTAGCCAGCGCTTCGGCAGCAGATTTGCCTTCAACCAGCGCGGCAATGGCCGCGTCGTCCAGGCCGGCCTTCTTCAGGTCGGCAATTTGCTGGTCTGCCCCTGCGCCGTAAGCAAACGGCTCGTTCAGCGTGTAGTACTCGTTGCCTACGCGCTGGGAGAAACCATATGTACCCCCTACCGCATTGCTGATAGTCAGGCGCTGCACTTCGTTTTTGGCCACGCTGCTGGCGGTGGCGGCGGCACCCTGTTGCAGGGTGTAGGCCACCATCTGCGCGCCCGGGTTGGCACGCAGGGTCGGGTAGCTGGCGGTGAAGGCCGGCTGCGAGCCCTTGGCCATATTACCGGCAAAGGTAATATCGAACGCACGGGTGCCTTCCGGCACGCGCGTGCCAATCGGCTGGTTCATCACCGACACGGCAACGGTCACGCTACCGTCAATACCGGCCTTGCTGAATTCACTATTGATAGCGTCTTGCAGGGCGCTGGCGGTGATATCCACGGCCAAGCCGTTGATGTCCACTTTCTTACCGGTCTTGTCGGTAAAGTGCAGCTCGAACTGCGACGCAGCGCCTACCGCTGCGTTCACAATGCGCACGCGCTGCACTTCGGCTACCTGGGCGGTACCCGGGGTAACTACGTCAATGGACACGCCAGCAGACGGACGAATGGCAAAGTACTCGAAATCGTCCACATTCACCGGCTTGAACTGCAGCTTGCCCCAGGTAATGCCGCCGGCTTTGAGCTGCGGCTCGATCGCGCTGACCTGGATCATGGCCGCCGATACGGCCTTGGCCTTCACCTTCTCTACCGTGGTGTCCACGGTGCGGGTCAGCTCGACGCCGGCCATTACCTGGCCAGCCAGCTCGCCGGTGAAGGTAATCAGCCACTTGCCGTCCTGGCCGGCCACACTCACATTGCCGGCACCCACGCCCTCCAGGCTGCTCAAGGCATCCTGCAGTGCTACGCGCACTTTTTCGTGATCAAAACCGGTAATGGTGATGGTCTTGCTGGCCGCGGTACTGCCCGCCAGCTTCACGCTGAAGCTTGTTACCCCACTGGCAGCGGCTTGCAGTGCCAGCTCCTGTACCGGGCTGAACACCAGCTCCGGCACGTCGCGGCCGGACAAGCGGCCCTGGAAGCTGATGGTCCATTTTTGCGGCTCACCCGTCACCACCACGTTGCCGGTACCGATATCCGGCATGGCTTCCAGAATGGCTTGCAGCTCTTTGGCTGTGGCCAGCGCGGAGAACGTAGCCGACAGCGCACCGTCGCCCAGCTGTACGCGCATCAGGCCACTGGATGCGGCCAACACTACCTGCTGCACTTCGCTGCGGAAGCGGCCTTCCTGCACCGACGCCAGGGTCACGGTCGGGTTCTCGGCATGGTTCAGGTTACCGACTTGCAGCTCGGCCAGCTCGACACCGGCCAGGCTACCGCCAAAGCTCACCTTCCAGGCGCCGCGCTCGGCCAGCGATACGCCCAGCTCTATGCCCTTGATGTCGCCCAGCTTGGCCGTACCGGCCGTTGCCGCCAGCAGCTGGCTGCGGATATCGCCCGAGCCCATATTGCTGTTGAGCGTGCCGGTGGTGTAGGTCTTGCCATCGTGCGTGAACGACAGGGTGAAAGTAGCCGTCTGGTCAGCCTTGGGGTTCACGGCAACGGTTTGCACCTCGCCACGCTTGTTCACGCCCGGTTTGAATTCGATCAGTTCCACGCCGCGCACGGCACCGGCCGGCACATAGCTGCCCGACTTCAGGCCGCCAAAGTAGACGGTCATGTCCGGGATGTTCTGCTGGGCGTAGCTACCCTTGAAGGTAATCTTGAATTTCGGCGCCGAGCCGTAGTTGGCTTTTTTGCCAGTCGGGTCCAGCGGGTCTTTCTGCGGGAAGCTGACCTCCACATTACCCTTGCCCACGATGCCTTCCAGCGCCTGCTGGATAGCCAGCGCCTGGGCGTCTACCGCGTTGTTCAGGTAACGGATAGGGCCGGTTTTCTTGCCGTACAGCTCCAGCTCGAAGGTGCCGCGCTCGTAGCCGGTAAAGGCCAGGACTTTCACCTCGCTCACGCCCACGCTATGCGACAGCGTTTCGCTGACCGCGGCCGTGGCTGCAGGCGAAGCAGCAAACACTACCGACATGGCATTGACGCCGCCGACGTCCATCCCGGCTTTCAGCCCTGTCGGGGCATTGCTGGTAAACGTGATACGGAAGCCGTTGCTGCGGTCGCCGCTGACCGCGATATCGCTGGCATTCTTGCCGGTGGCCGTGGCCATGGCTGTACGGATATCGGCTTGCAAAGCAGCAAGGTCTTTATTGGCCAACAGGGTAAAGCTGGCTGCAACACCGCCGGCAGCAGGGATCGTGACGACGCCCTCGCGCAGGCCAGGTTTGAACAGCACGCTCTTGGCATCGCCGCTTACCGGGGTAATCAGGCCTTCAACGCGCTCCTTGGCCATGAAGGCCTTGCCGGCCAGGCTACCGGTGAATTCGATACGGAAACCGTCGGCGCGGCTGCCGCTGACTTTCAGGTTGGCCGCATTGGTAGCAAACACCGTGGCAACTTTGGTCTGCAGCGCGCTGGCAATGTCGGCGTCGCTATCGCTCGCCCCCAGCGTGACAGTCGCCGTAGTGCCATTGCCCACGTTGGTCAGGGTCAGTGTGCCGCTGGCGGTGCCGACATCCAGCAACAGCACCGCGTTGTCGGCCTGGCCACCCTGCTGCAGCTGGGTCACCTTGGCGGCATCGCCGGCAGCGCTTTGCTGGCTGCCCTGGGTGCTGCTATTGCTCTGGCCTTCGGTTACCCACACCGGCAGGCTGTTGTTCAGTTTCAGCGCGCCGTTCATGACCTCGGCCACTTTGCTGTTGATCAGCTCGGCCAGCTCGTTAATGCTCTTGAAGCCAACAGTTTCGGCGGCCTTCACCGTCACGGTGTACTTGCTCGACACCGCATCGCCCGGGCGTTTGAGCACCAGGTCGAACGCCACATCGTCGGCCAGCACAGGCGAAATGGCCTTGGTGGCGGTCAGGTCCATGGCGGTGATGCCTTGCAGGCGCTCGTTCAGCACCTTGGTCCAGCCGTAGCCAAAGTCAAACACGTCACCCAGGTCGGCACCGCTGAACGGCACCTTGATGTCGAACAGATCGGAGTCGCGGAACTGGTTGAGGAAATCGCCCACATTCGCCAGCAGCTGCACCATCTGCGCCGGCGTCATATTGGACAGGCTGGCCAGGTTGGTGAAGTTTTCCTTGCGGATAATCGGCGTGGCGGTCTTGATGTCTGCCAGGTCTAGCGGGGTGTCTTCGGTGCCCCACTCCACCACCACCTTCGGGTTGGCCCCGCCGGTGAGTTTGGTGAGGTCGCCGCCAAACAGGTTGGCCTTGATCGGCAGGTCGGCCACGGCGTACACGTCGGCCTTGGCATTGATCTGTTCGCCCAGCTTGCTGAGCTTGTTAAACGCTACACGCTCGCCATTGCGGCTGTCGTTACCGGCTTCCGGTGTCAGGCCGGCACTGGCATTGGCCTCGAACTTCATGGTGCCGTTGTCGACCTGGCCATCCAGAATGCCCAGCGACACGCCAGCGTTGAAGTTCTGCATATTGGCGCTGGCTTTGGCCGAAATCTGGTTGGCCTGCATGAACAGGTTATCGCCTATGTTGGCCGCATCGTTCAGGCTGGTGAAGTTAAAGCCAAACGACAGGTCCAGCTTCACCTCGGCGGTCAGGTCAAGATCACCGCTACCCTTGAGCTTCAGGCCAAGATTATCCAGCCCGGCACCCAGATTGAATGGCAGGCTGGTGGTCTTGCTCAGGTCCAGCTTCAGGTCCAAGCGCAGCTCCTTGCTGCCGCCCTCGCGCTGGGTACGTACGGCAGCGTTGACAGGGTTACCGTTTTTGACCAGCTGGTTATCCGACACGGTCAGTGCCGCCACATTGATAGCCGCCAGGCTGCCGGCAAAGGTCACCTGGTAGCGGCCATCCAGCTGCACCACATCCACCTTCAGGCCCGCCAGCTCGCCGCTGCCGCTACTGGCGCGCAGCAGGGCGTCTTTCACGCTATCGGCACTGGCGTTATAAAGAATGGCACCCGTGGTATAGGTCTCGCCACCATGGGCTAGCGCCAGCCTGAAGCTGCCACCGCTTGCACCGCCCAGATCGACAATCTGCAGCTCGTTACTACCCTGCAGCTCCAGACCGCCACCGATGGTGAACGGGCCGGCTTGCGTTTCGCCGTACTGGTTGGGGAACAAAGACTGCAGGCCGCTATAGTCACCCGTCGCCGCCAGGTAGTCTTTCATCTGGCGAATCAGGCCGCTATAGGTATGAGGCCCGTCTTTCTTGTAGTAGTCGTCCAGCACCGAGATGCGCTGGTCGCCCTCTACGCGGCGGAACGACAGCACATCGCCCAGCTTGCGGCCATCTTCGCTTTGCATGATGCCGCCCAGGCTCTTGCCCACCAGCGGCAGGTTGCCGGACATGAAGCCCATGCCATCCAGCGAGCTGCCGATATTGGCAGCCTGGCCAAAGATATTGGTCAGATTTTCTTTGACGCGGGTATCGTCGATGCTTACATCAAAGAAGAACTGCGGCGTGAGCTTGCCCTGTACGATTTCGGAACGGATGGCCAGTGTCGGGTTGCCGAACATGCCCATCTCGACATTAGCCAGCTTGGCATCAAAGGTAAAGTTGCCTTCCAGCGAGGCGGCCGGAGTTACGGCAAACAGGCTGCCGATAGTCTTGCCCTGGCCCGATAGCGCGGCCAGATCTTTCAGCGTGATACGGCCTTTGCCATCGCTGTTATCCGGGTCGGTTACCACTACCTTGGCGGCGGCTTTGACAGCAAAATCACTGTCTTTCAGGCTCACACCGGCCAGATCGCCAAGCAGGCTGACATTGGCCTGCAGCGCATAAACATTCAGTGCTGCACCGGCATCGAAGCGATTGACGCGGAAGTACATGTCGGCATTGGTCGGTACCGGCAGGTTCAGCGCATTGTTGCCGCTCTTGGTGCCTACTGCCAGGCCGGCTTCCATGTCCGCATGCAGTACCAGGCGGCCAATGGCGGTACCGCTGCCACTGAAGTTCGCCAGCTTGGACAGTGCATCGTTTGGCAGGCCCAGCTTGACCAGCTCGAACTGTTTCTCCAGGCTGCGGTCCAGGTTGATCTTCACCCCCAGGCCCAGGGTAATTTCATTGCCGGTGGTATCAAACATCGGCAGCACGGCAAACTCGGGGCCGCTGACATCGCCAGCGAAGACCTCATCCAGTACCACCGCATCCATGTCCAGCGTGGCCAGCTTGCCCGCTACGGCGCCCACCCAGGCGTCGGCCTTGTTGAACATGGCCTTGGACGCCGACAGCACCCAGTCCAGCAGGCCGGATAGATCGATGCCGCGCAGATTGGCGCCGTCGAAATTAAAGCCTTTGAAAGACGGCGTGGCAAAGCTGATGCCCTTGAGGTTGGCAAACGACAAGTCCAGCTTGCTGAAGTCGAACACGATATCCGGCAGTTTCAGGCCGGACAGGTTGACCGATGGCAGCTTGAAGCCCTGGAACAGCTTGCCCAGCCAATCGTTGGCATTGCCAGGCTTGGTCACACCTGCCGGCCAGCTGATATCGTCAAACAGCGTGCGCAGGCCGCTCAAATCCAGCCCGCTGAAATCGGCAAACGAGAAATTGATCTGCGGCAGCTTCAGGCCCAGGTCAAACTCCAGCTTCTGCAGCTTCACTTTCAAGCCGAGCAGGAACTCCCCTACGTTCAAGGCACCCGCAAAGCGCGCGCCGCTGAAGTCCGGCAAATCGCCAATTTTAAAGAAGCCCCAGCTGGACGGCAGCGTGAAGCCGCTGAAATTGAAACCGCTGAAGTCCACATCGCGGAAAATACCGGTCAGGCTTGGCCACTTGTCGGTCTTAAAGCTCAGGCCGGACCAGATACTGCCAGCCCAGTTGGTGTTGATGTTCAGCACCAACTCGCCAAACTTCAGATTGGCCAGATTGGCAAAGCTCAAGTCGATATCGGACAGGTTCAGCTTCAGGCCGCTGAAATCCAGGCCGGACAAGTCCCAGCCCTTCAGCGATAGCAGACCATTTAGCTTGAAGTCGAAGTCCAGTGAAAGGTCGACTTCAGGCATATCGATCAGCCAGCTTGGCAGGGTCAGGCCGCTGCCGGTGCTGTTAAAGAAGAAGCCCTTGCCACCAGTAAACTTGAAGATGCCGGAGAAATCCACGCTCGGCCAAACCACGTCTACCGCGAACACACCCTTGAGGTTGATGCTGCCCGCAAAGGTAATACCGGTGAAATTCACCCCGCGCAGGTTCACGCCGGACCAGTCAAAGTCTTTGATGGTCAGGTTCTTGAACACCGAGAAGTCGATGAACGACAGGTCCCAACCCTTCCAGTTGTAGCCCTGGCCATCCAGGGTGACATTGCCTGCACCCAGGTAAATCACTTTCTCGGACAGCTTGGTACCGAATACCGCCTTCACGGTACGGTCCACCACCATGCCGTCCAGGAAGGTATTGTTGTCGTAGCTGGCCCAGGCAAAGCTGGCGCCAATGGCCAAGGCGTTTTCCAGACGGGCGCCAGACAGGTCGGCGCGCGCCAGGCTGGCATTGCGCAGGTTGGTCTTTTTAAGGTTGGCCGTTTCCAGCAGTGCACCGCTGAGGTCGGCACCGGACAGGTCTTTACCTTCCAGGTTGGCAGCGCTCAGGTTGGCATTGGCAAAGTTGACACTGCGCAGGTCGACTGTTGTCCAGGTAATGCCGGTGAGGTCTGCACCGTCGAAGCTGGCACCACGCAGCGATGTCTTGGCGTCAAAAATCGCGCCTTGCAGGTTGGCGCCGCTAAAGTTCACGCCATCCAGGTTCAGGCCGCTGAAGTTGGCACCACTGAGGTTGGCACCACTAAAGTTGTAGCCACGCAGGCTGCCCTGCTTGGTGAAATCATGGTTAGCCAGGTCTTCGCCGGACCAGTCACGGCGGTTGGCATCCAGCGGCAGGCCAAACTTCTTGGCCAGCTCTTTCTTCAGGTACTGCGTAGCCTCGCGCAGGGTTGGCCAGCCGGTTGTCTTGCCCTGTACAGCCGTATCGCTAAAGGTGTACTGGTCGAAGAAGGTCTGGGCGGCGGTTTTGAGCGCAAAGACCTTGATATCGACCGCATCACCGCTATCGGTGTCAAAGCCCAGCAGTTCGTTGATGCTCTGGCCCAGGCCGGGCACCTTGTTGTTCAGCAGGCCCACGCCCAGTACGTTCTGGTTGGCGGTGCTGTCTACCTTGTCCAGCACTTCCAGCAGCTTGTCACGCAGGGTTTCGGTCAGGCGCACGTCCAGCGACGCGTCGGGGCGCTGCAGTACCAGCTTGCCGGTGGTGGCGTCCGGTTTGAACAGCACCGGCGCTTCCAGGTTGATAACCGGCAGGCCGAAATCGTTCAGGTTAAAGCCCTGGCCCTTGGCGTTCAGCGTAATGGCGCCGGACAAGCTGGCGATGCTGTCGCTATGGATCAGGCCGGCCAGGCCGCCTTGGGCTGCCGCGATTTCGGACAGATACACACGGCCTTTGCCATCGCGGTTGTCCGGGTCGTCCAGCACGGCTTTCACGGCCGCTTTCAGGCTGATATCGGCTTGTTCGATACCCACGTCCAGCAGGCCCGCCACATTCAGCAGCGCCTGCAGGTTTTGCAGCTGCAGCTCGGCCTCGGCCTGCAGACGGTTTACGTTGATATAGGTTTGTACCTTGTCGGCACTCGGCAGGGTGATGTTGGCCGCACCGCTGCCCTTGGTCACGCTACCCAGCACCACGCCCAGATCGATATCGGCGGCAGCCTTGATATCGGCCAGCGCGGTACCGGACAGGGCAAACTGCGGCAGCAGCTTGCGCGCGGCTTCCGGCAGGTCGCTGCTGCCCAGCGCAAAGCCCATGGCAACCTGACGGTTCAGGTTGATCTGGAAGTTCAGCGCAATGCGGATTTCGGTACCGCTGGTATCCAGCGTACCGCGGAAGTCAAACAGCGGGCCGTCGTACAGGTGGGCGCTGGATGTTGCCTCGGCGGCTTTTTGCACGCCAGCCCATTTGCTTGCCCCGACAAACCAGCGGGTATTGCTATCGTTCAAAGCGCCTTTGGCGCTGGCTGGCGTGCCACTTACCAGTAACAGGTTGGCCGCACGCAAGTTGGCCAGCGAGAAATCTGCGCCATTCACGGTGGCACCTTGCAGGTTGGCACCCGCCAGGTTCAGGCCACTGAAGCTGATATTGGACAGGTTCAGGCCAGAGAAGTCTGCCCCGGCAAAGATGCCTTTCAGCGTGGCTGGCAGGCTGACCAGCGGGTCGCTGCCATTGGCGGCCACGGCGGCCAGGCCACGCAGGTCGGCCTGGCTGAAGTCGGTTTTGTCGCTCAGCGTTGCACCCGCCAGACGGGCGCCGGCAAAGATAGCGCCTACCAGGCGCGTGCCGGACAGGTCGACACCGTTAAAGTCGATGCCGCTGAAATCGTAGCCGGACAGGTTCAAGCCGGCCAGCGAGGTACCCTGCTTGATCACCAGGGCACTGCCGCTGGCGGTGGCAGGCACGATGTCGGTTTTGGCAAACAGTGCGCCGTCCAGCTTGGTCGCCGCGGTAACGGTGGCGCTGGCCAGGTCGGCACCGGCCAGATAGGCGCTGCTGAGGTCTGCCCCGGTCAGGTTGGCCGCACCGAATTTCACGCCATACAGGTTGGCCGCTACCAGCTTGGCGTTGGCCAGCTTGATGCCGGACAAGTCCAGACCACTGAAATTGAAGCCGCTCAGGTCAAAGCTGCTCAGGTCGGCCGCGCCGGTTACCGGGTCCAGGTCGATGGCGGTACCGGTAGCACGCAGCAGCTCGGCCGGCAATACGCCGCTAAACAGTGCATTGGCAATACTGGTCTCAAGGGATACCACGCTATCGGCAAAGCTGGCGCCCACCAGCGAAGCTTTATCGAATACGGTAGTGCTGATGTCGGCCAGCTCGAAGTTGGCCGCACGCAGGTCCAGGCCGCCCAGGTTCACACCTTTGAGGCGCGCGCCGCTAAAGTTCACCCCTTCCAGGCGCGCTGCACCGGCTTTGCCGCTGCTGCGATCCACGCTGCCATCGGGTTTACGGCTGGCAAACACGGCAAAGCTCAGGTTGGCGCCGGCAAAGGTTGCGCCGGTGAGGTCGGCGCCGCTGAAGTCGGCGCCAGTCAGGTCGGCACCGTTAAAATTGAAACCGCGCAGGTTCAGCCCGGCAAAGTTGACGTGGGCCAGGTTTTTGCCCGACCAGTCGCTTTCGCTGGCATCGAAATCAATCGCTACTTTTTCCGACAGCGCCGCATTCAGCGCGTTGACCAGGCCCAGCAAGGTGGCCGTTTGGGCTTGCGCCGGGGGCGTAGCCGCCAGATTGGTCTTGGCAAAGTAGGTGTTGGCCGCATCACTCAGGTTCAGCAAGCGGTTGAAGAAGGTGCTGCCCGGGTCGGCGCTTTTGTTACCAAACAGGTCCGACAGGCTCTTGCCGATACCCGGCAGTTTCACCGACAGGAAATCCGGGTTGAAGGCGCCCTCGCCGGCCGCCTTCAGCTTGTCCAGTACGTTGAGCAGCTGGGTTTTCTGCTCGGCAGACAGATTCACGTCTACGCTTACCGACGGCGACTGGTACACCACCAGGCCTTCGTCGCTGATGCGGAACAGCTGGTCGGTATTCAGTTTGATAAACGGCGTGCCGATCAGCGCGCTAAGGTTGGCATTGCTCAAATCCACGCTCACGCCAAACGAGGCGTCCAGCTTGGTAGACGGCGTCAGCGTAACCAGCTTCTTCCACCAGTCACCCGGGTTGGCCGCTTTCAGCGCCGCCAGCTCGCTCCAGCGCAGCAGACCCTCACCAGACGGGCCATTCAGCGACATGCGCCCGCCCACAGCCAGCGAGAACTGGCCATTGACCAGGCTGGCATTGCCCAGGTTGGCCAAGCTGATGCTGGCGGTCAGGTCGGCTACAGCCAGCGAGGCCGCCGCGTCCAGGCGGTTCAGGCGGAAATACGGGTCCAGCGAGGCGGGTAGCGGCACATTCACCACGCCGGCCACGTTTTTGTCCAGCAGGCCGATACGCGCGCCAATGTCGAAGTTCAGCGCAAACACCGCACGACCCATGGCCGTACCGCTGACGTCGAACACCGGCAGCATGCTGTTATTGACCAGGTCGGCCGTGCTGAAGTGGAAGGCCGCCTCGAAGCTGCGGTCCACATTGGCCTGCAGGTTCAGGCGCAAATCCAGCGCATTGCCGTTAAAGCTCAGGCCACCGGAGAAGGCAAAAGACGGGCCATTGGCACCGGTAGCCAGAATGTCTTGCACCACCAGCTGGTTCATGCTGTTGAGCATGTCTTTGCTGAACGCCGAAGGCAGCTTGGTCAGCGCATCGAAAAACGCCTTGGCCGCGCTCTTGACTGCGCCGACTACACCACTGAAATCCACGCCGGACAGCAAGGCGCCATCGAGCTTGAGGTCGGCCAGCGACACATTGCGCAGGCTGGCAAACGACAGGTCGACGCCGCTGAAATCCAGGCCGGACAGGTTGGCGCCGCTAAAGTTGACGCGCTTGAAGCCGGCGAACTTGAAGGTAGTCAGCGCCGACAGGCCGGACAGGTCCACGCCACTGAAATCGGCACCGGTAAACAGGCGCTTGATGCTGGCAGACAGGCCGGAGAACAGACCGGCCAGGTTGCTGGCACCGGTAAAACGGGCACCGGACAGGTCCAGCACCAGGCTGTCGAAACTGATACCGCTAAAGTTCAGGCCGCTGAAATTCACGCCACGGAACTTGCCCAGCAGGCTACTGATGCCGGACAGGTCGATACCACGCCAGTCGGCCCAGGAAAAATCGGTATTGATGGTAAATGTAGCGCCGCCCAGGCTGGCACCACCAAAATTCACGCCGCGGAACAGCGCATTGCTAAAATTCTTGCCGCTGAAATTCAGGCCGGACAGATCCCAGCCGCTGAAATTGAAACCGGTAAAATCGGTGGTGGTCTGCCACAGCTTGAAGCTGCCGATGCCGCTAAACGACAGGTTGATATCGGAAATCAGGTTGTCCAGCTTGGTCAGCGCATCGGTCAGCACGCTGCCCCATTTCACCTGCCAGCCAAAAGCACCGCTCAGGTCAACGCCCGACAGATTGGCGCCGTCGAAGGTCACGCCGCGCAGGTTGGCGCCCGCCAGCTTGAAGCCGGACAGGTTGACACCGGAGAAATCGATACCGGACAAATCAAAGCGTGACCAGTCCAGCTTCAGCGCGGACAGATCCAGCCCCCACTTGAGCTGCTTCCAGCCGCTATTGGCACCAAACAGGCTGCCCAGGTCGATATCGCTGATCAGGTTGGTGACATTCGGCAGCGACAGCTGCGGGAAACGCACGCCCGCCCAGTTCACGCCAAACGCTGCGGCACCGGTGAAATTCACGCCGCCGATGCTGGCACCGGCAAAGTTCACCCCGCGCAGGTCCAGGCCGGCAAAGCTCACGCCATCCAGCCAGGCACCGCTGAAATTCACACCACGCAAGGTGGCCAGGCTGAAGCTGGCGCCGTTCAGACGGGCACCGCTAAAGTTGATACCGCTCAGGTCCAGGCCGTTGAAACGCGCGCCGCGCAGGTCGGCACCGCTGAAGTTCATGCCGCGCAGGAAATCCAGGCTCAGGCCCTTCAGCGATGCAAAGGCGGCAAAGTCAAAGCCGGCCAGGCTCTTGCCGGACCAGTTGAACTGGCTGATGTCAAAGCTCTTGCTGAACAGGCTGCTGAGCTTGGCCGACAGGCTGGCTACCAGGCCACGGATGCTGGGCAGGCTGCCGCCGGAGAAACCATCGAAATAGGTTTTGGCCGCGTCTTTCAGGTTGAATACGCCACCGATACCGTTAGCCGCACTGGTGCTGCCTTCGTTCAGCAGCTCTGCCAGCGACTTATCGACGCCAGGGATTTTCTGGTCAAACAGGCCGAACGGCAGCTTCTCGCCCAGCTCTTTGGTACCGCCCAGCATGTCCAGAATGGATTGCTGTACCTGGGCGCTGAGCGATACATCCAGCGAAACCGAGGGGCTGGTCACGCTGACTTTTTCGCCGCTGACCACACGGAACAGCTCGTCGGTTTCCAGAATCAGCGTCGGGGTGCCATAGGCCGACAGGTTGAAATTACCCAGCGTGGCGTTCAGCGGCAGCACGGCGTTCAGGCGGCCGGTGGCATTCACCTTGAAGCCGCTGCTGATCACGCTGCTGTCCAGCTTGGCCAAAGGCAGGCGGCCTTGCTCGTCGCAGAAGCCTTCGGCAAAGCGCAGCTCAGTACGGCAGTTCAGATCGATGCTGCCATTGCTCACGGCCACGGCAGCAGCACCGCTGCCAAACACCTGGCGCGACAGACCAACGGTAGCGTTAACGTTACGCGCCGCCAGGTCCAGCCCTACCACCAGCGGGGCAACGCGCAGGAAAGCGGCCCCGCCCAGGTTGCCGGTCAGGCCGGACAAACCGGCCAGGTTCAGGCCGATATCCACCTTGCCGCGCAGACCCAGCACCGCGTCCAGCTCGGACAGGGCATCGATGGCAAAGCCGGCTGCGGCCAACTTCTGGCCGATGTCCTGCGACAGCGCCGGGTTGACTTTCAGCGTGCGGGTGGCGTCGAACTGCAGGCTCAGGCGCAGCTCGCTCCAGTCGCCAGCCAGTACCGCGCTGACGGTAAACGGGCTACCGGCCACGCCGCTGTTGATTTCGTCTTGCAGCGCGCTGGCCAGGCTACCCAGATTGGTGGCACTGGCGATGGCCGCTGCGGCTTTGTCAAAGCCCAGCACCTTGCCCAGGTTATCCAGCACACCCGGCGTGGCGGACAGCGCGCTGCCCAGCAGCTCGCCCAGGGTTTTGTCCAGCAGCGGAATCTTGTTTTGCAATTGCGGCAGGTTCACCAGCTGGGCAGCGGCTTCGTTCCACTTGTCCATGGCCTGGCTTAGCGCAGACTGCGCCGATGCGCCCAGCGAAATATCCCCGCTGAACTGCTCTACCTTGTCGACGGTAAAGCTGTTGGCGCCCATGGTGACCACGGTTTTGCCGCTACCGTCTTTACTCAGGCCGGCCTGCCCTTTGAGCTCTACGATGTCCTGCGCGTCGTTACCGGCCGTGATGCTGGCCACGCGGCTGGCGTCTTCGATAATGAAACGGTTGCTACCCTGCCCACCGATCAAGTGCAGGCCGGCACCGCCGGTAATGTTCAGCGTGGCGGGGCGGGTGACGTCGGCGTAACGCACGGTCAGGCCGCTCTGCCCTACGGTAATCACCAGATCACCGGCCACCTGGCTCAGGTCGACGGTGTCGCCATCGGCCACGGTGATATTGCTGTCTTGCAGGCCATTGGCTACCGGGTGGCTGGCCAGCACACCCAGATAGTCCAGCGTGCTCAGCGCAAACAGCGGTTTTACCTGCAGCTGGCCAGTGGCCATTTCCAGCAGCCAGTCGGCGCCTTGGGCCGGGTTGCCGGTGAGGTCGTCCGAGGCAGCCACGTCGGCGCCGGTGACGCGCGACAGTGCCTCGACAAAGGCGGTACCGCGGCTGCCTTTGGCTACATCGCAGCCGTACAGCAGTACGTCGGCGCCGGTAGCCAGTGCATTGCGCCAGCCCAGCAGCGTCTCGGCGCGCTCGGCCAGATTCATGTCGTCCAGCACGCTATTGCCCAGCTGCAGCGAGGCTTCGCTACCGTGGGAAATCACGTGCACGGCACGAATACCCTGGTACTGGCGCAGCCAGCCGCTCATTTGCTCCAGGCCGTCACGGCTGCTATCGAGCACCACTACCTCGAGCTGGCCAGGGGCGCGGCCTTCGTCCGGGCGCGATACCACCTGGGCCAAGAGCTGTTCGTAGTTGTCTACCGCGGGGTCAACAAACACTACCTCGTTTACCGTCTGGCGCAGTGCGGCGTGCTGGCCAGCCAGGCTGCCGGCGAACTGGCCCAGCAGCAGGTCTTGCGGCACCACAATGGCCTCGTGCTCTTGCTGCTGCGGCGTAGGCGGCAGCACCAGACCATCCGCCGACAGCAACAGCCGCGGCTCTACCTGTTCCACCAGCAAGCTTGGCTGGCGGCCAACCTGGCGGCCCCGCCCACCCGCCGGGACGTTCAGCAAGGAACGAATCCACAGGGCAGGATTACGGCCAGTGTGCGGTTTTTTCTTAGGTTGACGGCTCATGTTGTGGCTCCAGCGAGTACGGCAATACCAGCCCCAAAGAGGCTGGCAGGTTTTTGTTTGTTATCGTTCTGACACCGCGGTGCGGCTTACTGCATCAGGTCCGCCAGATCGGTGAGATCATCGCGGCTGAGTGCGCCTACAGCCTGTTTCAGCTTGAGGCGGTTTACCAGATAGTCGTAGCGTGCCTGCAGGTAGTCGCGACGCGCCGAGTAGTACAAGCGGTAGGCATCGGCCACGGCCACCACGCTGGCCACGCCAGCCTTGTAGCCTTCCTGACGGGTTTGCAAGGCGCTGTCCTGGGCAATCACAGCCTTGCGCAGGGCTTCCAGCATCGAAGCGCTGGTTTCTACGCTTTGGTAGGCCGCGCGTGCTGCGCGCTCGGTTTTGCGTTCTTCCTGTTCGCGCTCCAGCATGGCTTTTTCCAGCCGCACACCGGCTTCGCGCACCAGCGAGTTGGTCATGCCGCCTTCAAAGGCCGGCATGCTCAGCTTCAAGGCCAGCTCGGTGTTTTGCTGACGTTGGCCGCCACCGTAGAACGAGCCTTTGCTGGCCTGGCCATTGGCCGTGCCAACCAAGGCCAGCGTGGGGTAGTAGCCGCCTTTTTGACGCTGGATTTCCAGGCCGGCAATCTGCTCGGCCAGCTTGCGCGACTGCAGGGCAATATTCTGGCTAACCGCAGCATCTACCCAGGCTTCCGGGTTGGCGGGCTGCGGCATGGCAGGGTCAAAATGTGCCTTGAAGGGTAGCAAAGCCGCCACATCGCTCCCTACGATTTCCTTCAATGCGCTGCGCGCATCCTGCAGGCGGTTGCGGGCTTCGATTTCACGCGCACGCGACAGGCTGTAACGCGATTCGGTGTCGTGCACCTGGGCAATGGTACCCAGGCCGTTTTCCAGACGGGACTTGGCAAGCTCGTACTGCTTCTGGGTAGCTTCGCGCTCGGCGCTGGACAGCTCCACACCATCCAGTGCGGCCAACAGGGCCAGGTAGCTGGAGGCGGTGCGCAGCAGCAGGTCTTGCTCGGCAGCCACCACGTTCAGCTTGGCCTGCTCTACCGCCAGTTCGGCCTGGTCCAGCTTGAAGATAGCCGGCATTTTCAGCACCGGCTGGCTGATAGTCAGCGACCAGCTGGACGATGGGTAAGAAGTACTGCCGGTGGGGAAGGCTTTGTTCGGCGCTTCGGTAATTTTCTGGTGCGCCATCGAGCGGCTCAGGTCAATCACGGCGGTAGGCAGCAAGGCGGCACGCGCCTGCGGCACACCCTCAGCCGAGATCAGGAAGTCGGTTTTGGCGCTCAGGTATTTCGGGTCGTTTTCCAGGGCGCGCTCGAACAGCTGCGGCAGGCCGGACTGCACCAGCGCAGGGTTGGCCGCACGCGGCTGGCCGGCCTGACCAGACAGCACTACCGGCTTGATCAGCATTTTCGGGCGCTGCAGGTCGGCAGCGTCCTGGCGCTGGCGTAGCTCCAGCGATACCGGCTCGCCAGCAAACGCTGCCAGCGCGTTGGCACCCTGGTCACCCGGGATGTGGCCTTTGCCATTGAGCGACACGATCCAGCGGTTGCCCTGCGTTTGCAGGCCGGAAGCCAGCAAGGACTGCGGGCGCTGCAGGTCGAAAATCACCCGGGCCGAGCCCAGGCGGGTTTCTTCCAGGCGCACGCCGCGCAGGGTATCGCTCTGGCTGCTGATGCGGGGCAGCAGCGGCTTGATGTCTTCGGCACGGGCACCCAGCACATCGACCACCAGGCGCGGCGGCTTGTCCAGGGTAAAGGCACTGAAAGTGCGGCCATCCAGATTGTCGGCAAATACCGACAGCGCACCCGCGGATTCGGCTACCTGCATGGCAGACAGCCTGGCGGCTTGCTCGCCGGCAGGCGCATCGGGCACGAACGACACCAGAATCTCGCCCTTGCCGCCGCTGACTACGCCATCGCCGGCCACCACGTCGGCGTCGGCTGCCAGGGTAACCACCAGGCGGCTGCTGCCATTTTCACCATCCAGCGCCGCCATTTTCTTCAGCAGCGGGTTGCGCGTCAGGTCGGTAGCGGCAATCACGCGCTCCAGGCTCTTGCGGCTGATACCGGCCAGCTCGAGCACCACCTGGCGGCCGTCGGAGTCAAACGACATAGCCGCTTCCAGCGTGGCCGAGCCTACCAGGCGCAGGTCGGCGCGCCCTTCGCGGTTCACAACCAGCATCTGCTCCAGCGCGGGTTTGGGGGGCAGCACACGCTTGGCATCCGGCGCAAACACCATCTCCCAGCGCGAACGTTTATCCAGTGTAGAAACCAGTTTTTCGTCCAGTACTTTGACAGGGCGGGTAAATTCGATGCGCAGTGGCGTCAGCCCCTGGCTTGGCAGCAAGGTATCGATACGTTTGATGAAAGGATGGGCCGCCAGCTTGGCCAGCTGGGCATTCAGCGCTGCGGTATCAATATCCTTCAGCAGCAACACGACTTCGGTACTGTCCTGAATTTGCAGGCCGCTATGCAAGGTGCCAGCAGGCACATCCAGCTGCAGGCGCAGTGCCTGGCCTTCGGCTTTGATGCTGACATTGGCCAGACCTGCCGCCATTGCAGGTGTCAGGCCCGACAGCATCAGGGCCAGAGTGAGAATTCTGAGGGGTTTCTTGCAGATATCCAAAGTGTGCCACCCTTGCTATGTATCGATATCCCGGCGACCTGCAACAGGCAAAGTAGCCGGATTTTTTAATTAGCCAATTGTATTGAAATGCACACCGTCCTGCTACATTACTTTAAGCAAAACGCACAAACTGAATCACCTTAATGCTAAAAAATCACAAAACGCGCCACAGCTTGCCAGCTGGCTGAAACAGCCCTCCAGAAAAATACCAATCAGATACCAAAGCAAGCCCACCCGCTGGGCAAAAAAGCAAAAAAAAGCGGACCGAAGTCCGCCAGGAAGCCTTGAATGCCAGGAGTTTTCAAGGAAAAGCCGTACTGCAGCGCAGCACGGGTAAAACGCTTACTTCCAGTCTGCCGGGAATTTGTAGCCGGGATACTTCGGCTCGGCCCAGGCGCGGAATTCTTTCGATTTGTAGGCAGCAATCACGTCCTTGGCCCACGGCTTGTTCAGGTCAGCCGCCTTGATCACGCCCCAGTTTACGTAGGCGTAGCTCTTTTCCTGGAACACGGCTTCGGTCAGCTTGATGCCGGACGAAATGGCGTAGTTGCCGTTGACCACTGCAAAGTCCACGTCAGCGCGCGAGCGCGGCAGCTGGGCAGCTTCCAGCGGCACGATCTTGATCTTCTTCACGTTGACTTCGATATCACGCTCGGAAGCGGTCAGCGGGTTGATGCCTTTTTTCAGCTTTACCCAGCCCAGGTCGTTGAACATCACCAGCGCACGGGCGAAGTTGGACGGGTCGTTCGGCGCGGAGACAGTGCTGCCTTCTTTCACGTCTTTCAGCGACTTCAGTTTGCCCGGGTACACACCCAGCGGCGCGGTAGGCACCTGGAACACTTCTTTCAGGCTCAGCTTGTGCTCTTTGGAGAAGTTGTCCAGGTAAGGCTTGTGCTGGAATACGTTCACGTCCAGCGAGCCTTCCTGCAGGGCCAGGTTCGGGCGCACGTAGTCGGTGAACTCCACCAGTTTCACGGTGTAGCCTTTTTTCTCCAGAATCGGCTTGATAGCCTGCTTTACCTGGTCACCAAAATCGCCCACGGTGGTACCGAACACGATTTCTTTCTTGGCCGGGTCAGCGGCTTGTACGTTGGCCGCAAAGGCCAGACCGAGGGTGGCAACAGCCAGTGTCTTGAGGGCAAAACGACGCATTTTTATGCTCCTTGTGAGAGAGATCTCTTTGTCTTGATCGGGTTTAACGTTTATCGAGCCGGGCCGCCAGGCGGTTACCGGCAAACTGGATCAGCTGCACGATCACCACCAGCAGCAGCACCATGGCGATCATCACTTCGCTCTGGAAGCGGTAGTAGCCGTAGCGGATAGCCAGGTCGCCAATGCCGCCGCCGCCCACCACGCCGGCCACGGCCGAGTAGCTGAGGAAACTGATAGTAAGGATGGTGAGGCTGGAAATCAGGCCGGCACGCGCTTCGTTGATTAGCACCTTGACGATGATCTGCGCCGGGCTGGCACCCATGGCCTCGGCGGCCTCTACCACGCCACGCGGGATCTCGCGCAGGGTCTGCTCTACCAGGCGGGCAAAGTACGGAATGGCGGCAAACGACAGCGGCACGGCCGCAGCGATCGGGCCGATGGTGGAGCCCACCAGCACACGGGTAAGCGGCACCAGCGACACCATCAGGATAATGAAGGGAAAGGAACGCACCAGGTTCACCAGCCAGCCCAGCACCCCATTGACGCTACGGTGGGCAAACAGCTGGCCCGGCTGCGTCAGGTATAGCAGCACACCCAGCGGGCCACCCAGCAGGATGGCTGCCGTCAGGCCGATACCCAGCATCAGGCCGGTTTCCAGGCTGGCCTGCCAGATTTCCGGCGCCAGGTCGGACAAATTGGCCAGCGCCTGGGCAAAAGTCAGCTCTTCCATTTACGCCACCTCCAGCAGGGATTTGGCCAGCGCCGACTGCGCGCTGACCTGCTTGTCTTGCACGGTCAGGATTTCCACCACCTCGCCCGCATCCAGCAGCGCGGCACGGTGGCAAATGGAACGGATCACGTGCATCTCGTGGGTAACAATCACCACGGTGACGCCAAAACGGGCGTTGATGTCCTGCAGGCAATCCAGAATGGACTGGGTGGTTTTCGGGTCCAGCGCCGAGGTCGGCTCATCAGCCAGAATCACGTGCGGGCGCGGCGCCAGGGCGCGGGCAATGCCTACGCGCTGCTTCTGGCCGCCAGACAGCTGCGCCGGGTAGTGCTGGGCACGGTCGGCCAGGCCGACAATATCTAGGCACTCGGCTACGCGGGCGTCGATCTCGGCACGGTTCCAGCCGGCAATTTCCAGCGGGAAGGCAATATTGTCGGCCACGGTGCGGTTGGCCATCAGGTTGAACTGCTGAAACACCATGCCAATATTCTGGCGGGCACGGCGCAGCGCGCTGGCAGACAGGGTTGTAAGCTGCTGGCCGTCCACGGTAACGCTACCGCTATCGGGGCGCTCCAGCAGGTTGATCAGGCGCAGCAAAGTGGACTTGCCGGCACCGGAAAACCCGATCAGACCAAAAATCTCGCCGGCACGGACGTGCAGGCTGGTATCACGCACGGCGTCAAACCAGCCGCCCTCGGGCTTCTGGAAACGCTTGTGTACGTTTTTCAGGTGAATCATGTGAACTCCAAAGCAAAAAAGCCCGCCGGTTTATCGCTGGCGGGCTTTAAGCTGGGGAATTTTCACTACTGAAAATTCTGGTGATAGTGGCTGTCACTACCCCCACGCTTTAGCTGTTTTACGCCCGCAAGCTGTGTCAAATCGGCGTTAAATCAAATATTTGATCGCAATTGAACACCAAATGTTCATTTACGTCAAGCACTGATGGCAGCCATATTAGCCATATAGCTGCCGAGTGTAAATGTCTGTACTTATAGAATTTTCTGCTATTTAAATACTGTATACAGCATATAGCCTAACGCGGCAGGCAACGCACCACCAGCTGCCCCAACTCGCCAAAGCCCAGCGTAGCCGGCTCGTCCGGCTGCAAGTGGATAACGCCCGCGTACGAGCCGGTAATGACTGCCTGCCCCGGCAGAATGCCCTGCCCCTGCTGCTGCAGGTAGCCTGCCAACCACAATAGCGGCGCCAGCGGGTCACCCGCCGGGTGCGCACCATCCAGCAGCTCGTCGCACTCGCCCTGCTGCACGCGCAGCGGCATGGCAGAGGCAGCCAACGCTGCGGCCAACGGCACCGCCGGCCCCAGGTGCAAGCCCTGATTCACCAGGCCATCGGCCAGCGCCTGCAAAAAAGGCGGCTTGGGTTCGGCGTCAAAGCGGCTGTCTATCAGCTCCAGCGCCAGATGCACGCTACTCACCGCCGCCAGGATTTCGTCCCTGCTGTACGCACCAGCCCGCGGTGGCAAGCCTTCGGCAAACACAAACGCCAGCTCCGGCTCCACCCGCACCACGCCATCACGTACCCACGCGTGGCAGGTGTCGCCGTGGCTGATGGTACTGGCGTAGATGGGGGCCAGCACCAGCCGCTCGTCCGACGGCATGCCGCACTTCCAGCCACCCGCACTATTGCCCAGCAAAGCGCTCACGGCCTGCTGGATGGCCAGCGCGTCCTGCAGCGTGGCGGGCGCTTGTGCTGCGGCCAACTGCGGGCCCTGCTGCCCGGCCAGGCGGCGCGAGGCCAGGGTAATGGCGGCTTGCTGGATGGCGGTGGTATCCATTGCGTGTCTTTCATCGGCTAAGGGTGGGGTTTTGTACCGGCACGGCGCCAGCTTTGCAAGCCCTGTTCTGCGCAGATACCCCCGAATGCAAACAGCGCCCCGTAACGGTGCGCTGCAAAATGAAGCCGAAACCCAGGCTGCGCGGCAAGCGCGCCAGATGGCCTACTTGGTCAGGATCAGCTTGTTCTGCTTGGTAATCTGCAGCCGGTATTGCTGGCCGTTATGCTCGATCAGCAATGCCTTGCGCTGGGCAAACAGGCTGTCGCTGCTGATGATATCCAGCAGCTCGGCTGGCAATGCCGGTGCATTCGGCGTGCCGGGTACGGTGGTTTGCGTTGGCGTGTTATTCATTTTCCTGCCTTGGCATACGGGCAAAACGGTGGTGTACCACCATCATTAGCAGGCATGGCAGCGCGCTGCCATGCCTGCCGGTTTCAGGCGGCTTTACCTGGTTTAGAAGGTAAAGTTGGCCGTCAGGTTAGCGGTGCGGGGCGCACCTGGGGTGTAACGGGTACGGTTGTTGTTCAGGCTGGCGATGTACTTCTCGTCCAGCAGGTTGTACACGTTCAGCTGCAGGTCCACGTTCTTGTTCAGCTTGTAGCTGGCCATGGCATCCACAACTACGTAGTCCTCGATACCCGGGATGGCATCGCTAGGGCGGCTCTTGGCGTTTTTGTGTTTACCCATGTAGCGCGCACCACCGCCAATGGTAATGGCATTATTCACCTTGTAGCTGGTCCACAGGGTGGCGCTCAGCTCTGGCGACCAGTCGGAAGGCAGGCCGGTAGAGGCTGCGGTAGCGCCCTGCTTCACTTCGGTTTCCATGTGGGCAACGCCCGCACTCACCTGCCATGCCGGGGTGATCTGGCCCACCAGGCCCAGCTCCACGCCCTGAATCTGGCGCTTGCCGTACTGGGCAAAGGTGTTGGTAGCGGTGTCCAGCTTGGCCAGTTCGTTCTTGTTGGTGGTCTGGTAGATGGCTGCAGTCAGGCCCAGCTTGTTATCCAGCAAGTCCCACTTGGTGCCCAGCTCGATGTTCTGGGTTTCTTGCGGGTCCAGCGCCGGGTTGTTGGTGCTGGTATTGGAGGTATCCAGCTGGAAGTTGTCACCACCTGCCGGCTTCTGCGACGTAGCGTACGACAGGTAGATGCTGCCGTTGGTTGCCGGCTTGAACAGCATGCCCAGCTTGCCGCCCAACAGGTTGCCGGACTTCTTCAGCGAAGTCGGCACTTTGGTACCTACCGGCAGGGTCGGGTTGCTGGAGGCGGTAGAGATGGCAACGTTGTTGGTTTCGGTGTTGTAGTGCTCGAAACGCAGGCCACCACTCAGCTGCCATTGCTCGTTCAGCTTCAGTGTATCAAAGGCGTACAGCGCCAGGGTGTCGGTGCTGCCCTTGTTGCTGGCACCGGTCAGGGTTGGCAGTACGCTAGCCTTGTCGGCGCTGTTCGGGTTGTACAGGTTGGCCGCAGGGGCTGCGACACCGTTGGCATTGCTACGGCCATAGCTGTTCTGCGCTTCGTGCAGCATTTCGATACCCGTCAGCAGTTCGTGCTCGATGCTACCGGTCTTGAAGCGGCTGTTCAGGTTGGTCTGGTTGGCCAGAATGGTGTTGTCTTGCAGGTTGGACTGCGCAATGCGGGATGCGGTCCAGGTAGCCGGGTTATTGATGTTACTCAGGGTATGGCCGCCCAGCGAATGCAGGATGCGATCAACCTTGGAGCGGCCAAAGCGGGTGATGTTGGTCAGCTTGTTACCACTGGCAAAAGTATGTTCCAGCTTGCCGGTAATCATGTCTGAAGTAACGTGTTCGTAGTCCGAATCCAGGCCGTAGTAGTTTTCGCTATTGACCTCGGCAGCGGCACGGTTGCCCAGGCTGCTGTGGTAGTAGCCCGGCAGACCCAGGGTGGAGGTACCGCCGTCCGGGGTGTTGTCCTGCTTTACATGCTGCGCATTCAGGCTGAACACGGTGTTGGTGCCCAGGCCGGTGGCCACGGAAACCGCGATACCGTCGGTTTCTTTCTCTACTTTATTACGGCCAGCCACGCCGCCTTGCTGGCGCAGCAGGTTCACGCGCACGGCGGTGGTATCGTCGATCACCTTGTTGGCGTCCAGCGTAAAGCGCTGGCTGTCGGCCGTGCTGGCGCCTACGCTGCCGGCAATGCTGTCTTCCAGGTTGGCTGTCTTGCTGATCAGGTTCACGTAACCACTGGCCGCACCACGGCCGATGTCGGCACCGGCAGCGCCCTTCACCACTTCTACCTGTTCCAGGTTGAAGGCATCGCGCGATACCGCGCCCAGGTCACGCACGCCATCTACAAATGTGCTGGCTTGCGCGGAAAAACCACGCATATAGAACGTATCACCGGCACTGGTGTTGCCGCCCTCGCCCAGCTGCATGGTAATACCCGGGGTATTACGCAGCGCATCCATCAGCGATACCGCGCCTTGCTGTTGCAGCACTTCCTTGCTGATCACGGTAACGGTCTGCGGGGTGTCCACCAGCGGCTGGGTCAGTTTTACCGACGCCGACTTGGTTTTCTTGATCGCCGGGGTGGTTTGCTCCGGGGCGGTCACCTTGGTGGTAGGCAGCGTGGCTTCGGTTTGTGCCAGCACCAGGGCAGGCATGGTCAGCAGGGCGATGGCAGCAGCTTGACGACCCAGGGTCTTGCCGCTTTTGATGTATGCAGAGTGAGCCAAGTGGTTCTCCAGTGGTAGTTCGTGAGTGATTTTTGGCTGGCTTACTGCATGAAATACCCCAGGCGAGGGCTCACAGCTGGCTGGCTACTGGTTCTATTGATTTGCTAATGATAACAACTATCATTAACCTTCCGCAACACCTGTTCACACTTCCGCAACATCTTCACTACCATCCGGCGACATCAACCCGGGCAACACAAGCGCTTAGTACACATCGCGGCAATAGCGCCCCTGGGCGGCCAGCTCGTCCAGCACCGCCTCGCCCAGCACCTGGCGCAGCACCGCATCCACCCCGCTGGCCATACCGGCCAGGCTGCCACACACATAAATAGCCGCGCCGTCGGCCACCCATTGCTGCAGGCGCTCGGCCTGCTCGGCCAGCACGTGCTGCACGTAACGGCGCTGCGGCTGATCGCGCGAAAACGCGGTATCCACATGCTGCAACACGCCCTGCTGCTGCAGCGCCTGCAGCTCGTGGCGATAGTAAAAGTCGTGCGCCGCCTGGCGCTCGCCAAACAACAGCCAGCCCGGCTGCGGTGCGGCCAACTGCTGGCGCGCGCGCAAATGGCTGCGCAGGCCGGCCAGACCGGTGCCGTTACCGATCAGGATCAAAGGCCGCGTGGCATTGTCGGCCAAACGGAAACGGCGATGCGGGCGGATGCGCAAGCTCAGCGTGTCACCCAGCGCCAGGTCGCGGGTCAGGTGCTGCGACGCCAGCCCCAGCTGCCCCTGCCCGTCCACGCGCACCCGCACCAGCAGCTGTAGGCAGCCATCGGCCGGAATGGACGCAATCGAGTATTCACGCGGCCTGCCCGGCTCGGCCGGCACCTGCACTTCCACCAGGTCGCCAGACTGCCACTGCGGCAGCGCGCCGCCGTCGGCCGGCCGCAGCGCCAGGTGGTAGGTGGCTGCGCCGCTGCTGCCCTCGTTCAGGCAGCGACGCTCTTGCAACCGCCAGCTGGCAAAAGGGCTAGCCGCAGGCAGCAGCGGCTGCGCAGCCAGCGCACTATCCTGCAAGCCAGCCAGCTCGGCGAGCTGATGCTGCCAGGTAGCCAGCGCCACATCGTCCAGCGCGTCCACCTCCAGGCACGGGTACAGCGGCTGCGCGCCACTGGCGGCCAACCAGGTATCCAGTGCGTGGCCAAAGGCACAGAACGGCGTATAACGGCGATCGCCCAACGCCAGCACGGCGTACTGCAGCTCGCCCAGCGCGGCCGGCGTGGCAAGGTTGGCCGCAAAACGGCGCGCCATGTCCGGCGGCTCGCCCTCGCCAGTGGTACTGGCCACCAGCAGCAGGCGGCTGGCCTGCTGCAGCGCGGCCACGTCCAGCTGCGCTAGCGGCAGGCACTGCACAGCTAGCCCCGCCGCCTGCAGCGTAGCCGCGCTTTGCTGCGCCACGGCCTCGGCCTGGCCGCTCTGGCTGGCGTAAGCCACTAGCAAGGGCGCTGCCACGCTGGCGCTGCGCCGGCTACGGCGCCACTGATACCAGGCCGCCACGCAAACACCGCTGTAAGCCAGCCCCAAGCCGGCAGCCCAGATCAGGCGTACTTGTTCCATCATTGTTCTTCCATCATGTCCAGAAAGGCGCGGCTGTAGCGCGCCTGCAGCTGCTCGCCGTCGCGCAGCAAAAAGGCGGCGGCCAAACCCTGCTGCTCGGCCAGTGCCATACCAGCGTGCGCACCCAGCACCGTTAATGCGGTAGACCAGGCGTCGGCGGCCATGCAGTCGGGGTGGATCACCGTTACCGAGGCCACACCGCGCACCGGCTGGCCGCTACGCGGGTCCAGCGTGTGGGCACAGCGCTCGCCCTGATGCCAGAACACCTTCAGATAGTCACCAGAGGTGGCCACCGACAAGCCATGCAACGCCAGCCGCGGTGCGGCCAACCCTGCGCTTTGGCTGTCGTCCGGCAGCGCCAGCGCTACCCACCACGGCTGGCCGTCCGGCTTCATGCCCTCGCCGCGCAGCTCGCCGCCCACCTCCACCAGAAAGTGGCGGTAGCCGTACAGGCGCAGGTAGCGCGCAAGCAGGTCGACGCTAAAACCCTTGGCCACCGACGACAGGTCCAGCTGCACGCCGCCAGGCTGCAGGGCGCTGCGCGTGGCGGCATCCAGCTGCAGCGCTTGCCAGCGGCACTGCGCCAGCAAGGCGCTGGCTTCGTCCGCCGACGGCGGCACAAATCCGGGGGCGTCGTAGCGCGGTGCCGGGCCAAAGCCCCAGCGGTTCACCAGCGCGCCGGCAGCCGGGTTGTAGGCACCGTTGCTGGCGGCCGCCACCTGCAACGCGTACTGCAGCACGGTGAAAAAGCCGCCCGGCAGCGCGTGCCAACTACCGGCCGGGGCGCGGTTGAAACGGCCCAGGTCAGAGCCGGCTTCCCAGTGGCTCATCTCCGCCACCACGCCGTCCAGCTGCTGCTGTAGGCCGGCGGCCAGAAAATCGGGCACATCGCCATCGATCGCCACCAGTACCTGCCAGCTAGTCCCCATGCTGTGGCCGGCAAAGCGCACCACGCGGGCGCTGGCGGGCGGGCAAGCCGGGTCGATATGGCGGGGGATCAGGATGGCACTCATGTTATTGCTGTCTTTCAATGTCAAGCGGCAGGCCAGCGGCCTGCCGTGTCATAACAGGCGGGTCTGGCGACCCCGCCGGCTTTGTTAAGGCAATACTTCCAGCGTAGCGGTGTAGCTGGCGCGGAACGGCGGCATGGCAGGGGCAGCCTGAGGCTTACCGGCTACCGGCGGCTGGCCGCCTTGCGGCATCGCGTCGCGCTTGGGCCAGCTGGCGTTTACCCAGTACATACCACCTTGCTTCCAGCTCACCTTGATTTCGCCTTTGGCGTCGGTGGTGTACACCTGCTCGTCCAGCAGGCCGGTGTGGCGCACGCCGCCACGCACCACGCTTACCGGCATATCCGCTACCGGCTTGCCATCCATCAGCAAACGGAAGGTGCTGTTATCACCGGCAAACAGCTCGTTCGGGTGGCTCACCGCCTGCAGCTCCAGGCCCTTGCCGACCGCCTGCTGCACGCCGGTAGTAGGCTTGCCGGCAGTGACGAAGGTTTCGATACGGCTGACGCTGAGCGATTTGCTTACCTCGGTGGCACCGGCCGGAATCTGCTGGTCGATGTTGGCCGGCGTGCCACGCACGCGCTTCACTTCGTTGCCCAGCTTGTAGCTGGCCATGGCACCTTCGCCTACCAACGCGATGCGGTAGCTGCCCTGCTGCTTCAGCTCGATGTCGAAGCTGTTACGGAAGCGGCTGCTGGTGATGTTCTGCGGATTCACCGCCGCGCCATCCGGGCCGGTGATAACGAGACCGTCCAGCTTCAGCGGCTGATGCTCGAAGTCGAACAGTGCTTCGGATACCGCAGCGTCTACGGTCACCCACGGCTTGTTACCCTCAATGGCACCAGCGGACGGCAGCAGCCAGCCACGGTGCGCCTGGGCACCCAGCGATACCAGGGCCATGGCGGCCAGGGCGAGCAGTTTCTTGTTCATGGTGTGCGCTCCTGCTTATTTGGCGGTAACGGTGATCTTGCCCAGCTCGCCCTTACCCTGGGCACTGGTCTGCTTTTCGCCCTTGGGCGGCCACTGCAGCGGTACACGTACCAGCTCGCGGCCACCGGCTTCACGCGCCACCTCTACCACTACCTGATAGGCACCCGGTGCCAGCTTGCCCAGCGCCGACTTGTTGTCGGCAAACACCAGCGTGTGCTCACCTGGTGCGCGGGTGGCACTGGATACGCCGTCTACCGGCATGGCCAGCTCGCGGCCGCTCTTACGCCACCACTGGCGCATATCGGTCAGCCATTTGGTACCGGCGTTGTCTTTCTTTTTCAGGTCGTACCATACCGACAGGTTGCCGGCGAACTGCTGGTCGGCGGTTTCCAGCCACATGGCCAGGTAGGGGCGGTGGTACTCGGCCACATTCAGCTGCGGCAGCTCTACTTTCACGGCCAGGTTGGCCGCCATGCCTGGTGCGGCGGCAGACGCCAGCGCCAGCGCCACGGGGTAACGGTATTTCATGCTCAAACTCGCTAGGATGGGGTGGGTAAAGTGCAGCCAGGCTGCAATGCAAAATCGGTTTAAAGCGGCCGCGGGTCGTACGGTGCCCGCAGCGGCAACTGCGGGCTGCCCATCAGTGCCGGGCTGAAACTGCCAAACATCAGCGGCGTGGCGTCTGCCACAACAGGCAGCATGGCTAACGCCGTTGCGCTGACACGCTCGGCCGGGTCCAGCCACTGCGCACGCATGCTGCCCTGCGCCGGCACGTGCAACAGCACGTAATCAAACGCCAGGCTGGTGGGCAACAGTGGCAGCGCGCTGCGCTGGCGCCGGGCCAGCTGCGGGTAGCTGTCGATACCGCGTGCGGCCAACAGCACCTGCAGCAGCGCCACCTTGTCGCGGCTATTGCCGTAGCCCTGCGCCAGCACCTGCTCGGCAGCACGCGGCTGCAGCGCATGGCTGCTGTAGGCCAGGTACGGGGCCGGCAGCTCGGCCACCCAGCGGTACAGCGCCTGCATCTCTTTCAGACGCTCACCATCGCAGGTGGCTACCAGCTGCGCGGCTTTGTCCTTGACGGCAGCGGACGGCTGCGGCAGCGGCCATAGCTGTGCGTAGGCCTGCCCCAGCGCCGACCAGTCGCGGTAGGCCGAGTAGGCAAAGTGCGGCACCGGCTGCGCGCCGTCGCCGTTTAACTGCCACTGCGCCTGCCATTGCACGCGGCCATCGGCCGGTGCCTGCTCGCGGATGTCGGCATTGGCTGCCACTTTCAGGCCCGAGCGGGCCGGCGCGCCAAGGCTGAAGCGCACCGAACGCAGGTTCTTGACGCTGGCCGGGTAGAAGTCGCCCTGCGCTACCTGTAGCGGTAACAGCTGGCTATCGGTACGGAAGCGGTACACCACGCGCGCCCCCTTGGCTGCCTGCGGGAAGGCAATATCCAGGCTGCGCATGCTTTGCGTGTAAGGGTTGTCTTGCCCCTTGCTATACGGCTGGTCGGTCACCGCGCTGGCCGGCACCGGCACGCGGCGGCCGTCGGGCAACACGGTGTAGGCCTCCAGCACGGTGACGGTTTGCATTTCGGGCCGGTACTCCAGCTGGCGTACGCGGTTGCGTGCCACGTCGCTGTCGTCTTCCAGCAGGATGTCCCGCGTCATTTCTTGCGTACTGCGGCCAACCTGCAACTGCAGATCGACGTGGTACACCAGGTTGACTTCGGCCATGGCCGGCAGGCTGGCTAGCAAAAACAGAGGAAACAGACACTGGGGGTTCATTTTGCTAATAATAATCTATTTGAGAACTATTATCATATCAAACTTGCAATCAGTGGAAATGCCAAAAACATGGACAACCTGATTTGAATACACCGCCCTGCCGAACCACACCATGGCAGGGCGGCCTGCCTCTATAGGCTGCCCTGCTCCTGCCAGCCGCCGCCCAGCGCCTTGATCAGCGTGACGGTGGCTTGTTGTCGTGCCAGCCGTTGCTGTAACAGGCTGTCGCGGCTGCTGGCGTGGTTTTTTTGTGCGGCCAACAGCGTGGCCATGTCCACCAGACCTTGCTGCTGGCGGATGCGCGTCAGCTGCAGCGTGCGCTCGGCCTCGCGGCTGCTTTGCTGCTGCAGGCGTTCCTGCTGCCGTGCCAGCGCCACCGCGTTCAACGCGTCTTCCACCTCACCCAGCGCGGTCAACGTGCTCTTGCGGTAGCCGTGCAACAGCTGCAGGCGGGCAGCCTGGCTGCTGGCTACTTGGGCGCGCAGCTTGCCGCCATCAAACAGCGTTTGCGCCAGACTGGCCCCCAGGCTCAGGGTCTGCGTGGCGCCGGATAGCGACAGCAAGGCCGTGGATGCCAGCCCGGCACTGCCGGAAAGCTGCAGGCTGGGGTATAGCGCGGCACGGGCGGCGTCCAGGTTGGCCGCAGCGGCTGCCAGCTCGCTTTCAGCCTTGGCAATATCCGGCCGGCGGCGCAGCACCTCGGACGGCAAGCCGGCCGGTACTTCGGGCACGTTCAGGCCCAACAATGGCTCGCCGGCCACGCCAAAGCCCTGCGGCAGCTGGCCAGCCAGAATGGCCAGGGTGTTCAGCAGCGGCTGCTGCTGGTTTTGCAGGCTCAGCACCGTGGCCTGCTGCGTGAGCCAACTGCTACGCACCTGGCTCACGTCCAGCTCGGTCGCTGCACCATGGCGCAAGCGCGCTTCGCTGATGTCCAGCAACTGGCGGCTGTCGCGCAGATTGGCCTGCGCCAGCGCCAGCCGCTCGCGCACTGCTTGCAGCTGGCAGTAGGCGTTGACCACCGCCACCACCAGCGTCTGGCGGGCGGTGGCCAGCTCGTAGCGGCTGCCTTGCAGGTTGGCCGCCGCCGCGCGCTGGCTGGCCGCTACCTTGCCCCACAGGTCCACTTCATAACTGAGGCCGGCCGACAGGCTGCTGCTCTTGCTGGTGCTGCTGGCGCCCGCCGCTGTGTCGGTTTCACGCTGGCTGCTGCTGCCGCTGAGGCTAACCGACGGAAACAGGCTGCCCGCCGCGCTGTCGGCGCTGGCTTGCGCCTGCTGCACGCGGGCCACCGCCTGCGCCAGGTCCGGGCTGCCTTGCAGCGCCTGCTCCACCAACCGGTTCAGCTCGGCCGAGCCGAACAGCTGCCACCAATGGTCGTCCAGCACCGCCGCAGCGGGCTTGGCCGCCTCGCGGGCCTGCCAGGCTTCCGGCATGGCCAGCGCGGTGTCTTGCGGCGGCGTAGTCTGCGCGCAACCGGCCAGGGTGGCCGCCAGCAGCGACAGGGTAAAAGCTTGATAACGCATGATGCTTGACTCCTAATCCGACGCCAGTGCCGCCACCGGGTCCATCTGGGCGGCCTTGCGCGCCGGCAGGTAACCGAACAGCAGGCCGGTGGAAAACGCGCAGCCAAAGGCCAGCACGATAGGCATGGCCGTGATCTTGACCGGGGTATCGAAGGCGGCGATCAGCCAGGCGGTACCCAGGCCGGCCACCACGCCGATGGCGCCTCCAATGGCCGACACCACCAGCGCCTCGATCAAAAACTGCTGCAGGATGTTGCGCTCGCGCGCGCCGGTAGCCATGCGGATGCCGATTTCGCGGGTGCGCTCGGTCACCGACACCAGCATGATGTTCATCACACCGATACCGCCCACCAGCAAGGAGATGGCCGCAATGGCGCCCAGCAGCAGCGTCATGGTGTTCTGTGTTTCTTCGGTGGTGGCGATGATGGACGCCATATTGCGGATCTGGAAATCCACCTTGCCGTGGCGCTCGGCTAGCAGCTGCTCTACCGCCGCCTGGGTTTCATCGATACGCGCCACGTCCTTCACTGCCACGTTGACGTTACGCAGGCTGCGCGAACCGGAAATGCGCAGATTGTTGGTAGCGTACGGCACGATAATCACGTCGTCCTGGTCCATGCCGCTGGGCGAAGCACCCTTGCGGCTCATGATGCCCACCACCTGCAGCATCACGTTATTGGCCATGACAAACTCGCCCAGCGGGCTGGGGTTGCCGGGGAAGAGGTTCTCGGCCGCAGTCTTGCCCAGCACCGCCACGCCGGCGTAACTCTCGTCGTCGTCTTCGGTAAAGAAGGTGCCGCTGGACAGCGCCCAGTTACGCGCCAAGGGGTAGCTGGCCGAGGTAGCAATCAGCGTGGTGCTAACGTCGTTCTCGCCGGCGCGCAGCGTCACGCTGTTTTGCTGTTCCGGCACCGCCGCCAGTACGTTGTCTACCTGCTTGTTGATGGCGGCCACGTCTTCCAGCACCAGCGTGGACGGGCTGAAGCCGCGCTGGTTGCTGCCGCCGGGGCGTACCAGCAGCAGGTTACTGCCCATGGCGCTGATATTGTCCACCACGCGCTGCTTGGCGCCGTCGCCAATGGCCATCATTGCAATCACCGAACCCACGCCGATGACGATGCCCAGCAAAGTGAGCACGGCGCGAAACAGGTTGCCGCGCAGCGAGCGCAGCGCCAGGCGCACGGTTTCGGCCAGATCGGCCAGCGTGCTGAAAGCGCGGTGCACCAGCGGCGGCTGATAGTTGGCCGCAGTTTCACCATGGCGGCCGCTATCGCTGAGGATATGGCCGTCACGGATTTCGATAACGCGGCTGGCGTGGGCGGCCACTTCGGCGGCATGGGTAATCAGGATCACGGTATGGCCGCGCTGCGACAGGTCTTTCAGCAGCCGCATCACGTCGGCGCCGCTCTTGCTGTCCAGTGCGCCGGTGGGTTCGTCAGCCAGAATGATGCGGCCGCCATTCATCAGCGCGCGGGCAATCGACACCCGCTGCTGCTGGCCGCCGGACAGCTGGCTGGGGCGGTGGTACAAGCGCTCTTCCAGCCCCAGCTCGCGTAGCAGCTGCACGGCGCGGGCGCGGCGCTCGGCGTGCGGCACGCCGGCGTACATGGCCGGCATTTCCACGTTTTCTACCGCGGTACCGGCGGCGATCAGGTGGTAGCTCTGGAACACGAAGCCGAACTCTTCGCGCCGCAAGCGCGCCAGCTCGTCACGGCTCAGGCCGCTCACGTCCTGGCCGCGGAACAGGTAGCGCCCGCTGCCAGGGCGGTCCAGGCAGCCCAGGATGTTCATCAGCGTGGACTTGCCCGACCCCGACGCGCCGACAATCGCGAGAAATTCGCCTTCGTGGATGGCCAGGTCGATACCGTGCAGCACGGTGCTTTCCAGCTCGCCCTGGCGGTAGGATTTGGTCACCGCCGACAGCTGGATCAGCGGTACGGCTTGCTGCGGCTGGCTCATCGGCTACGCGCCCCTGTGCTGCCACCCATCGGGCTGGCCATGCCGGCACCCGGTGGCGGGCCCATGTCAGCGTTGCGGTTATTGCCGCGCGCCGCTTCCTTGTCCTGTGCTTTTTCGCCCACGATCACACGCTCGCCCGGTTTCAAGCCGGCAATCACCTGGTAATTGACGCGGTCGGTAATGCCCACGGTGACCTTGCGCTCCACGATGCTATTGTCCGGCAGTACCACGCGCACCGTGCCTTCGCGCACACGCTGCTGACGGCCGCCACTGCCCACGCCGCTCCATACCGGTAGCGCACGCGGTTTGACGCGGGCGGTTTCGGCGGCAGGGTTGGCCGCGGCCTTGCCCGCTTTGTCCGTTTTGCCGGCGCTGGCAGTATCAGCCGGCATGGCGGCGGCGCCACGCGGGCCCGCCGGCGCCATAGCGCCCTCGCCCTGCGCCTGGCGCTGCTCGGCACCGCGCGCACGCCACGCTTCGCGCTGCTGCGGTGTCATGCTCTCAAACTGCTTGCGCCGCGCTTCGCGCTCGGCGTCGGACAGCGGCGCACCGCCAAAGCCGGCCGGGCGCTCGCCCACTGCGGCTCGCGGCGGCATGCCGGCTGCGCCCATCGCGGCGTTGGCAGGCAGCGCTTGACGCTTCGCTTCTTGATGGTTGGCCGCAGTCTTGCCTTCTTTGCCTGGCGCACCGGCTGCTGCCGGCTGCTGGCCCTTGCCCGCGCTGGCCTCGCCACGTGGCGGCTCGCCCGCCGCACCGGAGGCTTCTGGCTGGCCGCGGCGGCTTCCCGGCGCCATGCGCGCCATCTTCACGGCACCGGCCGGCACCACCAGCGTGTCGTGAGCCTCCGCGGCCACAAAGAACACCTGCGCTGTCATCTGCGGCAGCAGGTTGCGCTGCTGGTTTTTCACGTCGAACAGTGCGTTGTACAGCACCACATTGTTGTTCACCGTGGGCGTAGGCTCCACCTTGCGCAGCTCGCCCTGGTAACGGCGGTTGCGGCTGCCCAATGTGGTGAAGTAAACCGGCATGCCGGGGCGCAGGCGGGTAACGTCGGCCTCGGACACCTGGGTCTGTACGGTCATGGTGGACAGGTCGGCGATACGCAGCAGCGTAGGCGACGACTGGCTGGCGTTGATGGTCTGGCCCTGCTTCAGCGAGATCGACACCACCACGCCGTCCATCGGCGCCAGAATTTGCGAATACTTGAGGCTGGTTTCATCGACGCGCAGCGTGGATTCGGCCTGCTCGATTTGCGCCTGCACCGACGCCACCTGGGCGCGGGCGCTGCGCAGGCTAGCTTGCGACTGCTGCAGGCTTTCTTCACTGGTGGCGCTGTCGCGCGCCAGGTTTTGCTGGCGCTGCAGTTGCTGCTCGGCCAGCTGCAGGTCGGACTGGCGCGCCAGCAAGGTGGCCTGCAGGTTTTTCAGCGCGGCGCGGCGGGCGTCGACAGTGGCACGGTAAACGGTGGAGTCGATCTCGGCCAGCAGGTCGCCCTTTTTCACCACCGAGCCAACTTCGGCGTAGATTTTTTCCAGCTGCCCCGACACCTGCGCACCCACGTCTACGTAGTCGCTAGGCTGCAGGCTGCCGGTGGCGGTGACCAGGTCTTCGATATCGCCCTGCTGCACGCTGGCAATCAGGTAACGGGACAGGGCATCTTCCTGGGCATGATAGTGCTGCCAGCCGTACCAGCCGGCGGCGGCCAGTGCGGCAACAATACCGCCGGCCAGCGCCATGCGCTTGCCGCTACGGCGACGAGGGGTGGAGGGAGTCGGTTTCATGTCGGCTCAATGAATGGTGAGTAGGGCAATCAGGGCAGGCAGCAACAGACCCAGGCCAAACAGCGGCCAGGTGGACGGGCGGTTGCCGGCGTGTTTTTGCAGGATCAGCAGGCCGGTAACGCAGAACAGCACGCTGCCGATGGCGATGGCGTCGATAAACCAGCGCCAAAGCTCGCCAGTGTGGCGGCCTTTGTGCAGGTCGTTGAAATAGGCCAGCCAGCCGCGGTCGGTCACTTCGTATTCCACCAGCTGCTCGGCCAGGCTAACGCGCAACCAGGCGTCACCACCGGGGCGTGGCATCGGCAGATAGACTTCGTCGGCCGACCACTCCGGCACCGCGTCGGCTACCTGGCAGCGGCACAGCTCGGCCAGCCAGGTTTGTGTAGCTTGCGGCAGTTTGGGGGGAGGCGCTTCGCTTTCGGCCAGCAGCTGCAGGCGGTCGGCCTGGGCCTTGGGCAGCGGGAACTGCTGGTTGTGGATGACGGGTTTGGCTTCGATCTGGCTGGCGTGGTTCAGCGTGAAGCCGGTAATGGCAAACAGCAGCATGCCCCCCAGGCAGATGGCGGAGCTGATCCAGTGCCATTGCAACAGGGTGCGCAGCGCGATGCCGCCAGCAGGGTTGGCCGCAGCAGGTGCGCGGCGCGAAAAGAGTCGGAAAGCCATGGACGGGTTCGGTTTCTGGTAGCAAAAAAGGAACTGACTGGCTTGCCGCTGGTCGCGGCTGGCTTGTACAGCGAGGGGCGATGTTAGATATAACAGGAATGATTTGCAATAACGCCGATGCGCTTTTTACCGCCCGCTTCATAATCCTTAATGAAATGCCGCAAAACGTTTACACACTGGCAACGCTCAGGCCAGGCAGCGGCATCAGCAGGCGGGCAAACGCAAGCTGGCACGCAAAGGCAGGTGGTCCGACAGCGCAGACCAAGGTTGGCCGCGGCACACCGCCACCTGCTCTACCACCAGGCCGCGCACATAGATACGGTCCAGCGCCAGCAGTGGCAAGCGGGCCGGAAAGCTACGGCCATGCTGGCCATGCACGCTGGCGTGCGCCTCGTACAGGCCGGCTTCTTGCAAAAGGTGGCGGTCGGCTTCGCGGCGCCAGTCGTTGAAATCGCCGGCCAGAATCAGCGGCATGGCCGGCGGCACGTGCCGGGCCAGGTAGTCCAGCAACACGCGGTACTGCCGCCGCCTGTCGTGCGCCAGCAGGTTGAAGTGGCCGCACAGGCAGGCCACCGGCACAGGCCAGCCGGCAGGCTGGATGATGGTGTGCAGCAAGCCGCGCTGTTCCAGCCGGCTAACCGTCAGATCATGGTTGGCCGCCAGCTGCTGCGGAAAGCGTGACAACACCGCATTGCCATGATGGCCGTGGTCGTAGCGCGCATTCATGCCATAGCAGGCTTCGTGCGCCAGCGCTTGCGCCAGATAGCTGTGCTGCGGCCAACCTTCGTGCCGTGCCGCCCGCCCGTCATGCCGCCCCTGCACTTCCTGCAAAAACAGCACGTCAGCGCCCTGCTGCTGCAGCGCCGCCGCCATCTGCGGCAAGCGCACCCGCCCACCCAAGGGCGACATGCCCTTGTGCAAATTATAGGTAAGGACGTGAATGGCGCGCATATCAACCCGGCAAACGGCGCCAGCACGGCGCGATGTTATCAGTGTAGGCCACTAAGCGACGGTGCCGGGCTACAGAGGCGTTGCGACAGGATCTAGCCGCCCGCCAGGCGGGGCTGCATGTCGAGGTACAGCAGGTAATACAAGGTGATGACGCCGTCTATGCCCAGCACGTCTTCTTGCGTCATGCCTTGTGCCTGCTCGCGGCTCACGCGCTCGCACCAGCCTGGGGACAGCAGCCAGCTACGCGCCTGGGCCAGCTGGCTGGGCGTGCGCTTCTGTGCGGCCAGCTCGTTATGTAACAAGTAACCCGATAGCAGGCAGAACTGGCGCTCGGCCGCTTCTGCATCCAGCTGTGCGGGCGTCAGGCCGGCAAAGGCGGCCAGCCGCGACATCATCTGCTTGTGATGCAGCGCTTGCTGCAGGCGTTTCTGCTGCTGCGGCGAAAAGGTCGGCGTGGACAAAAAGTCGATCAGGGCATCGGATGGCTCACTCGCCGCAGCAGAGGCCTGCGGCGCTGATTGCGCCAGCGCAAAGGGGCTGGACGCCAGCAGCACACATAGCGCTGCGGCAAGAACGGATTTATGCATGAGGGGTCCTGTCAAGGCGAATAGCCAGCACGACACTGCCAGCCTGATTATGACAAAAGCCCAAGATGATAAGGCAAAACCAAGCCGGCAACATGATTGCAATAAAACCTGCAAGCGACCCTGGCTGCTATGATGGCGCCCATGTGTGTGAACTATCTCCCCGCCCACCGCCAACAGCTGGCCGAGCATTTTGGCGCCGAACCGCCACCGGAAGGCTGGCCGGACGAGTGCTGGCAAGACTATACCGCCCCCATCATTACCGCCGCTGCAGACGGTGCACTGCAAGCGCTGGCGGCCAACTACGGCTTTGTCCCGCGACGCCACCTGCCGGCGGGCATACGGCTAAGCACGATGAATGCGCGCGCCGAAACGCTAGGCCGGCTGGCCACCTACCGCGACGCCTGGCACGGCGGCCGACGCTGCTTGGTACCCATGCTGGCCTTTTTCGAGCCGTGCTACGAAAGCGGGCGCGCGGTACGGCACCGCATCGCCATGGCGGATGGCAGCCCCTTTGCCGTCGCCGGCATCTGGCGCAGCTGGGCCGAGCCGGATGGCCGCATCAGCCATGCCTTTAGCCAGATCACCATCAATGCCGATGCGCACCCCCTGCTGCAGCGCATGCACCGGCCAGGAGAGGAAAAGCGCAGCCTGGCGATTGTGCCGCCAGAGCACTATGGTTTGTGGCTGCAAGCCGGCACCACCGCAGAGGCGCATACCCTGCTACAGCCCTACCCGGCCAGCCTGTTACAGCATGAAGCAGCACCGCAAGGCCCGGTGACGCTGGAACTGTTTTAAGCAGCTTAATCAAAAGCGGCAACCCCAGCATAGCGCGGCGTAAGGGCGCAAAAAGCCCCGACGCTAGCCCATAAGGGCGCCAGGTCGGGGCTAGGGTTTTCTCCTACTATCGGCCTAGCGCTAAGCCACCGGCTGGGTAGCCAGCCAGGCTTTCAGCACCGCCAGGTTTTGTACAAAACCCGGCCACTCGGTCTGGATGGTGGGCAGGTCGGCCGCCTTGCCGGCTTTTTCCAGCAGCTCGGCCGCATCGCCCAGCATCATGGCACCCACCATGCGGCTGGCACCCTTGATGCGGTGGGCGCTCCAGGCCACGCGCTCTACGTTTGCCTCGTCCACAGCGGCTTGCAGTGCGGCGACATCTTCGTCGTTGGCCAGCAGGAACTCGTCCAGGATGGCGCGTTCCATCATCCAGTCGCCCGAGCTGTACACCTCCAGCACGCTGCGGTCTATCGGCATGGCCATGGCAAAGCTCACGTTATCGGTCTGGCCTTCTTCCTGCGGCAACTTGCGCTGTTCGCTTTCCTTGATGGCATCGTCATTCGCCTGCGTGATCCATTTTTCCAGCATGGCTTTGAGCGTGCCCAGGCTCAAGGGCTTGGTCATGAAGTCGTCCATGCCGGCGGCGCTGGTTTTTTCCAGCTCTTCATGCGAGGCGTTGGCGGTGCACGCAATAATGGGGATATGGCGCGAGTCGAACACAATCCCTTCGTAGTAGCGTATGGTGCGCGCCAGCTCGTAGCCATCCATTTCCGGCATGTGGCAGTCGGTGAGAATCAGCGAGTACTCGCCTTTTTGCCACTTGCTTACCGCCTCTACGCCGTTTTCCGCCGAGTCCACCGGGTAACCCAGCAGCTCGAATTGTTTCAGCGTGAGTTTGCGGTTGGTGGGGTTGTCTTCCACAAACAGTACCGGCAACAGGTTGGCCGCTACTTCGGCTTTGCTTTCCAGTACGGCTTCGGCGCTGATCTCTACCGGCGCGGTGCGGATATCCCCCACTTCGCCCAGCGGCATGACCATTTCCAGCGATGCTGTGGTGCCGACCCCTTCCTGGCTTTCCATGGCCACTTCGCCGCCCATCAGCATGGCCAGGCGGCGGCAGATGGTCAGCCCCAGCCCGGTACCGCCAAAGCGGCGGGCGGTAGAGCTTTCAGCCTGGGTAAAGGGCTCGAACAGGCGGCTGAGGTTCTCGCGGGAAATGCCGATACCAGTGTCTTGCACCTCGAAGCGCAGCTTTTGCTGGCCCGGGCTGCTTTCCAGACAACGGACACGCAGCGTCACCGTGCCTTCTGCTGTAAATTTCAGCGCATTGCTGCAGAAATTCTGCAATATCTGGCGCAGGCGCAGTGGGTCTACCTGTACCGCCGGGGCCAGCTGCGGGTCGATTTCCAGATGGAACTGCAGGTTTTTGCGCGCCGCCATTTCTTCGTACAGCTGATGCACCTTGTGCATGATGTCGGGAATGGACGCGGTTTCCGGCGTGATGTCCAGCTTGCCGGCCTCGATCTTGGAAAAATCCAGGATGTCATCGATCAGGCGCAGCAAGGTGCGGGCAGACTCCTGGATGGTTTCTACCGATTCGCGCTGCTCTGCCTCCAGCCGGGTCAGCGCCAGCAGCTCCAGCATGCCCAGCACGCCGTTCATCGGCGTACGGATCTCATGGCTCATGGCGGCCAGGAAACCGCTCTTGGCCCGGTTGGCCTGCTCGGCCAGGTCTCGCGCCAGCAACAAGTCACCTTCCTGCATTTTCAGGCTGGTGATATCGGCGTGAATGCACACCGAGCCACCGCCCGGTGTGGCGTGGTCGCTAACCTGGAACCAGCGGTCGCCTACCTGCAGCTGGAACGAGGCACTGCCACTGGCGTGGCGGCGCAGGCGCTCGGCCACCCAGCTGGCGTTATCCATGCCGGCTTCCGGGTGCTCGCCCTCTTCCAGCGCAGCTTTCACGATGGATTCGAATGTACGGCCATGCAGCAACTCTGGCGTATAGCCCAGCGCGACCAGCTCAGCAAAACGCCGGTTGCACAACACCAGCTTGTCGTGCACATCAAAGAAAGCAAACGCCTCCTCCAGTGTCTCGATGGCCACCACCAGCTGGCTGCGCGCTTCGGCTGCTTCGTCACGCGCATGCAGCAAACCTTCTTCGGCAGCCCGGCGGTCGGATACGTCCATGCACGCCAGAATCATGTCGTGCTCGGCCATGCCCGGGAAAAGCAGCTGGCCGGTAAACATCACCCATACCGGCTGCCCGCCTACCCGCACGCATTCAATTTCGGTACTCAGCTGGCAGTCGTGCTGGCGGGCATGTTCCAGCTGGCGGTACAGTGCGTGCCATTCCTGCTCGGTGGCCAGCATTTCTTGCAGGCTCAAGCCCTGCAAACCATCTTGCCCGGCACCAAACAGGGTTTCGGCGGTACGGTTGGCGCGCACGATAGCGTAATCGCGATTCAGGCGCAGCAGGCCAACCGGCGACGCGCTATAAATGGCTTCTTCCTGCTGCAGTACTTCACGCAGGTGGCGCTCGGAATTGCGCCGGCGGTCTTCTTCGGCATAGAAACTCACAATACTGCCGCACGTGCCCAGCATAGGCTGCAGCGCCTGGTATTGCTCATCGCTCAGGCGGCAATCCTGCAGGCCGGCCACCATCACCGTACGGGCGTCAACTTCTACCGGCAGGTAGAGCCAGCCCTCTTCCCGTACGATTTTCTGCTGTGCCCCCAGCTGCAAGGCCTGCACATAGGGCTTGCGGCGGAAGTCCTCTACCCAGTCGGGCAAGGGGTTGGCGCCCAGGCTGGCTTGCACATGGAAGGACGAGGTTTTGTCACGCCCGGCTTCCAGCGCCAGAATCAGGCCGGCATCCAGCCCGAAGTAATCCAGCAGGATGCGCAGTATCTCGTGGTACACCGCATGACGCGGGCTGCGGGCAAACAGCAGGCCCTCTACCCGGTGAATGCCGGATAACAACTGCAGGCTCTTGGCCAGCGATTTTTCCGCTACGCGCCGCTCTTGCTCGTTACGCACAATCAACAGGTAGCGGTCCCGCCCGCGTGCTTTGTCTTTCAGGGCACTGATGGACACCCCGGCGTAGAAAATACTGCCATCAGCGCACATGCCGCGCCCGGGTAGCGAGCGGTCCAGTCCATCGCTGCTTTCCATCCAGTCGCTGTCTTGCGAGTCTATGATCAGCAGCTCGCCAATGGGCAGATTGCACAGGTTTTCCTTACTGCGGCCAAACATGCGCTCGGCGCCGTGGTTGGCCACAATCACCTTGCGTTCGTCGTCTACGGTAAGAATGGCATCGGCAGCCGCATCCAGCAGGTGCTGCAGGCGCTGCAGCGGGTACAGGATATGCGTACGCATGCGGCGCAGCAGGTAGATATAGAGGCACATCACCAGCGCGGTAAACAGGATGTTCAAAGCCAGGCCGGTAATGTATTCGTCCAGATAGCTGTTGACTTTGTCGCGGGTGTGGCGGGTCAGTGCCAGGAAGAAATCGTCCAGTTGCTGGCTAAGTGCGGTCCAGGTCTGGTTATGGCTACGCTTGTCCGGCAAGGACTGGCTCTGGCCGTCAAGCTGCTGCAGTTGCAGGTCGGTTTGCCGGTTCAGGGTAAGAATAGCGCTATTGAGTTGGCGCAGGCGGTCTTGCAGGTCTGGCTGGCCCAGAAAACGGATGCTGTCACGCAGCCGGTCCACAATCAGCAGCGCACGCTCGCGGTTGCGCGTGAGCTGGTATTCGTCAGTGGAGTTCAGCCGGCGCTTGAACTCGGCACGCAGGTTTTGTGCATGTGCTTCTTCGCTCAGTACCTGGCTCAGGCTCCAGATATCGAACTTCACCTCGGCCATGCGGTTTAGTCTGGGGTCGGCCTCATCACCCAGGTCGTAGGTATCCTGGCGCAGGGCTTTATCAATAGAAGCAAATACCGATGCCATGGACAGCCGCCAGCCAAAGCTGGCGTTCTCGTCCATCTGGTAGGGGTGGCGCAGCAGGATTTTGTCGATATCCACGCGGCGGCCAAGCAGGTGCTTATGTTTGGCGACAATCTCGGCGTGCAGGTCTGCACTGCTATCATTCTGCCGGGGCATGGCCAGCGCGCGGCGCAGCGCCGCGTCTGCCTGCTCGCGTAGCGGCAACAACGCAGCCCGGCTGGCGCGGCTGGGCTGTCTGGCGGCGGACAGCAGCGCCAGCGTATGATCGTTTTCCCTGCTGAACGCCTGGGCAGCCAGGAACAACTGCTGGCTGGCCTGGTTCAGCTCTTCGTGCTCCACCGCCCGCACATAGCCCATATAGCCCGAGCGGATCAGCAGCGCCGACGCCACCAGCTGGATAGCACCCAGCAGCAAAACGATAAAGACTGCCGCACGCCCGATATCAGAGGTTTGCCCGGCATTACGCGATGCTTCTTTCATACCACCTCCGCGTACGGCGTACAACTCAGGCTTCGACAGGATCGTCCTTGCGCAACACCACTTTCTGTACACCAAAGCGGTCAGGGTAATTCACCAGTACGCGCAGCTGGGTAATGGTCAACTCGCTGCCACGCTGCAGCAGCAGCTGGCCAGTCTTGTTGTACAAGTCCTCGCCCAGAATGCGGCCGGCTTTCACTTCTTTCAAAGCCAGTGTCTCTACCGGGTGGCCATCTTCGTCCATTTTGCGGGCAGCCGCCTGCAGCTGTTCGCCAAAGACAAACTTGTCATGGGCAGAGCCGGTGGGAATGGTGTAGTAGGCAAACGGGTCTGGCTCCGGGCGCGCGCGCGCCATGGCTGCGCTGATGTTTTTTTCCAGCTCGGCCGGTTTGGGTGGCTTGATGACAAAACCGTCGGCGTGCAACTGGGCAGCCAGGACGATATTTTGCTTCTCGGCGTGGCCCGACAGGAAAACAAACGGCATATTGGGCGGGTTCATGGTGCGGCCACAGCGGATTTCTTTGAGCAAATCCATGCCGTTCATCGGCTCCATCTGCAGGTCGCACAAGACGATATCAACCGGCTTGCCATCCAGCGCGCGCTTGGCCGTGGCACCATCCACTGCCTGGTAGATATTGTCGGGCTGGACACCCATGGCTTTGAGTGACTGGGTCAGCAACGAGCGCACCAGCATCTGGTCGTCCACCACCAGTATTTTCAGCCTGGAAAAGTCCATAGTCATATCGCCCCCTTGCTTTTATCCCACCGACACTTCACATGATGGTATCTGCTACAAAATGGCGCAAGGATACATAAGGGAAATATGTAGATTAAGGCAAAAAACGCTGTGCTAGCGCGCGAATGGCCGCCGCATTGGAAGGGGAAAACACCCGCTCGGCTGCCTGCTCCCAGGGCAGCCACTGCCAGGCCAGGTGCTCGCCTGGTGCCAGGGTTGGCCGCAGGGCGCCAGCCAGCTGCAGACTGAACACATGCTCGGTGTTGTGGGTCACGCCAGGCGCGTAACGATGGCGCCAATGCGGGAAAATCTCATAGACATTCTGCTGCTGCCAGTCGTGCCACTGGCCGTCAGCGGCGGCGAAACCGGTTTCTTCTTCCACCTCGCGGCGGGCGGTGTCGGCAATCGCTTCGTCGCCCTCGCGGCTACCGGTAACCGACTGCCAGTAGCCTGGCTTGTCGGCACGCTCTATCAACAAAACCTGCAGATCGGCGGTGTGAATCACTACCAGCACGGAAACCGGCTGCTTGCTTGGCTTCATGTCTTGCTGCCTGCCTCGTCCAGTACGGTAATCACCCCGGCCAGCTCTACCGCCGACTTCACACCCATCTTGTCGAACACGCGGGCGCGGTGCACTTCTACCGTTTTCATGCTGATGCTCAGTACCTCGGCAATCTGCTTGTTAAGCAGGCCGGCCAGAATATGCTGCATCACCTCGCGCTCGCGCTCGGTCAGCGTGGCCAGCGCTTCGGCTACCCGTACCCGGCGCTGGTAGCGCTCGCGCTCCTGCGCATCGCGTGCCAGGCATTCGTCCACCAGGGCCAGCAGGCGGGCGTCGTCAAACGGCTTTTCCAGAAAATCCGCCACACCCAGCTTGAATGCCGCCACCGCGTGCGGCACGTCACCGTGGGCGGTCAGCATGATGACGGGCGGGCAGTACGGCCATTGCGCCATTTTTTCCAGCAACATGATGCCGCTCAGGCCAGACATGCGCAGGTCCACAATCAGGCAGTTGAAGTTGGCCGCAGCACTGCCCTGCGCCAAAAAGCGCTCGGCACTCTCAAAGCCGCTCACCGCCAGACTGGGCGTTTCCAGTAGCCATAACAGCGACTGCCTTACCGCCAGATCGTCGTCGATTACCGCCAGAGTCTGTTTGCTCATCCCGCCTCCCTATGCTTCGTTACCGGCCGGATTCAGTACGCGTACCTCGCGCTGCGGGTACGGTATCTGGATGCCATGCTCGCAGAACAGCTGCCAGATACGCAGATTGATCTCGGAGCGTAGCGACAGCATGCCGTTTTCCGGGTCGCTTACCCACAGTCCTACTTCCAGATTGATGCCCGAGTCGGCAAACGCCACCACAAAGGCAGACGGCGCCGGGTCGGTTTTCACGCGCGGGTGCGTGGCCGCCTGGCACAGCAGCGCCAGCGCCTGCGGCAGGTCGGTACCGTACGCCACCTGGATAGGCAGGCTGATCCACAGCGATTTGTCGGTATACGACTGGTTGATCACCGTATTGGCAATCAGCGTGTCGTTCGGCACCAGCGCCTCCGAGCCGTCGGCGCTTTTCAGTACCACAAAACGGCTGGTGATCTTGCTGACATAGCCCACGCGGTTGTCCACCATCAGGCGGTCGCCAATGCGGATGGAGCGGTCCAGCAGGATGATGAAGCCGGACACATAGTTACTGGCAATTTTCTGTAGGCCAAAACCCAGGCCCACACCCAGTGCACCGCCAAATACCGACAGCACGGTAAGGTCGATGCCCACGATGGGCAGCGCCACCAGCACACCGGTCACCATCAGCAGCGTGCGCGCCAGCTTGGTAAACACGATGCGCAGGCTCAGGTCGACGTCGGACAGCTTCATCACGCGCTTTTCGATGAGCTTGCTGACCCACAGCGCGCCCACCATGATCACCGACACCCACACCAGGGCGGACAGGATCATCAGCAGGTCGATTTCGTTCTTGCCTACGCGGAAGCTGATCGACTCCAGCCAGTCCAGCACCACGGTATCCACCCCTACCGCCCAGCTGGCAAAGCCGGTCCACAACAGCATGGCCATAAAGTGTTCGGTGCTACGCTCCAGCTTGCCATCCGGCAGGGCATGGCGCACTACGGCCGTGAGAATACGGATGACGGACATCCAGAACAGCAGCGTAGCCGATACCACCAACAGCTCGGAGCGCACCCCTACCGCCAGCTGCCACAGCACGGCTGCCAGCTGTGTCCACAGCTGTGCCGACAGCGGCAGCACCAGGCGGTACATCAGGTACTTGCCGAAGCCCCAGTCCGCGGGGTTGGCCGCAAAGTAACGGGCGTGGATACGACGCGACAGCCAGAACGCCAGCACGATACCCACGGCAGCCACCAGCAGCTCCATCCAGCCGGTGGGGCCTTGTATGGCAGCGACCAGCCGGTCGAATGTGAGGGTAGAGTCGTGTTGCAGCATCACAGGTCCTTATCTTGATCAAACGTTAGTCAGGGCTGCGGCAATGGCTGCAAGCCATCCGCCCCCAATGTCAGCACGCGATCGGCACGCGCCGCCAGCTCGCGATCGTGCGTCACCATCACCATGCTGGTGCCCAGCTCGCTATTGAGCTGGCGCAGCAGGTCGAACACCGCTGCCGCGTTGCCACGGTCCAGGTTACCTGTGGGCTCGTCGGCCAGCAGGCAATCCGGGCGGGTTACCAGTGCCCGGGCTATGGCCACGCGCTGGCGCTCGCCGCCAGACAGCTCGCCCGGCTTGTGGCCGGCACGTGCGGCCAAGCCGACCTGGGCCAGCAGCGCCTGTGCCTGCGCCGCCGCCTGCTCGCGCGGCTGGCGCGCAATCAGCAAGGGCATCATCACGTTTTCCAGCGCGGTAAACTCGGGCAGCAAATGGTGGAACTGGTAGACAAAGCCCAGGTGGCGATTACGAAAACGCCCCAGCGCCGCTTCGTCCATGCCGGCCAGCGGCTGCCCCAGCACACTGACGCTGCCGCTACTGGGCGCATCCAGCCCGCCTAGCAGGTGCAGCAGCGTGCTCTTGCCCGAACCTGACGCGCCCACAATGGCGACAAACTCGCCACGCTCGACCGTCAGATCGATGCCGCTCAGCACGTCTACCGCCAGATTGCCTTCACTGTAGCGCTTGGCCAGACCCTGGCAGCTCAGGATATTACTCATAACGCAGGGCCTCCGCCGGGCGCACACGGGCGGCGCGCCAACTTGGGTAAATCGTTGCCAGCAGCGCCAGCGCCAGCGAGATCAGGCCGATGGTAGACACATCGCCCAGCTGGATGTCGGTGGGCAGGTAATCGATCATGTATACATCGCTGGACAGCAGCTTGGCGCCAATCAGGCTTTCCACCGCAGACAGCACCGCGCCCAGGTTGTAGGCCAGCAGCAAGCCGCCGGCCACGCCGGCGACCGTGCCCAGCACCCCGGCAATGGAGCCCTGGATCATGAAGATCTTCATGATGCTGGCCGGGCTGGCGCCCAATGTGCGCAGGATGGCGATGTCGGCCTGCTTGTCGGTAACCACCATCACCAGCGTGGACACCAGGTTGAACGCGGCCACGGCCACGATCAGCGTCAGGATGATGAACATCATGCGTTTTTCGATCTGCACCGCGCGGAAGTAATTGGCGTTCATGTCGGTCCAGTCGGTGGCTACCAGGTTGGCCGCCAGCTGCGGTTGTAACGCAGCTTTGACCTGCGGCGCCAGCATGGTGTCATCCAGTTTCAGGCGGATACCGGACACGTCCTGCCCCAGGCGGAACAGCACCTGCGCGTCGCGCAGCGAGATCATGGCCAGCGAGGAGTCGTACTCGAACATGCCAGCCTTGAACACGCCGGCCACGGTGAACTGCTTCAGGCGCGGCATCATGCCAGCCGGGGTTACATTGCCTTGCGGCGTGATCAGTGTCACCTTGTCGCCCACTTCCACACCCAGCTGGCGCGCCAGCTCTACACCCAGCACGATGCGATAGCTGCCGGGCTCCAGGTCAGTGAGCTTGCCGCGCAGCATTTCCTTGCCCAGCGCCACCACTGTCTGCTCGGCAGCCGGGTCGATGCCGCGCACCAGCGCACCGCGCACATTGCCACGGCTGGATAACAAGCCCTGTGCATTCACGTACGGGGCGGCGGCCACCACGTGCGGCTGCTGGCGCAGCTGGGCCTGCAGCGGCTGCCAGCTAGCGATCTGGCCGTCGTAGCTGCCGATTTCCAGATGCGACACCACCGACAGCATGCGGCCACGGATTTCCTGCTGGAAACCGTTCATCACCGACAACACCACAATCAGCGCGGCCACGCCCAGGGCAATGCCCAACACCGACATCAACGAGATAAAAGAGATAAAGCCGTTACGCCGGCGGGCGCGCAGATAACGCAGGCCGATAAAGACCTCGTAAGGGAAAGACATGGGCGGGTTCAGGCTCGGTAAGGGTTGTCCAGCTGCTGCATCATGGCCACCAGAAAAGCACGCACCTGATGCTCGTCGCAGCCCATCAGGATGGCATCTTCAAACGCGTCCTGTGCCACCTGGGCCAGCTCTTCCATATTCTCGGTCATCACTTTTACTTTTTCGGTGCACGACACCACGCTGCCGTCGGGGGCATGCCAGATTGGCAGATCCGGTTTCATTGTTGGCCTTTCGGTATGGCCGCCAGCACGGGGCTGGCCAGCCGGGCAATAAGCGCCCTGTAAATGGCGAGGCCCGGCAGAAGCGGGGCCTCGGGTACAGATTGTGTCACGCCAGACTGCGGGCGGCGCCTAGTCTTTTTTCTTCTTCACTGGCGCCTTTTTCTTGGCGCCATCAGATGACTTGCTGCTTTTTTTGCTGCTTTTCTTGCTGACGGCCTGCTCGGCACCGGCTTTCTTCTTGCTACGTGCGCTGCTGCCCTGCTCGGCTTTTTTGCCTTTCTTGCCCTTGGCTACCGGCGCATCATCCCGTGCGTTCTTTTTCTTCTTGCCCTTCACGCTACGCTGTTCGGTATCCGCCGCCTCGACCTTGCGGTAGCTGCGCTTGCCGGTGCTGGCAGCGGCCACATTGCTGGCTGGTTTTTCCACCTCGGCCGCCGCTACCGGCATGCCGGCACGCGCCACACGACGGGCACCGTTATAGCGGGTAGCCCAGTAGCTTTGAGTCATATTGACTACTTCGATGCTCTTGCCGGTACGCGGTGAGTGAATGAACTTGTTATTGCCCAGATACATGCCCACGTGGGAATAGCGAAAGCCGCGCGTATTGAAAAAGACCAGATCACCGGCCTTGAGTTCATCGCGGTCGATCTCGCGGCCAACCTGGGCCATGCTGGCCGAGGTACGCGGCAGGTTCACACGCAGGGACTTTTTGAATACGTACTGGATAAAACCGGAGCAATCCAGGCCGCTTTCCGGGTTACTGCCGCCAAAGCGGTAGGCGACGCCGATCAGGCTCATGGCCTGCAGCAACAGATCGCCGGCAGCCTCTTCGCCTGGCGAGGCAAAGCGGGCGATCGGGTCGGCCTCGCCATCCGCCGCGGTGTCTGGCGCAGCATGGGCTACGGCCATGAAACCGGCCAGAAACAGGGCCAGAATAGATTGGTAAAATTTCATAGGTTCAAGACTGTATGCCACCGGCACCGCCCCTCGCGGGCAGCCTGGCAGCGCATCTGTTAGCTGGTTTTGAACAAAATAGTGCTGAACGATACCATCGTTCCCCCCGGCCACCAAGCGGCAATGTATTGCTATCACCCAATAACGGCGGCCATACCGGCGCGGCCGGCGGCTATTGTCGATGCGGGTGAAATATTGCGATACTGGCCACGCCACCATCATGGGCGCGCACTCCCGCAACGGCCACCCGGCCCTACCCCGACGATAGCCATGCTCAGAGAAACCCTCATCGCCATGCGCGACCTGCCCCGTCTGAAACAGATCAGCGGCATATTGTTCCGCCACGGGCTGGGCGAATTCGCACAGCGGCTACGGCTGCCACGTGCGGTAGAAAAGGCGGGCGAATGGCTGAACATCACGCTGCCAGACCCGGCCAATGCCATACCGGCCCCCATCCGTGTGCGCCGTGCCTTCGAGGAGCTGGGGCCGACCTTCATCAAGCTGGGCCAGATCCTGTCCACCCGCGTGGACGTGTTCGGCCCGGAGTGGATTACCGAATTCGAGAAACTGCAAAGCACGGTGCCACCGATAGGCGATGGCTTTCTGGATGCTTTGCTGGAACAGGCGCTAGGCTGCAAACCGGACGAGGTATTTGCCGAGTTCGAACGCAAACCCATCGGCTCGGCTTCGATCGCCCAGGTACACCGCGCGCTACTGAAAGATGGCACCGAGGTGGCCGTCAAGCTGCGCCGCCCCGGCATTGTAGACAAGGTAGAGGCCGACCTGCGCATCCTGGAACACATTGCGCACCTGATCGAGCTGGAGTTTCCCGACGCGCGCCGCTTCCAGCCATCCGAAATCGTGGCGCAGTTTTCGCGCTCGCTACGGCGCGAGCTGGACCTGGCGGTGGAAGCACGCAATATGGAACGCTTCGGCAAAGACTTTGCCGGCGACCCGCATATCCGCGTGCCCGCGGTGTACTGGGACTACACCCGCCCGGCGGTGAACGTACAGGACTATATCGCCGGCTGGTCAGCCACACCGGTAGACGCATTGCCTGGCGCCGGCCTGTCCCCGCCGCTGCTGGCCAAGCGCGGTGCCGATGCGGTACTGAAGATGATCCTGATCAACGGCTTCTTCCACGCCGACCCGCACCCCGGCAACGTAATTTTCCTGGCCGACAACCGCATCGCCTTCATCGACTTTGGCATGGTGGGCCGGCTATCGCACAAGCGCCGTGACGAAATCGTGGACATGTTGGCCGCACTGGCCGAGCGCAACGAACGCGGCATGATGAACGTGTTGCTGGAGTGGACCGGCAGCACGCCGGTAGACGAAGAACAGTTTGCCGAGGATATCGGCGAGATCCTGTTCCAGTACGACCATGTGCCGCTGAAAAACCTCAACATCACCCAGCTGATCAACGACATCATGGCGCTGATCCGTGACCACGGCATTTTGCTGCCGCCGGACATGGCCATGCTGTTCAAGGCGCTGATCACCCTGGAAGGCCTGGGCCGCCAGCTGGACCCGGATTTCCAGCTGGTGGAACACCTGGCGCCATTTGTCAAACAGCTGATCCTGGCGCGCTACGACCCGCGTAACCTGTTCAAGCGCGGCAAGACCACGGTAACCGAGGGCCTGGGCATGCTGGCCAACCTGCCGGGCGACATCATCCGCCTTGGCAAGGACATTCGCCACGGCCGCTTCCGCATCAACCTCGACCTGAAGCGGCTGGAGCAGTTTGGCCACCAGCTGGACAAGAGCGTGAACCGGCTGACCATGGGCATTGTCACCGGCTGCCTGATTATCGGCTCGTCCATCGTGATGACAGTGAAGGGCGGCCCCACACTGTTCGGCCTGCCGCTGTTTGGCTTTCTGGGCTTCATGGCTGCTTTTTTCAACAGCCTGTGGTTGATCTGGTCGATCTGGCGCGCCGGCAAGCACCTGTAACCCCTGCGGCCAACCTTGCCACAACCCACTGATCCATATTGATTTTGCGTCTCCGCAAAGCGCAGCCACTACCCCTTGGGTAGCGGCTGTTTTTATTAACACCTGCTATCAAAAAAGGCTAAGCCCTGCCGCCATGCTGCCGATATAAGCGCATCGAATCGCCTCTCTTGCCCCCTGCGGCGCAGACAGGCCAGCAGGAGAACCGCCATGAGAATCGATAGCCTGTCGCTAGACCTGAGCAGCCAGCACTACCTGGAACAAACCCACAGCACCCAGCAGCGCATTACCTTCTGGCAGGAAGGCGCGCGGCAAAACGCCCCGCAAGACCAGGTGGACATCAGCGAAAGCGGCCGCCGCGCCGCTGCGCAGCAAGCCAGCCCGGCAACCGCCATTGGCCAAAGCCTGGCCCAGAGCAATGCCAGCCAGGGCGCAAGCGACGTGCAGGCAAGCGATAGCCCGCTGGAAGCCGACCTCAGCCCCACACTGTCGCTGCTGCGCAATATCCTGGAGTCTACTTTCGGTATCCGTATCGACCTGTCCGACGTGTACCCGCTGGACAAGCAACACCTGCAAGCGGCCGCGCAAGATCAGGCCATGCAGGGCGAGCAGCAACAAGAGCGTGGCACGCCACGCCGCGAACAAGGCAACGAGGACTGGGGCCTGCGCATCGAGCGCGAAACGCGTTATAGCGAGCAGGAATCGCTGCAGTTTTCCGCCAGCGGCAACATCACCACCCGCGACGGCCGCAGCCTGAACTTCCAGCTGGACGTCAGCCTGCAACGCAGCTTCTCGGTAAGCAGCACAGAAACGCTGAACTTCGGCGCGGCCGCGCGCGACCCGCTGATGATCAGCCTGGGCCACGACGCCGGTACGCTGTCCGGCGCCACCGTACAGTTCGACATCGATAACGACGGCAAGAAAAACACGCTGCCGGTGCCAAAAAACGGCGGCTGGCTGGCGCTGGACCGTAACGGCAACGGCAAGATCGACCAGCAAAACGAGCTGTTCGGCCCGCAAAGCGGCGACGGCTTTGGCGAGCTGGCCGCACTGGACAGCGACGGCAACGGCGCCATCGACGAGGGCGACCCGCTCTTTGCCCGCCTGCAACTGTGGCAGGGCCAGCAAGACGGCAAGGATCAGCTGACCAGCCTGATGGACGTGGGCATCGGCGCGCTGTTGCTGCCGCACGTGGACGCCACCTTCCGCCATACCGATGCGGCCAACCAGACCGTGGCGCAGATGCGCAAAGCCGGCGTCTACCTGACCGAGGGCGGCCAGGCCGGGCTGATTTCGCAGGTAGACCTTACCGCCTGAGCCACATGCTTTACCAAGCACAAGGGCGGCCTGCATGCGCAGGCCGCCCTTGTGCTTATTCCCGTCCCGGCTCAGTCGCCCTCGCTTGACGAGGGTGCGTAACCAGCCAGGAACACATCCACAGCAGCGACTACCGCCTCGCTGATGGCCTCGTCGGTCGGCATCTCGCGCGCGCCCACGATAAACCACTCCATGAACTCGGCCTCCAGCAAGGCCAGCAAATGCACTGCAGCGGTCCACGGCTTGGCCTGGCGCAGCCGGCCGGCCTGCATCTGCCCTTCCAGAAACGCGGCCAACTTGCCCCAGCCGATGGCGGGGCCATTATCGAAGAATAGCTGCCCCACGCCAGAGCGCCGCCCCTCGCCCAGCACGATACCGCGCAAGGCGGCGATTTCCGGGCTTAGCAGGTTGCGCAGCATCTGCTCGCCAAAGCGCAACAAGGCCGCGCGCAAGTCGCCATCTGCCGTCAGCCGCGCGTGGGCCTGGCTCATGCGCTCTTCCGCCAGCGTTTTCATCACCATCAGGAACAGCTCTTCCTTGGACGGAAAGTAGCTGTACAGCGTGGCCTTGGAGCCGCCGGCGCGGCTGGCAATCTCCGCCATCGACGCCGCCTCGTAGCCCTTCTCCATGAATACCCCGGCCGCGGCATCCACGATGCTCTGGCGTTTTGCTTCGGTCTTGACGCGCATGCTCACCCCAATACTGAACCAGTCAGTTCAATTTTATGTTGACAGCCATTGTACACCACGATTATAACTGTACCGTACAGTTTAATTATTGATCAAAATCATGAATCAGACCCTTCCCGCTTTCCATGCGCGTACCCGCCTGGCCCTGCTGCTGGGTGCCGGCAGCCTGCTGGCCGGTTGTGCCAGCATTCCCGACCTGCCCGCCAGCCCCGCCCTGCTGCCGGCCAGCCAGTTGCAAAGCCAGCAGACGCTGCCGGACAGCCACGGCGAGTGGGCGGGCGAGCACTGGTGGCAGCGCTATCAGGACCCGCAGCTGGACCAGCTGATGCAAGAAGCGCTGGCGCAGTCGCCGTCGCTGGACAGTGCCCGCGCCCGTCTGCTGCAAGCCGAAGGCCTGGCACAGCAGGCCGGCGCCACCCGGCAGCCCGGCGTCAGCGCCAACGGCGACTTCACCCGCCTGCGCCAGAGCCTGAATAACGGCATGCCAGCCGCCTTCGTGCCGCCGGGTTTCAACACCAGCAGCCGCGTGGCGCTGGACGTCAGCTACGAGCTGGATTTCTGGGGCAAGAACCGCAGCGCCATCGCCGCCGCCAGCAGCGCACAAGCCGCTGCCGAGGCCGAGCTGGCGCAAAGCCGGCTGCTGCTGACCACCGCCGTGGCCAGCCAGTACGCCGAGCTGGCGCGCCTGTTTGCCGACCGTGACGCCTGCCAGCAGGCGCTGAAGGTACGCAGCCAGAGCGAAGGCCTGATGCGCGAACGCGAAAGCCAGGGGCTGGAAAACCGCGCCAGCGTGGCCCAGGCGGCCTCGCGCCGCGCCGCTGCCCAAGCTGAGCTACTGGCCGCCGACGAAGCCATCACCCTGCAACGCCAGGCACTGGCCGCGCTGCTGGGTGCCGGGCCGGACCGCGGCCTGGCACTGCAACGCCCGGCGCTGACTGTCAGCCAGGCCCAGGCGCTACCGGCCACGCTGCCGGCCAACCTGATCGGCCACCGCCCCGACCTCGCCGCCGCCCGCCTGCGTGCCGAAGCCGCCGCCAGCCGCGTCCAGGTTGCCCGTGCCGGCTTCTACCCTAACGTCAACCTGAGCGCCTACGTCGGCGCGCAGAGCCTGGGGCTGGATGCGCTGACCCGTGCCGGCTCCGGCATTGCCGGTTTCGGCCCGGCCATCAGCCTGCCGCTGTTCCGCCAGGACGCGCTGCAAGGCAGCTACCGCAGTGCTCGCGGCGAATACGACAACGCCGTTGCCAGCTACAACCAGACCCTGCTGCAAGCGCTACAGGACATCGCCCAGGCGTACACCCGCCAGCAAGGGTTGGCCGCACAGCTGGCACAGCGCCAGCAGGCCACCGAGGCGGCCGAACGGGCGTGGGAGCTCACCCACGACCGCTACCAGGGCGGCCTGGCCAGCTATCTGGACGTACTGAATGCCGAAGACAGCGTGATTGCCGCCCGCCGCACGCTGACCCAGCTGCAAAGCCAGCAGGCACAGCTGGACATCGCCCTGACCAAGGCGCTGGGTAGCGACCAGTAGGGCCTGTTAACACTATTTCTTGCTGCGGCGCAGGCTCGAGAAGTTTTCCAATGCCAGGCGGAGGGCGATGCGCTGGGTGGTTCCCAGCGCAAGCCTGACAACGCCGCAGTGGGAAGCTTATCGGGCCTGCCCTTCGGGGCGCGCGCCATGCGGGGCACTGCTTTGTCAAACCGTGCTGGCAGGGATCGCCCTGCTGCGCCTGGTTTTTCGCGCATTGCCGCCACCTGACAAGCGCCGCCGCATCAAAAATAGCGTTAACAGGCCCTAGCCGACCTGACCCGACAACACCGATTGAGAGAAAGCACATCATGAGCGAACACACCCAAGCCCTGCCCGCGCAAGACATCCCGGCCGATGCGGCCAAGCCGGCGGCACGCCGCAAAACCCTGTTTACCCTGCTGGGCGGCGTGGTCGCCGTCGGCGCGCTGGCCTACGGCAGCTACTGGTACCTGGTAGCGTCCCACCATGTCAGCACCGACAACGCCTACGTAGCTGCCGAAATGGCGCAGCTCACCCCCGAGGTGAGCGGCACCGTACGCCAGGTGTCCGTAGTGGATACCCAGGCGGTAAAACGCGGCGACGTGCTGGTGCTGCTGGACGATACCGACGCCCGCCTGGCGCTGGCGCAGGCCGAAGCCGAGCTGGCGCGCGCCCAGCGCCGCGTACAGGGCTATCTGGCCAGCGACGAGGGTCTGGGCGCACAAGTCCAGGCCCGCGCTGCCGAGCAGGTGCGCAGCCAGGCACAGCTGGCATCGGCACAGGCCGAGCTGGAACGCGCGCGGCTGGACTACAACCGGCGCCAGGCACTGGCCAAAAACGGCTCGGTGTCCGGCGAGGAAGTCAGCAATGCCCGCAGTGCGCTGAACGTGGCCGAGGCAGCGTACCAGGCCGCCGAAGCGGCCGCCAAACAGAGTGCGGCCAACCTGCGCGCCGCCGAAGGCAGCCTGAAAGCCAACCAGACCCTGACCCGTAACACCAGCGTGGACACCAACCCGGAAGTAACACTGGCGCGCGCCAAGCGTGACCAGGCCCGCGTGGATCTGGCGCGCACCGTGATCCGCGCCCCGGTAGACGGCGTGGTGGCCAAACGCCAGGTGCAGCTGGGCCAGCGCGTGCAGGCCGGCAGCCAGCTGTTGTCAGTAGTGCCGCTGCAAGCCGTACACGTGGATGCCAACTTCAAGGAAGGCCAGCTGCGCACCGTGCGCATCGGCCAGCCGGTCACGCTGAAAGCCGACTTGTACGGCAGCGAGGTGGAATACCACGGCAAGGTAGCCGGCCTGGCTGGCGGCTCCGGCGCGGCGTTTGCCACCATCCCGGCGCAGAACGCCACCGGCAACTGGATCAAGGTGGTGCAGCGCGTACCGGTACGCATTGCGCTGGACCCGGCCGAGCTGCGCCAGCACCCGCTGCAAGTGGGGCTGTCGATGACCGCCACCATCGATACCCGTAGCGAATAAGGAAGCCGCATGTCTGCGCCCCACTCCCCACCCGCTTCTGCGCCGATTGTGCCGCTGCAAGGTGGCCAGCTATGGCTGGCGGCCCTGCTGCTGGCCGCGGCCAACTTCGTGGCCGTGCTGGACACCACCATCGCCAACGTGTCGGTACCCAATATCGCCGGCAGCCTGGGCGTGTCGTCCAGCCAGGGCACTTACGTCATTACCTCGTACGCAGTGGCCGAGGCCATTACCGTACCGCTTACCGGCTGGCTGGCAGCACGCTTTGGCACCGTACGGCTGTTTGCCGGTGCCATGATACTGTTCGGCGTGTTTTCGTTGCTGTGCGGTATGGCCACCTCGCTGGAAATGCTGATCCTGTTCCGCGTGCTGCAAGGCCTGGCCGGCGGCCCGCTGATGCCGATGTCGCAGACACTACTGCTGCAGATCTTCCCCAAGGAAAAAGCCGGTGCCGCCATCGGCCTGTGGAGCATGACCACGCTGGTGGCGCCGATCATGGGCCCCATTCTGGGTGGCTGGTTGTGCGACGAAGCCAGCTGGCCGTGGATCTTCTACATCAACGTGCCCATTGCCATTGCCTGCGGCTACTTTGGCTGGGGGCTGCTGAAACGCTACCAGAGCCCCCTCATGAAGATGCGTTTTGACACCATAGGCCTGGCGCTGCTGGTGCTGTGGGTGGGCGCGTTCCAGATCATGATCGACGAAGGCAAGAACCTGGACTGGTTCGGCTCGCCCATCATCGTGGGCCTGGCCGTGGTCAGCGCCATCGGCTTTGCCGCCTTTATGATCTGGGAGCTGACCGAGCGCAACCCGGTAGTGAACCTGCGTGTGTTCCGCCACCGCGGCTACTGGGTGAGCGTGGCCACCATTTCGCTGGCGTTCGGCTCGTTCTTTGGCGCCACGGTGCTGACGCCGCAGTGGCTGCAGGCCTATATGGGCTACACCGCCACCGAGGCCGGCCACGCCACCGCGATGAGCGGCATTCTGGCGGTGCTGGTGGCGCCGTTGGCCGCGCAGCTGTCGCAAAAGATGGACCCGCGCCCGCTTGTATTTGCCGGCGTGATGTGGCTGGGGGCGGTCACCCTGTACCGCAGCTTTGCCACTACCGACATGGATTTCTGGCAAGTGGCGCTGCCCTTGCTGTTCCAGGGCCTGGGCATGCCGTTTTTCTTTGTGCCGCTCACCGGCCTGGCCATGGCCAGCGTGGAACCGGAAGAAATGGCGTCGGCCGCCGGCCTGATGAGCTTCATGCGTACGCTGTCCGGCGCCTTTGCCACCTCCATCGTCACCACCGCGTGGGACGACAAGGCAAGCGGTTACCACGCCGAACTGACAGCACTGGTAGACAGCAGCCCTCAGGCGCTGCAGCAGCTGGGCGGTGGCAGTATCGATGCCGGTCGACAGCAACTGGGGCAGCTGATCCAGTCGCAAAGCATCATGCTGTCTACCAACGAGCTGTTCTGGCTGTCCGGCCTGTCTTTCGTGCTGGCCGCCTGCATGATCTGGCTGGCACCGCGCCCCACCCGCGTGGCCGACACCAGCCAGGCGCACTAGGGCCTGTTAACGCCTGGCGCAAGGTTGGCCGCAAGATGCGCACAAGGCCTGCCGGCATTGCCGGCAGGCCTTGTGCGTTAACGGGGCACTACACCACTCAGAAGCGGTAACGCGTGCTCAGCTGGAACTGGCGCGGGTTGCCCGGCATGATCTGCGCGCTGGAGGTGGCGCTGACGAAGTAGCGGCGATCGCTCAGGTTTTCCACCGCCAAGGTGGCGTCCCACGCTTTCTGGCGGTAGCCGGCGCGGGCGTCCCAGCGCTGGTAGCCCGGCAGCACCGTGGTGTTGGCACTGTCGGCAAAGCGCTTGCCTACCGCCGTAACGCCCACCTCGCCAAACCAGCCCTGGCTGGCGTCCACGCCCACGAACAGGCTGCCGTTATGCTTGGACACGTTGGCCGGGCGCTTGCCCTGGTTGGCCGGCTCGGCACGCACCAGGCTGGCATCCTGCACCGCCACACCGCCACGCAGATAGGCCTGGCCCGGCAAGCGGGCCTGGGCGCTCAGCTCCACGCCTTCGCTGCGTTGCAGGCCGTTGAGGATGGTGCGGCTGGGGTCGGCCGGGTCGGTGGTGCGGCGGTTGTACAGCTCCAGACGGTACAGCGACAGCGTGGTGGCCACACGGTTGCCCAGCCAGTCGCTCTTGATGCCGGTTTCGTACAGGCGGGTGTATTCCGGGTCCAGCGTATTGCCCTGGCTGCCCGGCGTCAGGCCGATCAGGCTACCGCCCACCGGGGCAAAGGTCTTGCTGTAGCTGGCGTACAGCGCGTGCGCCGGCAGGCCGTTCCACACCACGCCCAGGCGCGGGCTGAGGCTGCTGCTGTTGCGCGACTCGCTGGCGCCGGTATCAACGCGGCGGCTGCTCACATGGAACACGTCGTGGCGCAGGCCGGCCAGCAATTGCCAATCGCCCAGCGTCAGCTGGTCTTGCGCGTACACGCCGCGGCTGCGCACGCGGTGCTGGGCGTCGCTGTTGACGCGCATGGCGCCGTTGTACTGTGCAAGGGTCGCTGGGCGATACAGGTTGGCCGCAGCGATAGTGCTGGCGTTGTTGTACAGCTTGGGGCTGCGCTCCTGCCAGCCTTGATCGACACCCAGCAGCAGCTGGTGCTTGACGTTGCCGCTGTAGACCTCGCCTTCCAGCTCGGTCTGGCTGAGCAGGTTGTCGGCCTTCAGGTCTTGCTGCCAGCGCTGGCGGTTCACATTGTTACCGCTGACGCCGGTAACGTAGGTATTGTCGAACTGGCTATCCAGGCGGATCAGGCCCAGCAGGTGACGCAGCTGCCACTGCGCGTTGAGGTCGTAACTCAGGCGCGAGCGCAGCGACTGCGACACGTCGTGGATGCTATCGCGGCGGGTGTCGCTATACACGCTTTCCAGCGGCACATTGGCCGGTGCACCGTTCACGCCGGGGATGCCGCGGTCGGGCGTGCGGGTGTGCTCGTTATATTCGTACTGCAACAGCCAGTTCAGGTCCGGTGCCAGGCGCCAGTTCAGCGACGGCGCAAACAGCTTGCGGCTGCCCTCCACACCGTTGCGGAAGCTGCCGTACTCTTCTTGCGCGGCGTTCAGGCGCACGCGCACATCATCGCGCCACTCGCCGTTCAGGTCGGCCTGCAGGCGGTAGCGGTCATGGCTGCCCACTTCGGCGCTGAGGGTAGACGGCAAGCCTTTTTGCGGGCGCTTGCTGATGCGGTTGACGATGCCGCCGCTACTGCCACGGCCGTACAGTACGGCTGCCGGGCCCTTCAGCACCTCTACCCGTTCAATATTGCCCAGGTCGCGGGTGTACTGCATGTCGTCGCGAAAACCATCCAGATACATATCGGTACCGGCGCCAAAGCCACGGATGGTAACGCCATCGAAGCGGGTATCGCCGCTGGCGTCTACGCCCGGCACGCCGACCAGCGCCTGGCTGAGGCTGCGCTGGCCGTAGGCAGTGATCTGTTCGGTTTTCACGCTATCGATGGTTTGCGGTACCAGTTTGGCCGGCGTGCGGGTACGGGTGGCGGTGGTGACGTCCGGCAGGCGGGCGGCGCTAGCAGCGGCCTCGTCTGCGCTAACGGTGACTGTGGGCAGGGTCACGTCGGCCAGCGCCGGGCCGGCCAGCGCGGCCAGTACCAAGAGCGGCAGGGTTCGGGGGGTAAGGGTGTGCATCATGCGTTCGGGTCCGGAGAGGGTTGGCTGCCGTAGCCGTCTTGGCGGCACGGCTGTTGTAATGGGGCGCGAATAATACTGATTGTTATTTACAGCATCAACCCTGCTACAAAGGCGGACAAAGCGGAGATGACCCGCGCCACTGCGGCCAATGTCATATTTGCGCGACAGTCACAAACTTTTAATGAGAATTATTCTTGATAACAAGAATGAGAATGGATATCATCCAGCCATCGAATCAATCAATGCAGGAGCGGATGACATGAATGCCATGCTGGTAGGAGCAGATACTTTGGGCAATATCCCGGGGGTGCTGGACGAGTTCGGCATCAGCATCCACAAACACCTGAGCGGCCGTAACAGCTCGCACCAGCGCAAGCTGGACCGCCTGCCGGCCGGCACCGACCTGCTGATCCTGTTTACCGACTTTCTGGGCCACAACGTGATGAAGCACTTTCGCGAGCTGGCCAACGAAGAAAAAGTGCGCTTCATCGCCTGCCGCCGCTCGGTATGCTCGCTGAAGCAGCAGCTGAACTGTGTCGGCTTTACCGAAAAACAGCACTGTGCCAGCTGCCCCAATGCCTGCCAGAAACCCGGTAGCAGCGGCAAGGTGCGCAAGCACTAAGCTGCACACCAGACATAACGAGTCCGTACGCGGACGATCGCTTCCTCTTCATGTGATACGGCCAGCGGCGGGTAGCACGCTGGCCGTCTTTTTAGAGGCATCGTCCGCGGCCTAGCTGGCCACACGCCCTGCCCTTATTCGTCGCGGGCGCGGCGGATACCGCTACGCAGCTGCTGCATTTGCTGACGAAAATGCCGGCAATTGCGGCACAACAGCAGGTGAAACGACAAACGCACTTGTTCGCTGCGGCTCAGCGGGCGGTCCATGCCATCAGAAATCAGGCGGCTAGCCTGTTTGCAGCTCATCCCCATCACGCCCCCTCCTTCTGGAACCAGCGTAGCTCAAGGCATTCGCGCAAGCTCATGCGCGCGCGGTACAACATCACAGAGCAATTAGTCGCTGTTATCGATAAGTTCTGACAAATCTCGGCGATGTCCATATCCATCACCTCGCGCATGGCAAACACCATGGCGGTGCGCTTGGGCATCGCCTGCGCGCAGTGCTGGTATACCTGCCAGAACTGCTTGGCCAACAGCCCCTCTTCCGGCACACCCCAGGCGCGCACCGCCTGCTGCCACGCACCCTGGCCATCAAACAGGCCATCCAGGTCGGACAGGTCGGTGTTTTCGCTCAGGTCGGTGGCTACCTCGCGCTGCTGGCGACGTATGGTATCCACCAGCTTGAAGCGCAGTATGGAGATAAGCCAGGTACGCACGCTGGCCTGGCCGGCAAAACGCTCGCGCCCCTCCAGTGCGGCCAACAGGGCTTCCTGCACCGCGTCTTCGGCGGCGGCCTGGTCTTGCAGCTGGGCGCGGGCGTAGCGCAGCAGCCAGGGGCGCTCGGCTTCTATCTGTTCTGGGCTGGCACTCATGAGGTTCCTTAGCGACGAATGCAAAAATCGACCGCCTCGGACAGGCGCTCGACCGCGATGACTTCCAGGCCTTCTATGTCCTGGCGCGGCTTGTTGGCCGCCGGCACGATGGCGCGCTCGAAGCCCAGCTTGGCGGCCTCTTTCAGGCGCTCCTGGCCGCGCGCCACCGGGCGCACCTCGCCAGACAACCCCACCTCGCCAAACACCACCAGTTTCTCGGGCAGCGGCTTGTTCCGCAGCGACGATACCATGGCCAGAATCACCGCCAGGTCGGCGGCCGGTTCGTTGATCTTCACCCCGCCCACCGCGTTCAGGAACACGTCCTGGTCGAAGCAGGCAATGCTGGCGTGGCGGTTCAGCACCGCCATCAGCATGGCCAGGCGGTTTTGCTCCAGGCCCACGCTCAGGCGCTTGGGCTGGAAGCCGTGCGCGTCGTCCACCAGCGCCTGGATTTCCACCAGCAGCGGGCGGCTGCCCTCTTGCGTCACTAGCACGCAGGAGCCGGACACGTCGTCGCGGTAGCTGGACAAGAAAATGGCCGACGGGTTGGACACGCCACGCAGGCCGCGGTCGGTCATGGCGAACACGCCCAGCTCGTTGGCCGCGCCAAAGCGGTTCTTGATGGCGCGGATCATGCGGTAGCTGGAGTGGCTATCGCCCTCGAAATACAGCACGGTATCCACGATGTGCTCCAGCACGCGCGGGCCGGCCAGCGAGCCTTCCTTGGTGACGTGGCCCACCAGAATAATGGTAATGCCGCTTTGCTTGGCGATACGCGTCAGCTGCGCCGCGCACTCGCGTACCTGCGATACCGAGCCGGGGGCCGACGTCACCTGGTCGGAATACAGCGTCTGGATGGAGTCGATCACCGCCACTTCGGGCATTTCGGCCTGCAGTGCGGGGATGATGGCTTCCAGGCGGATTTCGGACAGCAGCCGCACGCGGCTGGCATCCACCGCCAGGCGGCTGGCACGCAGGGCAATCTGCTGCGGCGATTCCTCGCCGGATACGTACAGCACCTTGCGGTTGGCACCGATGGTCGCCAGCGCCTGCAGCAGCAATGTGGATTTGCCAATGCCGGGGTCGCCGCCCAGCAGGATGACAGCACCTTTCACGATGCCGCCGCCCAGTACACGGTCCAGCTCTTCGATACCGCACGATTCGCGCGGCACTTCGGCGGCCTGTACTTGCGACAGCTGCTGTACCGGCTGCGTTTGCGCAGTCCAGCTCTGGAAGCGCGCGTTGGCCGCAGCAGCAGGCGGGGTGGCCACGGTTTCGGCCAGGCTGTTCCAGGCGCCGCAGTGCGGACACTGGCCTTGCCATTTGGGCGAGGTGCCACCGCACTCGCCGCATTGATATTGCGTTTTGAGTTTTGCCATGGGGGAATTATGAGCCAGTCCTGCCGTCAGGTCACGGCAGCCAGCGCAGGCTAGTGTGATGCGGCGGGTTTGGCCGGGGCAGGTGCGGGTTTGGCGGCCGGGGCGGTGCCGCTTTTCTCGGCTTCCAGGTCGTTCAGGATATTCAGCAGACGGTTGTCGGTGGCGCTAGGCGCGCCTTTGTCGGCATTTTCGACCTTCTCGGCCCCGCGTACGGTAGACAGGATGGAGTCAATCAGCGGGTCGTGCTTGGCCAGCTCTTCGGCCTCTTCATTGGTAATCACCCGTTTGCCAGCGGGCACTGCAGGTGCCGCAGCGGCAGCACCGTGTGCCGGAGCCGCTGCGCCGCCGTGCGCCGCCGGGGCAGCTACAGGCTGATCACTTTTTTTTTGAGCCGGGTCGCCATGCGCCGCTTCGCCTGCGGGCGCAGGCGGCGGTGCCGATGCTTCGGCAGCCGCGGCAGGCGGCAAGACAGGGTCGGGTGGCGGAGTCACCGTTTCCAGCTTGTTCTTGGTCATGTACTCGTGCATTTCGCGCCAGCCGGCATACACCTGCGCCTTATCTGCGTCGGGGTTACGGTTGTAACACTCCTCCAGCGAACGGCCGGTCTGCCGACAAGACGCACCTATCGCCTTGTTGGACTCGGCCGCCAGCCCGCTGACATTCATGACCCAGTTGCAACCGGTGAGCAACACCAGCATGGGCAGTAACAGATAAGCCCGCATTCAGTATCCTTATGCAATAGTGCGCAAATCCAGCACCGTGGTTTCGCCACTGCGGCCACGGCTGGCGCCGCCTAGCCAGTACAGCATGTGCGGCATCAGGTCGGCCAGCTCGCCACGCTCGCTCTTGGCTTCGCCAGGGTGGGTGCGCGTGCGCTGCGGCGAGTTCACCGGGCCTGGCACCAACAGGTTTACCCGCAGGTTCGGGTACACGTCCCACTCGGACGCCGCCACCTGCATCAGATAGCCCACGCCGGCCTTGGACGCGCCAAACGCACCCCAGAATGGCCCCGGCTGCTGGCCGTGGGTTTCACCCACAAACACCACGCTGGCATCGGCTGCGCTAGTGAGCAGCGGCATGCAGGCACGGGTCAGCGCAAACGGCGCTACCGTGTTGATGCGGTACTGGTTCATCCATTCGTCAATGCGCTGGTCCACCAGCGGCGACAGCGCGTAAAAGTGCGCGGCGCAGTGCACGATGCCATCGAGGCGGCCTACCGCGTGCTTGATCTGGTAGGCCATGGTGTTGAAGTCGTCATCGCTGGCCTTGAGCAGATCCAGCGGGATGGCTACCGGTTCCGGGCCGCCTGCCGCTACGATTTCGTCGTATACCTTTTCCAGGCCTTTCACGCTGCGCGCCAACAATACTACGGTAGCACCGTGGGCGGCGGCGGCCAGTGCCGTTTCGCGGCCTATGCCCTGGGTAGCACCGGTAACCAGCACCACGCGGCCAGCCAGATAATCTTTTTCAAACGTTTGCGTCATTCTTTTTAGTCCAGTCCTGCATGAGGGTTCGGGCGGCTGTCACACCACTGCGCACAGCCCCTTCCAGTGTGGCCGGGTAGTCGGCACACAGCCAGTCGCCCGCGAGATAGGCGGATTCTACGCCAAGTCGCACTGCCGGGCGTGCCAGGCTAACGTTGGCCGCAAAAGTAGCGCGCTGCTCGGTAATCTGCCAATGCTGTTTCAGCGGCGGCAAATCCGGCACATGGCGCTGCATTTCGCCCAGCACCGCCGCCAGCAGCGCGTCGCGCGCCAGCGCGGCGTGCGGGCCGTCGGCACTGATCACCACCGACACCAGCCCCGGCTCGCCGCTTAATGCCTGGCGGTCGAACCACCATTGGCCGATACCGCTGGCCTGGCCGGTCATCACGGCGGGCAGCCGCACCCTGTCCTCAAACTGCAGGTACAGGGTAGTTATCGGCTGGTATTGCCATGCCTTGAGCAGTGCTGTCAGCGGCGCATGATCCAGCAAGGCGGCGGCGTGGTACGGCGCTACCGCCACCAGCACGGCATCGAAATACTCGCCATCCACGCGCCATCCACCGTTTTCGGGCTGCAGCGCGGCCACGCGCTGGCCCAGCCGGGTAGCCACGCCCTGTGCGGCCAACCATTGCAGCGCGGGGTCGACAAACAGCGCAGAGAGATCCACACGGGGCAGCAGTAGCTGGCTGTCACGCGCCGACGGCGCACCCAGGCTGTCGCGCAGCACATTAGCCAGCAGCTGCATGGATGCCTGCACCGACGGCGTATTGAGCGTGGCCAGAATCAGCGGCTGCCAGAAACGCTGCAGCAGCGCCTCGCTCTGGCCGTGTGCGGCCAACCATGCCTGAGCCGGCGCATCTTGCCCGATTTGCCAGCGCTGCCACCTGAGCCAGGTCAACAGCCGTGCCAACGCCAGCTTGTCGCGCCAGCGCAGGCCACGGGCGGTGAGCAGGCCCGCCAGCAGGTGCAACGGCGCCGGCCAGGCCGGGCAGCGCATGGCCATGCCGTCTACCTGCTGCCACACCAGCGGCTGTGCGGCCAACTGTGCGTCTACATCCACGCCTACGGTGCGCATCAGGCGCAGGCATTCACGGTAGGCGCCGATCAGGATGTGCTGGCCGTTATCCAGCGCCATGCCACCCAGCGGCACGCGCCGCGCCCGCCCGCCTGCGGCTTTGCCGGCCTCGTACAGCACCACACGGGCCGCGGGCGCCAGCTCGATGGCTGCCGCCAGCCCGGCCCAGCCGGCACCGATAATGGCAATGCGTGGGGTCAAGGCTTGTAGCCGAAGGTGGCGGTTTTCCACGCCAGCCACAGCTTGCGGCCGGGGGACAGCGACAGGCGCTGGTTCAGTACCTTGCGCGGGCCGTCCAGCTCGATTTCGTCCAGTGTGGCGCGGTAGATGGCCGCCATTACCAGGCCGATGCGCTGCGCCTTGCGGTCTGCCGCCGGCAGCAGCTGCCAGGCTTTTTGGTAGCTTTCGCGCGCACGCTGGATCTGGAAGCGCATCAGCGCGTCAAACTCTGGCGATTCCTTGTAGGCCATGATGTCGGCCGCGGGTACGCCAAAGCGCTGCAGGTCTTCCACCGGCAGGTACAGGCGGCCACGGCGCGCGTCTTCGCCCACGTCGCGGATGATGTTGGTGAGCTGGAACGCCAGCCCCAGCTCGTGCGCGTATTTCAGCGTGGCGCGGTCGGTGTAGCCGAAAATCTGAGCCGACAGCTGCCCCACAACCCCGGCCACGCGGTGGCAGTACAGCTGCAGGTCGCTGTAGCGGCTGTAGCGCGGCACGTCCAGGTCCATCTGCATGCCGTCGATAATCTCGGCCAGCCAGGCTTGCGGCAGGTCGAACGCGGCCACGTGCGGCTTGAGCGCCTGCATCACCGGGTGCGTGGGCGTGCCCTCGTACAGCGCCGCCAGCTCGGTACGCCACCACGCCAGCGTGGTACGCGCCACGTTGTCGTCGTGAATCTCGTCTACCACGTCGTCCACCTCGCGGCAAAACGCGTATAGCGCCACCATGGCGTCGCGCTTGTCGGCCGGCAGGTAACGGAAGCTGCTATAGAAGCTGGAGCCGCTGTTGGCCGCTTTGTCTTCGCAATATTGTTGGGGGGTCACGCCCGCCTCCTCTTTTTGCTGTACGGCGCGCTAAACGCCTTCCAGATAATGTACAGCCAGTCTTTCCACACCAGCACCGGGCGCTGTGTGAGCACATCGCCACGAGCGTCGTGAATCTTTTTCAGTATGCGCTCGCCACCCAGCACGATCATGCGCAGCTCCAGCCCCAGGCGGCCCTTGAGCTTCAGCGCCAGCGGCGAGCCGGCTTCCAGCATGGCCAGCGCACGTTTTACTTCTTTGTCCATCAGCATGGGCCACACGCCGCCGGCGTCGCGCGCGGCGATCTGAGACTCGGCCACGCGAAAGCGCGCCAGGTCTTCTTGCGGGATATACACGCGGCCTTTGTCCCAATCTACCGCTACATCCTGCCAGAAGTTGATCAGCTGCAGCGCGGTGCAAATGCCGTCCGACATGGCCACGCTGCGCGGGTCGTGCTCGCCGTACAGGTGCAGCATCAGCCGCCCCACCGGGTTGGCCGAACGGCGGCAGTAGTCCACCAGCTCGGCAAAATTCTGGTAGCGCGTTTTTTCCACGTCCTGGCTAAACGCCGACAGCAGGTCGTAAAACGGCGCCAGCGGCAGCGTGTACTCGGCGATGACCCCCGCCAGGCGCTGCATCAGCGCCGTCTGCGGCGCCTGCCCGGCCTCGATACGGCCCAGCTCGTCGCGTAGCGCCTGCAGTGCGGCCAACCTTTGTGCCGGCTGCGCGTCGCCCTCGTCGGCAATATCGTCGGCGTAGCGGGCAAAGTGGTAGATGGCGTGTACCGCCCGGCGCATGCGCCGTGGCAGCAGGATGGAACCCACCGGAAAGTTTTCGTAATGCCCTACCGACATGGCACGCACCTGGCAGAATCAAAGCGCGCATTATAAAGGCAAGTAGGCAGCAAACCGCAGCGCCGGCCATTTAACGAAAAAAATGCAGCACCATGCTTGACACGCCCAAAACGGGCGTCTATTATGCGCCCCACGTTGTGACCAACACACAACGCGGTAACGCCTCGTGGGGGTATAGCTCAGTTGGGAGAGCGCTTGCATGGCATGCAAGAGGTCAGCGGTTCGATCCCGCTTACCTCCACCACTAACAGACAAGAATCTGCCGCCTGGCAGGTTTGATGGATAAGTCCCCATCGTCTAGAGGCCTAGGACATCGCCCTTTCACGGCGGTAACCGGGGTTCGAATCCCCGTGGGGACGCCAAGACAAAAGCCCGTTGCGCAAGCAGCGGGCTTTTATCGTTTGCATGCGCATACCAAGCCTGATAAAAAGTTATAGAAACATATGGATAAAAGCTTGAGCGCCAGCACGAGCAAGCCTATGGACAACTTATCTCCCGCTTGCAGAAAATGCCATGAAAACGCTTTCTTCGCTGCTGGCAGACGCCAGGCACCGCCTATCAGTACTGCTGCGCTCGGATGAGGCGTTTGCCGAAGCCAAGTTTGTCGAGCACCGCCACTACGCTGCCATCGCGCTGATCATCGTCGCGCTGACCATGCCCACCCTGTGGCTGTGGGATCTCGCTGTCGACCCCATCCACGCCGAACTTACCATACCGTACCGCGCCTACTACCTGCTTGGCCTGCCACTGGGCGCCGCGTTTTTGCGCGCCAGATACACGCGCCACACCCTGATTACGCTGCTGGTAGCCTTTTTGCTGGGCAGCATCATTGTCTTTATCGAAATCCTCAAGCAGCTGGACAACGGCTTTATCTATGGCATGACCGGCTTCATGTACGGCATGCTCATTTCGGTGCTGGCCGCACAATGCCTGCCCGTCATCCCCGGCATGTCCTTTACCGTGGTCGCCATCCTGCTGCCACACCTGTACGCCGCCGCCGGCCTGGCCGAGCACTTTCCCCACCTGCACTACGGCATACTCATGTGGTGCGGGCTATTGCTGACCCTGGTAACGCAATACGCCATTGCCGACAACTACCTCAAGCGGCACCTTATCGAAAAAAAGCTCAAACACGCCTCCGAACACGACCCGCTATCCGGGCTAGGCAACCGCAGGCGGCTGAAGCAAGACCTGGAGCACGCCAGCAAACACGGCAGCAAGCTACCTGCCAAAAGCCTGCTCATCATCGACATAGATCACTTCAAGGCCATCAACGACCGCTTCGGGCACTACTACGGCGACTGCGCTATTACCAGCCTGGCCGAGATACTGCAGCAAATCGACCACCCGCAAAGCAGCTGCTACCGCATAGGCGGTGAAGAGTTCGCCATTCTGAGCTACCTGACACCCGACGACAGCGCCCGCATGGCCGAACAAGTACGCCTCAAAGCCGCCGCCACCGAGCTGCAAACCAGCAAACACGAAGTCATTACCTTTACCGTCAGCATCGGCCTGGCCAGCAGCACATTGCCGGACGAAGGCTTCGACAGCCTGTTCTCCCGCGCAGACCAGGCGCTGTACCAAGCCAAAAACAAGGGCCGCAACCAGGTCGTTATCCTGTAAGCCCCGCCCGCAGCGCAGTGGCACCACCCAATAAAAAGGTTGGCCGCCCTGGCATAGCTGCGGCGGCCAACCCTGCGGGGCGCGGCAAACGCTACGCATTGCTTCATTTAGCCCAAACTACATGGTGGGCACAACCTCCGGTTTTTGCCCACCCTACGTCAAACTACTACCGCACCAGCGCCGCCCCATCCCGTTGGAGCGAGCCGGGTCAAACGGCTTGCCCCAGGATTGTGCTGAGCGAATCGAAGATTCGCACGCGCAAGACGCCGATTTGTTTGAGCCCCGCGCCGTTAGCAAGGGGCGAGTTCGGCGGCGCCTGGGGCGGGCCGTTTGGCACGGGGTTTCGAGCAGCCCCGGGTCGCCTTTTCTTTGGGTACTTTCTTTTGGCGACGCAAAAGAAAGTACCCCGCCGCCGCGCGGAAAGCGGCAGACAATCGCGCCGCGCAGCGGCACACAAAACAAAAAGGTTGGCCGCGATACCGTGACGGCATGCGGCAAACGTTGGGCTTCATTTCATTCAGCCCAACTTACCGTGCTCACTTAGACCAGACCAAGATTATCAATCAATCCAAACCATACTTTCTACAGGCATAATCAAATCTTTTTATCTCGGCTCGCCACTTATCAATAAGTTTTTGCCTTTCCGCCTCCACATGATTTTCAGGAAATCTTTGCGATAGCTCCAGCTTTGCCAACCTCCACTCCAATCTAATTACAAATTGAATCAATATTTCCATATCATCCAAGCAATCTTTATAGCGTGAATCGCTATTCTTCATGAACTCCAAAGCTTGCAATTCGAGATCAAGAATTTTTTGATGAATTCTATCGGTTGGATTTAGCAGCATTAAAAAATCAATTTGTTTTTTCAGAATTTCTGATATAGAGCTGTTTTTATTACCCAAAGAGAATTCATGAAGCATAGCTGCATAATCAACATAAGACTCCCTCAGAGTTTGCATCCACTGCAATCTATTATTACAAACAACTGACCGCAGTTCACGATCTTTTTGGGCAAGCTGCATCCTTGCCGCATTGTAATTTTGACGATTTAACTCTTCCTGACTTTTAATAACATCCTTCTGTGCTCTCCAAGACAAAAAAGATGCCCCAAGAAAAAGTAGCAAAGTCACAACCAATGTTCCAAGCTGAACATAATCTGTAACACTAGTTGAAATATCAACAACTACCGGCTTTATTTCAATTGGAGAGCTCACTTGACCACCATTCAATTTCTCAGCAAAACACCTTGAAGACATAATCAGCAAAAACAGAGCAAAACCATGACTCAAGACCACACCTTTAGGATACATAAAACCCCCGTCACCTTTCGATGACGGGGGTTTTATCACGAATGACAACGCGCTATCAAGCCAACTTGACCAACTGCGCCTTCACCTTCTCCAGCTTGTCATTCAGCTCAGCCAGCTGCGCCTTGTCGCGCTCTACCAGATGCGCCGGGGCTTTATCGATGTAGCCCGGTTTTTCCAGCTTGGCGGTCAGTTTGGCCAGCTCCGCTTCCACCTTGCCCTGCTCTTTGGTGAGGCGGGCGGTTTCGGCGGCTTTGTCCACTTCCACCTTCAGCATCAGGCGGGCATTGCCAGACATGGCCACCGGCGCGTCGTCGGCTGGCAGGGCGGCTACGATGCTGCCTTCGGTCAGGCGGGCCAGCAGCTTCAGGTAGGGCACGAAGTCGGCGATGCTGGCGTCGGCGGTTTCGATGAACAGCGGCGCTTTTACCGCCGGGCCGATGCCCATTTCACCGCGCAGGTTACGCACGGCGTTCACCATGTCCTTGAAGGCGTCCATGCGCGCGTTGGCGGCGGCATTGATCTTCTCCGGCACGGCAACAGGCCACTGCGCCAGCATGATGCTGTCGGTGTGCTTGGCGTTGGCCAGCGGGGCCACGGTTTGCCACAGCTCTTCGGTGATGAACGGCATCAGCGGGTGAGTGAGGCGCAGGGCGACTTCCAGCACGCGCACGATGGTGCGGCGGGTGGCGCGCTGCTGCGCTTCGTTACCGGTTTGCAGCTGCACCTTGGCCAGCTCCACGTACCAGTCGCAGTACTCGTTCCAGATGAATTCGTAGATCACCTGGGCGGCCAGGTCGAAGCGGTAGGTTTCCAGCGCGTTGGTCACGTCGGCTTCGGCTTGCTGCAGGCGGCCGATGATCCACTGGTCGACAAAACTGTATTCCAGCGGCAGGGTTTCGTCCTGGCCGCAGTCTTTGCCTTCCACGTTCATCATCACGAAGCGGGTGGCGTTCCACAGCTTGTTGCAGAAGTTGCGGTAGCCTTCGGCACGTTTGAAGTCGAAGTTCACCGAGCGGCCCAGCGTGGCGTAGCTGGCCATGGTGAAGCGCAGCGCGTCGGTGCCGTAGGCCGGAATGCCGTCCGGGAACAACTTTTCGGTGGCTTTGGCGATGGCCGGGGCTTTTTCCGGGCGGCGCAGGCCGGTGGTACGTTTTTCTACCAGCGGGGCCAGCGCGATGCCGTCGATCAGGTCGACCGGGTCGATGACGTTGCCTTCCGACTTCGACATCTTCTTGCCTTCGTGGTCGCGCACCATGCCGTGGATGTAAACGTCACGGAACGGTACCTTGCCGGTGAAGTGCTTGGTCATCATGATCATCCGGGCTACCCAGAAGAAGATGATTTCGTAGCCGGTAACCAGCACGTTACTGGTAACAAAGGCGTTGAGGTCCGGCGTGTCTTGCGGCCAACCCAGGGTGGAGAACGGCACCAAGGCGGAGCTGAACCAGGTGTCCAGCACGTCCTGTTCGCGGCGCAGGGTTTTGCCCGGCGCTTTGGCCTGGGCTTCGGCTTCGGTGCGGCCAACGTAGATGTTGCCGTCTTCGTCGTACCAGGCCGGAATCTGGTGGCCCCACCACAGCTGGCGACTGATACACCAGTCCTGGATGTTGTTCATCCACTGGTTGTAGGTGTTGACCCAGTTTTCCGGGATGAAACGCACTTCGCCGCTGGCCACAGCGTCGATGGCTTTTTGTGCGATGGACTGGCCGGTGGCGTCGCCCTCGCCCACTTTGCTCATGGCCACAAACCATTGGTCGGTGAGCAGCGGCTCGATCACGGTACCGGTACGGTCGCCGCGCGGCACCATCAGTTTGTGCGGTTTGGTTTCCAGCAGCAGGCCCTGGGCTTCCAGGTCTTTCAGCATGGCTTTGCGGGCGTCGGCGGTGGAGAGGCCGGCGTAGGCAGCCGGCAGCTCGATGCTGCCCTGGGCGCTGCCGTCAAAGCCGAATACTTGCGCTTTGGCCAGGATGGTGGCGTCCAGGCTCATCACGTTGATCAGCTGGGTGCTGTGGCGCTTGCCGACTTCGTAGTCGTTGAAGTCGTGGGCCGGGGTGATCTTGACGAAGCCGGTGCCGAATTCTTTATCGACGTATTCGTCAGCGATAACCGGAATCTGGCGGCCGGTGAGCGGCAGCTCGACCAGTTTGCCGACCAGGTGGGCAAAGCGTTCGTCGGTGGGGTTCACTGCGACGGCCACGTCGCCGAGCAGGGTTTCCGGACGGGTGGTGGCCACGGTGATGAACTCATCGCTGCCCACTACCGGGTATTTGATGTGCCACATGTGGCCGTCTTCTTCCTCGGAAACCACTTCGAGGTCGGAGATGGCGGTGCCCAGCTTGGCGTCCCAGTTGGACAGGCGCTTGCCACGGTAGATCAGGCCTTGCTCGAACAGGCGCACGAATACTTCGGTGACCACATCGGCGCGTACGTCGTCCATGGTGAAGTATTCACGGCCCCAGTCTACCGAGCAGCCTACACGGCGCATCTGGCTGGTGATGGTGCCGCCGGATTTTTCTTTCCATTCCCATACCTTGGCGGTAAAGGCGTCGCGGCCCAGGTCGAAGCGGCTGATGCCTTGCTCGGCCAGCTGGCGCTCTACCACGATCTGGGTGGCAATACCGGCGTGGTCGGTACCCGGAATCCACACCGTGTTGTCGCCCTTCATGCGGTAGTAACGGGTCAGGCCATCCATGATGGTCTGGTTAAAGGCGTGGCCCATGTGCAGCGTGCCGGTCACATTAGGTGGTGGCAGCTGGATGGCAAAGGACGGCTTGGTGGTGTCCATGTGCGGCTTGAAGTAGCCGGACTGTTCCCATTGATCGTACCAGCGACGTTCGATGTCGCCCGGCTCGTAGCTTTTGGCAAGTTCCATGGTCATGGTGTGAATTCGGTCTGAGTGAGGCAAAAATGGCTGAAATTATAAACCGATCTGCTGCACTGCGTCCCGCTTGCTGCCATGAAGCGTTATCAGATGACACGTTGGCCGCGACAATCCGCACAAAAGCCATGTATATATGGTTAAGCAACACTGCTTTTCTATATGGCCCGCCACCAGGCGGCTGCAACCTGGCCCAGATTTGAACACCATGTCCAGCAACAAGATTTTACTGGTAGAGGACAACACCTCTGTCTTGCGCACCATGCAGCGCATCATCGAAAACGACGGCTTTTCTGTGGTGTGCGCCACTACCCTGCGGGAAGTGGAAACCATTCTGGCCCAAGGCGAGCACAGTTTCATGGCTTGCGTGCTGGACTATTGCCTGCCAGATGCCCCCGATGGCGAAACCCTGCCGATTGTACTGGCCAGGAAAATCCCGACTATCGTGCTGACAGCGCGCAGCGATATGGAAACGCGCGAAAAGGTATTGCTGCAGGCGGTGGTGGACTACGTGCCCAAAGACACGCCGGCTGCGTTCGAATACACCATCAAGATGATACGCCGCATCCACCACAACCCCGGCATACGGGTGCTGGTAGTGGACGACTCGGTAACCATCCGCAGCTACCTGCGCCAGCTGCTGCGCCGCCACCTGTACGAGGTGCTGGAAGCACCGGAAGCCGATACCGCGCTGCGCATGCTGCGCGACGACCCGACCATCCGCCTGGTGCTGTCCGACCACGACATGCCGGGCAAAAACGGGGTAACCATGGTCAGCGAGATCCGCCGTTTTCGCAGCCACGAAGAGCTGGCCATTATCGGCATTTCCGCCAGCCAGGACCCGGCCATGACTGCCCGCTTCATCAAGGCCGGCGCGGACGATTACCTGAACAAGCCATTCAATCACGAAGAGTTTTTTTGCCGCGTGACACGTAACGTGGAATTTGTGGAAAACTTGCGCGCACTGTCGCGGGCAGCACACGAAGACCCGCTGACCGGCCTGCCGAACCGCCGTTATTTCTTTGAAAACGTACTGAAGCAGACCCAGCCGTTTGGCGTGGCCATGGTCGATATCGACCACTTCAAGCACATCAACGACCGCTTTGGCCACGATATCGGCGACCTGGCGCTAAAACTGGTGGCCGACCTGCTGCGCGCCCAGTTCCCCGGCAAGCACATTGCCCGCTTTGGCGGCGAGGAGTTTGTCATTCTGGCGCAGGCCCGCAGCGAACAGGACATGCTGGCAGCGATGGAAGCCTTCCGCGCCAGCGTAGCCGACGCGGTATTCCCCACCAGCCAGGGTGATTTGCAGTTTACGCTGAGCATTGGCGTGGCCGCCGGCCTGCCGGATGTCAGCGCCCTGCTGAAGCTGGCCGACGAGCGCCTGTATATGGCCAAGAGCCGTGGCCGCAACCAGGTATGCACCGGCTAAGCCAGTACAGTCGTAAAAAAACCCGCCAGTGTGCGGGTTTTTTCATGGGTCAATACAGCCTGTTAGGCCGCCTTGTTCAACACCCAGTCCAGCCAGCGCGTGGGCAGCAGGCGTTTGAGGTACCAGAATACGTGAGTGGGCGTGGTCACGCGGTAGCGCGCCGCCGGGTGCGCGGCGGCCAAGGCTTGCTCCACTTTGGCCAGCACGGCCGTACCTGGCAAGGTAAACGGCGCGGCGTGGCCTTCTTTCTTCAGGCGCTGCAGCTGTTTTTCGTAGCTGTCGCGGTGCACGCTGCCCTGGATATCCACGTTTTGCAGGAATTTTTGCAAGGCATTGGGGCGAAAGCGGCTTTCGATGGGGCCCGGCTCGATCAGGCTGACAAAAATACCGCTGCCGGCCAGCTCCAGCCGCAGCGTGTCGCACAGGCCTTCCATGGCGTACTTGCTGGCGTTGTAGGCACCACGGTATTTCATGGCGGCAAAGCCCAGCACCGAGCTATTGAACAGGATGCGGCCATGGCCCTGGCGGCGCATCACCGGCAACACGGCGTTCATCAGCTCCCAGGCACCAAACAGATTGGTTTCAAACTGCTGGCGCATGGCCTGGCGGCTGATATCTTCTACTGCACCGGGCTGGCCGTAGCCGGCATTGTTGAACAGGGCGTGCAGCGTGCCGCCGCTGCGCTGCAGAACTTCATCCAGCGCCGTGCGTATGCTGTGGCTATCGTCTACATTAAGTTGCAGGGCATCGATAAAACCCTGCGCTTGCAAAGCGGCGACGTCTTCGGCACTGCGGGCGGTGGCAAACACACGCCAGCCCTGCATCTGCAGGCCGCGCGCCACGTCCAGGCCTATGCCGCTGGAGCAGCCGGTAATCAGGATGTTTTTTTGTGTCATCGGTTGAACCAGTTAAAAGACATGCCTGTCAAACTGGCGCATATGTAACAATATGTACATCGCGCCGGGCGGTACGTTTACTAACAAAACCGGCAGATAATAACAAAACCTCACCACAGCCTTCACTCAAGGAGTATTCAACATAATGGAACAGGCCCTCCCCTCTATCGGATCGCCTTTCTTCTATACGGTGTTCTTCGTGGCCGTACTGATCATGATCGTCATCGACATGGTAGCGCTCAAGCAAAGCGGCTCGCACAAAGTGTCCATCAAGGAAGCAGCCGGCTGGTCGGCTGTATGGGTAGCCGTAGCCTGCGCCTTTGGCGGCTGGCTGTGGTGGACACTGGCCAACGACCCCGCCTACGGCGAGGTCGTTGCCAAGCAGAAAGCACTGGAGTTCTTTACCGGCTACGTGATTGAAAAATCGCTGGCGGTAGACAACATCTTTGTGTTCCTGATGATCTTTGCCTTCTTCAAGGTACCTGCCGAATACCAGCGCCGCGTGCTGCTGTACGGTGTATTCGGTGCCATCATCCTGCGTACCGTCATGGTGTTCCTGGGCGCGGCGCTGGTGAAAGAGTTCAGCTGGATCCTGTACGTGTTCGGTGCTTTCCTGCTGTTTACCGGCCTGAAAATGATGCTGCCGGAAAAAGAGGAAAAAGAAGACCTGGCCAATAACGGTTTGCTGAAGTTCCTGCGCAAGCATATCCGCATGACCGACGATTACCACGGCGAGGCGTTCTTTGTCGTGAAAAACGGCATGCGCTACGCCACGCCGATGTTCCTGGTACTGGTGTTTGTCGAGCTGTCGGACGTGGTGTTTGCGGTAGACAGCATCCCGGCGATCTTTGCCGTCACCATGGACCCGTTCATTGTGCTGACGTCCAATATCTTCGCCATCCTGGGCTTGCGCGCCATGTTCTTCCTGCTGGCCGACGTGGCAGACCGTTTCCACCTGCTGCGCTATGGCCTGGCTATCGTGCTGTCGTTCATCGGGGTGAAACTGCTGATCCTGAAGTTCGTGCACATCCCGGTGGCCATCTCGCTGGGCGTGGTGTTCGTGGTGATCATTGGCTCGGTTGTGGCCTCGCTGATGTTCCCGAAAAAAGCCGCTTAAGCGTACCCATCCGGCCTGCTGCCTGGCGGCAGGCCGCCTTGCAAACCCCCTTCTGCCCGCCAAAGGGGGTTTGTCTTGTCTGCGGCACCTGCACCGCTGCCATGCCGACGGTTTTGTTGCCGCTTTGTTGCGCAGCGGAAAACCCCTACAATGGCGGCCAACCGTTATAGATGCAGAAGGACACGCGCCATGGCCAAAACCGCCAAAGCCCAAGCCAGTTTCGAAAGCGCGCTGGCGCAGCTGGAGGACATCATCCAGGCGATGGAAGGCGGCGACTTGCCGCTGGATACCGCCCTGACGTCGTACAAGCAGGGCATAGAACTGATCAAGTTCTGCCAAGGCAAGCTGGCAGACGCCGAACAACAGCTGCGCGTGCTGGAAAACGACGAACTCAAGCCGCTGGACCTCACCGATGGCCAATAACACCTTTACCGGCTGGATGACCCATACCCAGCAAACCGTGGAAAGCACGCTGGAGGCATTGCTGCCCAACCCGGCCCGTGCCCCGCACATGCTGCACGAAGCCATGCGCTACAGCACGCTGCAAGGCGGCAAACGCGTACGCCCGCTGCTGGCTTTTGCCGCCGGCGAGCTCACCGGCGCCGATGCGGCCAACGTAGCCCGCGTAGCCTGCGCAGTGGAGATGATCCACGCCTACTCGCTGGTGCACGACGACATGCCGTGCATGGACGACGACGTGCTGCGCCGTGGCAAACCCACCTGCCACGTGCAGTACGACGAAGCCACCGCCCTGCTGGTAGGCGACGCCCTGCAAACACTGGCCTTCGACGTGATGGCCAGCCCGCTACCGGGTGTAGACGCTACGCGCCAGCTGGCCATGGTGAAACTGCTGGCCCACGCCAGCGGCCACGCCGGCATGGCGGGTGGCCAGGCTATTGACTTGTCCAGCGTGGGCACCGCACTGAACCAGCCCGAGCTGGAATTCATGCACATGCTGAAAACCGGTGCGCTGATTCGCGCCGCCGTACTATTGGGCGCATACTGCGGCCAAGCTTTGACCGAAGCGGAAGAAACCGGGCTGGACCACTTTGCCAAGCGCATGGGTCTGGCCTTCCAGGTGGTAGACGACGTACTGGACTGCGAAGCCGACACCGCCACGCTGGGCAAAACCGCCGGCAAGGATGCGGCCAACGACAAGCCTACTTATGTGAGCCTGATGGGCCTGGGCGAGGCAAAACAGTTTGCCCGCGACCTGTACGACGACGCGCTGGCCGCGCTGACGCCGTTTGGCGACCGTGCCGACCGCCTGAAACAGCTGGCCGACTACATCGTGGCACGCTCGTTCTGACCATAACAAAAGCAATATCATGACTACACTGCTCGACACCATACAGAGTCCGGCCGACCTCAGAACCCTGGACCGCAGTAAGCTGCCACAGCTGGCCCGCGAGCTGCGCGACTTCCTGGTGAGCTCGGTTAGCAAAACCGGCGGCCACTTTGCCTCCAACCTGGGCAGCATCGAGCTGACCATCGCCCTGCATTACGTATTCAATACGCCGGACGACCGTCTGGTGTGGGACGTAGGCCACCAGACCTACCCGCACAAGATCCTCACCGGTCGCCGCGAACAGATGCACACCATGCGCCAGAAAGGCGGCCTGGCGGGCTTCCCCAAGCGTGACGAGTCCGAGTACGACACCTTCGGCGTGGGCCACTCGTCCACGTCTATCGGCGCCGCGCTGGGCATGGCGGTAGCCGCCAAACTGCAGAATATTCCGCGCAAGAGCATTGCCATCATCGGCGACGGCTCGATGACCGCCGGCCAGGCCTTCGAGGCGCTGAACAACGCCGGCGCGATGGACACCGACCTCCTGGTGATCCTCAACGATAACGATATGTCGATCTCGCCCAATGTAGGCGCGCTGAACAACTACCTGGCCAAGCTGATGAGCGGGCGTTTCTACGCCGCGGTAAAAGAAGGCAGCAACAAAGTGCTGGGTATTGCGCCGCCACTGCGCGATATCGCCAGCAAGATGGAAGAACACGTGAAGGGCTTCTTTACCCCCGGCACGCTGTTTGAGGAGTTCGGCTTCAACTATATCGGCCCGATCGATGGCCACGACCTGGACGTGCTGGTCGACACGCTCAAGAACATCAAGAGCCTGAAAGGGCCGCAGTTCCTGCACATCGTCACCAAGAAAGGCCAGGGCTACAAGCTGGCCGAAAACGACCCGGTGAAATACCACGGCGTGACCAAGTTCGACCCGGCCTGTGGCCTGGCCGGCAGCAAAGGCGGTGGCAAGCCGCAGTACACGCAGATTTTCGGTGACTGGATCTGCGACATGGCCAAGCTGGACAAACGCCTGGTGGGCATTACCCCGGCCATGCGCGAGGGTTCCGGCCTGGTGCGCTTTGAAAAAGAGCACCCGGACCGCTACTTCGACGTGGCCATCGCCGAGCAACACGCGGTAACCTTTGCCGCCGGCATGGCCTGTGACGGTCTGAAGCCCGTGGTAGCGATCTACTCCACCTTCCTGCAACGCGGTTACGACCAGCTGATCCACGACGTGGCGCTGCAAAACCTGCCGGTGGTGTTCGCCATCGACCGCGCCGGCCTGGTGGGCGCCGACGGCCCGACGCACGCCGGCTCCTTCGACCTGTCCTATCTGCGCTGCATCCCCAATATGACGGTGATGGCGCCGTCGGACGAAAACGAGTGCCGCCAGCTGCTGTACACCGCCTTCAGCCTGGACAGCCCTACCGCCGTACGCTACCCGCGCGGCACCGGGCCGGGCGCCACCATCGAGCAAACCATGACCGCGCTGCCAGTAGGCAAGGGCGTGCTGCGCCGCCAGGGCGCGGGCAAGGTAGCCATACTGGCGTTTGGCAGCATGGTGCAGCCGGCACTGGCCGCCGCCGAAGCGCTGGATGCGGCCGTGGCCGACATGCGCTTTGTGAAGCCGCTGGACGAAGCGCTGATCCGCGAACTCGCAGCCAGCCACAGCCTGCTGGTAACGGTTGAAGAAAACGCCATCATGGGCGGTGCTGGCAGCGGCTGTGCCGAGATACTGGCTGCCGCCGGTATCAGCGTGCCGATGTTGCACTTGGGCCTGCCGGATGACTATGTTGAACATGGGGACCCGGCTGTATTACTGAGCGACTGCGGTCTGGACGCCGCCGGCATCCAGCACAGCATTGCCACCAGGTTGGCCGCACACTAGCCTGCCACCACCCGACAGGCCTGCCGCCCCGTGCTGCAGGCCTTTTTCTTGCCTATCGTCTACAGGATAAAACCATGACAAGCCTGGACGTACACCACTGGCTGCACCTGGCCAACACACCCTACGCCGCGCTGCCCATGCTGCTGTCCAGCCTGGGCATCGGCCTGCTGATCGGCGTGGAGCGCGAACGCAAGCGCCGCGTGCTGGCCGGCATCCGTACCTTCCCGCTGGTGAGCCTGCTGGGCACCATGCTGGCCATGTTGGCCGCACAAACCACGCTGCCGTGGCTGATGCCGGCCGGGCTGCTGGCGGTGGCCATGCTGGGCTTCTTGCCGCTGGGCAACGGCGGCAACGAAGGCGCCGGCCCCGAGCCGCGCACCACCTCGGTGATTGCGCTACTGGTCGCGTATACGCTGGGGCTGATGGTGGGGCTGGGTAATACCGAGCTGGCGATTGCGCTGGGTATCATCACCACCGGCTTGCTGTACCTGAAGCCGGAGCTGTCCAATTTTTCCAACCAGCTGGAGCGGCAAGACCTGCTATCGCTGCTGCAGTTTGCCGCACTGACCTTCATCATCCTGCCCATCCTGCCCAACCAGGGCTTTGGCCCCTATCTGGCCTTCAACCCGCACCGCATCTGGCTGCTGGTGGTGCTGATCGTGGGTGTGGGCCTGGCCGGCTACCTGGCAGTGAAGATATTGGGCGAGCGCGTGGGCGCGCCGGTGCTGGGCATTCTGGGCGGCCTGGTGTCCACCACCGCCACCAGCCTGGTGTACGCGCGCGAGGCAGCGGCCAACCCCGGCTCGCTGCGGCTGGCAACGCGGGTGATCCTGCTGGCCAATATGGTGCTGTTCGTACGCCTCAGCCTGCTGGCACTGGCCATCGCCCCCGCCAGCGCACGCAGCGTAGCCAGCATGATGCTACCCGCGCTACTGGCCGGGCTGGCCACCTTGTTTATCCTGGGCAAACGGCAAACACCGCAAGAAAATGCCCCCGAGCTCACCCTGAAAAACCCGGCCAAACTCAGCATCGCACTGGGCTTTGCCGCCATGTTTGCCGTGGTCATGCTGTGCTCGGCCTGGCTGCGCGACCTGTTTGGCGAAAGCGGCCTGTACGTGGTGGCACTGGTGTCCGGCCTGAACGATGTAGACGCCATCAGCCTCACTGCGCTGGAGCTGTTTGGCCAGCAACAGCTGGCCACCACGCCGCTATTGGTGACCATGGCGCTGGCGGTGTTCAGCAATACCGTGTTCAAGTTCGGGCTGATCGCCAGCATTGGCGGCCGCGCGCTGGCGCGTGCCTGCGCGCCGGCGCTGGGCATGTCCATGCTGGGCATGCTGCTGGGGCTATGGTTGGCCGCAAGCTAGCCTTTCTGCAATACGCCACGACATCTCGCCCGCCCTGCTCCGCACGGCGGGCTTTTTCTTGCCTGTTTACCGAAGGCGACTATTGATGGCAATATGTTATACCGTAACATTTCATATCAAAGCCCGGCATGAACCCGACAAGCATCCCCGACGTACAAAACCACCCCGACCTGCGCCGCATCCCCATACGCGAAGTAGGCATCAAAGGCCTGCGCCACCCGCTGGCCATCCGCCAGCAAGACGGCGGCGTACAGCACACCATTGCCGACTGCCAGCTCACCGTGGCGCTGCCCGCCACGCAAAAAGGCACCCACATGTCGCGCTTTGTGGCGCTGATGCACGAGCAGCAAGTACCGCTGGACGCCGGGGGCTTCGAGGCGCTGGTGCGCGCCACGGCAACACGGCTGGAAAGCGACGGTGCGCGCATCTGCCTGAGCTTCCCCTACTTTTTGCATAAAACCGCCCCCGCATCGGGCGTGGTGAGCCTGCTGGACTATCAGGTATGCCTGGACGGCAGCGTAGCGCAAGGCGAATACCGCTACCGGCTGCAGGTAACGGTGCCGGTAACCAGCCTGTGCCCGTGCTCCAAGCAGATTTCGCGCTATGGCGCGCACAACCAGCGCTCGCATATTGTTATCGAAGCGGAAGCCGACAATAGCCTGAGCGCAGAAACGCTGATTGCGCTGGCCGAAGCGCAGGCATCGTGCCAGCTGTACGGCCTGCTAAAACGCAGTGACGAAAAAGTGGTGACCGAGCAGGCCTACGACAACCCCAAATTCGTGGAAGACCTGGTGCGCGACGTGGCGGCCGCGCTGCAAGGCGTGGCCGGCGTGCGCCACTTTGTGGTGTCGTCGGAAAACTTCGAGTCCATCCACAACCACTCGGCCTACGCCCGCATCGACAGCCGCGACCTGCTGGCCAGCTGAAACTGTCCTGCGCGGTCAGCCCGGCTGCAATAGATTGAGCACGAACGCGGCTGTGTCCTGTGGCTGCTCCATCGGGAACAAATGGCTACCGTGGTGCCAGTGGATGCGGGCGCCAAAGTACTTCTGCATGAAAGCCAGGTCGGACGGCCGGGTCACATCACTGCCCTCGCCAGCTACATAGTGCATGAGCACTTGTAGTTGGCCGCGCAGCTGCCAGTAGTGATGCGGCAGCGTACCGTAGATGTCGTGCTCCACCTGTGGGCGGAACAGCAAACGACGGCCGCCCTGCCCATTGTCTTCGGTGCCCAGTTCGGCGTAGTCGTGCAGCACCTCGGGCGCCCAACGCGCAAACGCCGCTTTGCGCGCAAAGTAGTCGTATACCGACGCGACACTGGCCCAGTTATCGCGCCGTTTCAGCGTGCCGGTACCGCCAGGGGTCACGTTCTGGATGAAGCCCAGCCGCTTGGCCAGCCAGATACCGAAAGCGCGCTGCGGCGACAGCAGCGGCGAATCCAGCAACACCACGCTGCGAAACAGCTCGGGGGCGCGAATAGCGGATAAAAACAGCAAAATGCCCCCCAGCGAATGCCCTACCCCGTGTACCGGGCCGCGATAGCAGGCACGCATATGGCTGACCATTTCGTCCACCAGCTGCGGCCAACCATCGCTTACCGGGTAGCGCGGGTCGTGGCCGCTGCACGGCAAAAAGCCCACCTCGTAACCAGCCTGCTGCCATACCTCGTGCAGCTGGCGATAGATGGGCGCCGGAAAGCTGTTGGCGTGGGCAAAGTGAATGGTCTTATCCATAGGTTCTCCTCTGACGCGACATTAGCATAAGCAAACACTCGTTTAAATGCCAATCGCCACGCGACCACGGTGGCTGTGATAAGCTGCAGCCCGCTGGAACACCGCCTTACCGGTGTGGTCTACCCCTTGTTTACTTGCCTGCCCATGCCCATCATGCCCGCATTGTCGCGTCTGTTTCACTGGCTGTTCCCCTTGCTGTTGCTGTTTGCCGCCCTGCCGGCCAGCGCACTGGACCCGAACGACCTGCTCCCCCCCGAAAAAGCCTTTGCCGCCCGGCTGGAGCAACAAGGCCAGCAGCTGCTGGTACACGTGAACATTGCACCAGGCTACTACCTGTACCGCGACCGCACCCGTATTGTCAGCGAACCGGCCGGCCTGCTGGGTACGCCACAGCTGCCCACCGGCGAGACCAAACAGGACCCGTACTTTGGCTTGCAACAGGTATACCACCAGCGTGTGACCTTTACCGTGCCGATCACGGCGGCCGCCCTGCCAGATAACTTCACACTGCTCGCCACCATACAGGGCTGTGCCGACGCCGGCCTGTGCTACCCGCCCTACACCCACAAGCTGAAGCCTGGCGACGGCCGGCTGGCAGACTGGCTCAGCCCGGCCGCCACCTCAGACGAGAACGCGCCAACGCTCAGCCGCCAGCAATGGCTGGGCACACTGCTCACCTTCCTGCTGGCCGGTATCGGCATGGCGTTTACCGCCTGCATGTACCCGCTGCTGCCGATTGTTTCCAGCATGGTGGCCGGCCAGGGTAGCCGCCTTAACAAGACACGCGGCTTTGTGCTGACCCTGGCCTACGTGCAGGGTCTGGCACTTACCTACACTGCCGTCGGCGTTGTGGCAGGCAAAACCGGCAGCCTGCTCACCGTCTGGCTACAGCAGCCGGTGGTGATTCTGGCGGCCAGCGCGCTGATGGTGGTTTTTGCGCTGGGCATGTTCGACCTGATTACCATCCAGCTGCCGTCGGCGCTGCAAAGCCGGCTGGCCAACCAGAGCAATAAGCTGGGCGGCGGCCGCCTGGCCAGCGTGTTTACCATGGGCGCCTTGTCGGCACTCTTGGTAGGCCCGTGCGTGGCGCCACCACTGGCGCTGGCGCTGGGCTACATCGGCCAGACCGGCGACGCAGTGCTGGGTGGTGCCGCGCTGTACGCCATGGCAATGGGCCTGGGCCTGCCGCTGCTGCTGGTGGGCACCTTTGGCGGCCACATCCTGCCGCGCGCCGGCGCCTGGATGCAGCAGGTGAAATACACCTTCGGCGTGGTAATGCTGGGCGTGGCCATCTGGATGGCCGGTCCCTTCCTGCCGGTATGGCTGACCATGCTGCTGTGGGCCGCGCTGGCGCTGGGCAGCGCGTGGTCGCTGCTGCTGAGCCGGCAACGGCCGACACCTCGCGGCGCCGGGCGCTGGCTGGTGCGCCTGATCGCTGCCGCGCTGGCGCTGGCCGGGCTGCTACAAATCGTGGGAGCCGCCACCGGCGCGCCATCACCACGCTTGCCGCTGGCCGGTATCTGGCAAGGCCAGCTGGCTGCCAAGCCGGCGTTCCAGCGCATTGCCAATAGCGCCGAGCTGGACGCTGCGCTGGCGCAGGCCAAAGCCGCCGGCCAGCCGGTACTGCTGGACTTCTACGCCGACTGGTGTGTGAGCTGCATCGAGATGGAAGAAACCACCTTCCGCGACCCGGCTATTGCCGCCCGCATGGGCAAGCTGCGCCTGCTGCAGGCCGACGTCACCGCCAACAACGCCGAGCACCAGGCGCTACTGCAGCGTTTTGGCCTGTACGGCCCGCCTGGCATCATGCTGTACAGTGCGAAGGGCGAGCTGGTGCACAAAGTCATCGGCTACCAGGACGCTGGCGACTTTGCCGCCTCACTAGACAAGGTTGGCCGCTGAGCGTAGCCGGGGCTGAACGACACAAGGGCCGGTGCGTGCACCGGCCCTTGCTGCTGCCTGCGGCCAACCCCGGCCGCCCGCGCGGGGCTTAGCGCAACGCGTCTTCCAGCGCCCGCGCAATCACCAGCTTCTGCACGTCCGACGTGCCTTCGTAAATCTGCGCCACGCGCACGTCGCGGTAGATGCGCTCCACCGGGTAGTCGCTCAGGTAGCCGTAGCCGCCCAGCGTCTGGATGGCTGCCGAGCACACCGCCTCGGCCATTTCCGAGGCCATCAGCTTGGCCATGCTGGACTCCTTCAGGCAGGGCTTGCCGGCGTCTTTCAGCGCGGCGGCGTGCCACACCAGCTGGCGGGCCGCCTCCAGCCGTGCCGCCGCCTCGGCCAGACGGAAACCCACCGCCTGGTGGCGGATGATGGGCTGGCCAAAGGTGTGGCGCTCGGTGGCGTAGCGGGTGGCAAACTCCAGCGCTGCCCGCGCCATGCCCAGGCACTGCGCAGCAATGCCGATGCGGCCGGATTCCAGATTGGCCAGCGCGATCTTGTAGCCCTCGCCTTCCGCCCCCAAACGGTGGCTGGCCGGCACCCGCACGTTATCGAACACGATCTGGCAGGTATCGGACGCGTGCTGGCCCATTTTGTCTTCCACTTTGGCCACGGTGTAGCCTGGCGTAGCGGTGGGCACCAGAAAGGCGCTGATACCCTTCTTGCCGGCTACCGGGTCAGTCACCGCAAACACGATGGCGACGTCGGCGTGCTTGCCATTGGTGATGAACTGCTTCACACCGTTGAGGACGTAATCGTCGCCGTCGCGCACGGCACGGCTGCGCAGGTTGGCCGCATCAGACCCTGCGTCCGGCTCGGTCAGGCAGAACGCCGACACCCACTCGCCACGGGCGATGCGGCGCAGAAAGGTGTCTTTCTGCCAGTCGTTGCCAAAGCGCTCGATCGGGCCGCAGCCCACCGAGTTGATCACCGAGATAATGGTGGACAGCGCGCCGTCACCGGCGGCGATTTCTTCGATGACCGCCGCCAGCGTCAGGTAATCGAAGCCGGCGCCGTCCCAGTCTGGCGACACGGTCAGGCCAAAGCAGCCCAGCTCGCCCAGGCCGCTCAGCGCCTGGCGCGGAAAGGTATGCTCACGGTCCCACGCTGCCGCATGCGGCGCCACCTCGCTTGCCACAAAGCGGCGTACCGCGTCCACAACCTGTTCTTGTTCTGTTGTCAGCAACATGCTGATTCCTTTGCTTATCTATGCCTGATAGCGGCCAAGCCTGCCTTTGCGGGCCAAGGCCAAGCCCGTTTGCCACGAAAAACACGAAAACCACAGACGAAAAGCCAACGCAAACGCCACCGCTTCGGCATATTCCGTCAATTGCATGGCTAAAAAAGCCTAACGTGTCTTCCGTGGCCAGCGCCTAGTTAAACCAGCTCTACCGCCAAGGCGGTGGCTTCGCCGCCGCCGATACACAGGCTGGCCACGCCGCGCTTGCCGCCGCGCGCCTGCAGCGCTGCGATCAGCGATACCACGATGCGGGCGCCAGAGGCGCCAATCGGGTGGCCCAGCGCGCAGGCACCGCCGTTGACGTTGACTTTTGCGTGCGGCAGACCCAGGTCGTGCATGGCAGCCATGGTCACCACGGCAAAGGCTTCGTTGATCTCGAACAGGTCTACGTCGTCCGCCGTCCAGCCGGTTTTGGCAAACAGCTTCTGCATGGCACCCACCGGGGCGGTAGAGAACCACGCCGGCTCATGCGCGTGGGTGCTGTGGCCAACAATACGCGCCAGCGGGGTCAGGCCCTGCGCCAGCGCATCGCTTTCACGCATCAGCACCAGCGCGGCGGCACCGTCGGAAATGGAGCTGGCGTTGGCCGGTGTCACGGTGCCGTCCTTGCGGAAAGCCGGTTTCAGCGTGGGGATCTTGTCCAGGTTGGCCTTCAGCGGCTGCTCGTCCACGCTCACGACCTCGTCGCCCTTGCGGCCACTAATGGTGACAGGCGCAATCTCGCCGGCAAAGGCACCGCTGGTAATAGCCTGCTGCGCGCGGGTCAGCGAAGTAATGGCGTACTCGTCCTGCGCGGCGCGGCTAAAGTCGTATTTGTCAGCACAAGCCTCGGCAAACACACCCATCAGCTTGCCTTTGTCGTAGGCGTCTTCCAGGCCATCGAGGAACATATGGTCCTTGATCTCGCCGTGACCCAGGCGCAGGCCACCACGCGCTTTCGGGATCACATACGGGGCATTGCTCATGCTTTCCATGCCACCGGCCACCATGACGTTGACCGCACCGGCTTTCAACAGGTCATTGGCCAGCATCAGCGCCTTCATGCCGGAGCCGCACATCTTGTTGATGGTGGTGGCACCCGCCCCCAGTGGCAGCCCGCCCTTGATGGCCGCCTGGCGCGCTGGCGCCTGGCCCTGCCCGGCAGGCAGTACGCAGCCCATGATTACCTCTTCTACGGTATCGGGGGCAATGCCGGCACGCTCTACCGCAGCGCGAATGGCTACCGCACCCAGGTCGCTGGCGCTCTGGCTGGCAAACATGCCCTGAAACCCACCCATGGCCGTACGGGCCATACCGACAATTACGATCGCTTCCTTGTGCATGATTCACGCCTCCGGTTGTATAACGTTTACGTTAACGTAAACAAGGCAGTCATTTCAAGCCCGACACGGCGCGCTGTGGCGTAGACACCGCAGCATGAATGGCATCATCATGACCTGAGTTGGCCGCACCACCCTACACCCGGCCAGACAGCCCACCCGCCCAGCCATACAGGAGACCGCATGTTTTCGCATATCTGCATCGGCATCAATGACTTCGACCGCGCCCTCGCCTTCTATCGCCCGCTGATGCAGGCGCTGGGCATTCGCGAACGCTTTTGCGACCCGTCCCGCCCGTGGGCAGGCTGGCAAAGCGAACCCGGCCCGCGCCCGCTGCTACTGATCGGTAAGCCGCTGGACGGCAAGGCTGCCACCCCGGGCAACGGCCAGACCATCGCCCTGCTGGCGGCCACTCGCAGCCAGGTAGACGCCGCCCACCAGGCTGCGCTGGCGCACGGCGGCCGCTGCGAAGGCGCCCCCGGCCTGCGGCCGCACTACCACCCGCATTACTACGGCGCCTACTTTCGCGACCCGGACGGCAACAAGCTGTGCGTGGCGTGCCACGAGGCGGAAGATCAAGCCGTATAAACAGAAAGCCGCAAGGGGGAAAGCATGCAAATCGACAACAAGCTCAGGCCCGAACAATGCAGCAATATGGATGACATCCGCGCCGAAATCGACTTGCTTGACCGGGCGGTGGTTCACCTTATCGGCCAACGCTACCAATACGTTCTGGCAGCGGCCAAGTTCAAGACATCCGCCACCGCTGTACGCGCCCCGAACGCTTTGCCGCCATGCTGGCACAGCGTCGACAGTGGGCCGAACAGGAAGGCCTGAATGCGGACGCCATCGAACGCTTGTTTTCAGACCTGGTCAATCACTTTATCGAGCAAGAAATGCAGCACTGGCAACAGCAGCAAAGCTGACCATCAACAGCCATGGCTCCATGGCTGTCACCGTAAAAAAGCCGCAGCAGACGCTGCGGCTTTTGACATGCCGGCCCGACAAAAACAGGCGGGCTTATTCCGGCAGCCCGCCGCTACGCTTTTCCATCCAGTGCTCGCACTGCGCCTTCAATTGGCCGATTTCGCGCAACACCAGCTGGATATCCTGCATCTGCTGCGTCAGCTGCTGTTCGCGGCGAGTGAGGATATCGACAAATTTCGTGAGCTGCGGCTCGTCGTTGTTGGCCGCATCGTACAGCTCGAACAGCTCGCGGATTTCCAGCAGCGACAAGCCGATGCGCTTGCCGCGTAGCGTCAGCATCAGCCGCACGCGGTCGCGGCGCGAATAGATGCGGCGCTGGCCCTGGCGCTCCGGGGTGAGCAGCCCTTCCGACTCGTAAAAGCGGATAGCGCGTGTAGTGACGTCGAACTCCTGCGCCAACTCGGAAATACTGAATGTGCGGTCTGCTGCTGCAGTCACGTCGTCTCCTGATGATATACGGGCGGAATAGCCAATGAAGCGTTGCAGTATTGTAATACGGCAGCGCCAAGCCAGCACCCCGCCGGCTAGCCACCGCAACAAACCGAAACATGGCTTGCTTGTCATGGTCAACATGTTTACGTTAACGTAAACTGAAACTTATCGCCAGATTGGCAACACCGCAAGGAGAGCAAGCAATGACATCCCGCATCGTAGGCGTGGTAGGCGCCGGCACCATGGGTAACGGTATTGCCCAGGTTTTTGCCCAGGCAGGCTTTAACGTCATCCTGACAGACGTATCGCAAGCCGCGCTGGACCGTGGCCTGGCCGCCATCAGCAGCAGCCTCAGCCGGCTGGTAAAAAAAGGCGTATTCAACGACAACGAGGCGGTATCAGTACTGTCGCGCATCCGCGGCAGCACCCAGCTTGCCGAACTGGCCGGCTGCGAGCTGGTGGTAGAAGCCGCCACCGAAAACGCGCAAACCAAGGAACAGATTTTCCGCCAACTGGCCGACGCGGTACCCGCCGACACCATTCTGGCGTCCAATACCTCGTCCATCTCGCTGACCACCATCGCCTCGTGGGTGAAAAAGCCGGAGCGCGTGATTGGCATGCACTTCATGAACCCGGTACCGGTGATGCAGCTGGTGGAAATCATCCGCGCCCTGCAAACCAGCGACGACACCCACGCCCGCATCCACGCCCTAAGCCTGGAACTGGGCAAGACGCCAGTCACCGTAAAAGACGGCGCCGGCTTTGTGTCCAACCGTGTACTGATGCCAATGATCAACGAGGCCGCCTTTGTGCTGTATGAAAACCTGGCCAGCGCCGAAGACATCGACACCGTAATGAAGCTGGGCATGAACCACCCCATCGGCCCGCTGGCGCTGGCCGACCTGATCGGCCTGGATACCTGCCTGTCCATCATGGACATCCTGTACCGCGAGTTCCGCGACTCCAAGTACCGCGCCTGCCCGCTACTGGTGCAGCTGGTGGCGGCCGGCCAACTGGGGCGCAAGAGCGGCAAGGGCTTTTACGCGTATTAAGCAGAAAACCACCTGGGGCGGCATAGCCCGCCCCCACCCTTGCCACCAGGCAGTAACCACGCATCAAAGCCGGGCGAGCAATCGATTGCAGTACGCCCCCGGCTGTACCACTACCGCCACAAGAACAGTGTTTTCCGCGTGCGGCCAACATGCAGGATGGAAAAAACCAAGCACTTGCTTTAATTTGATGCTCAATTGACGTTTACGTTAACGAACACTAAAACCGTGCCCACACGGCCACACAGGAGAACACCATGTCGCACCTGCCCACCGTCAAGCTGCTGATCGGCGGCGAATTTGTCGAGTCGCGTACTACCGAATGGCGTGAGGTCGTGAACCCGGCCACTCAAGAGGCGCTGGCGCGCGTGCCGATGGCCACCGCCGACGAGGTAGCTGCCGCCATTACAGCCGGCAAGGCCGCGTTCAAGCACTGGAAGAAAACCCCCATCGGCACCCGCGCCCGCATCTTCCTGAAGCTACAGCAGCTGATCCGCGAGCACATGAAAGAGCTGGCCGCCCTGCTCACCGCCGAACAGGGCAAAACGCTGGCCGACGCCGAGGGCGACATCTTCCGCGGGCTGGAGGTGGTGGAGCATGCGGCCAACATCGGCACCCTGCAGCTGGGCGAGTACGCCGAAAACGTGGCCGGCGGCGTGGACACCTACACCGTGATGCAGCCGCTGGGCGTGTGCGCCGGCATTACCCCGTTCAACTTCCCGGCCATGATTCCGCTGTGGATGTTCCCCATGGCCATCGCTACCGGCAACACCTTCGTGCTGAAGCCATCCGAGCAAGACCCGCTGGTCACCATGCGGCTGGTGGAGCTGGCGCTGCAGGCCGGCGTACCGGCAGGCGTGCTGAATGTGGTGCATGGCGGGCCGGACGTGGTGAACGCGCTGTGCGATCACCCCGACATCAAGGCCATCAGCTTTGTCGGCTCCACCCGCGTGGGCACCCACGTGTACAACCGTGCCAGCCTGGCCGGCAAACGCGTGCAATGCATGATGGGTGCCAAAAACCACGCGGTAGTCATGCCCGACGCAAACAAGGAACAAGCGCTGAACCAGCTCACCGGTGCCGCCTTTGGCGCCGCCGGCCAGCGCTGCATGGCGCTGAGCGTGGCCATTCTGGTGGGCGAAGCACAGCAGTGGCTGCCGGACCTGGTGGCCAAGGCACAAAGCCTGCGCGTGGGCGCCGGCATCGACAACCCGGACCTAGGCCCGGTAATCAGCTGCGCTGCGCGCGAGCGCATCCACGGCCTGATCGAACGCGGCGTGGCCGACGGCGCCACCCTGGCACTGGATGGCCGCGATGTCAGCGTGGCCGGCTACCCGGCAGGCAACTTTGTGGGCCCCACCATCTTTAGTGGTGTACAGCCCGGCATGAGCATCTACGAGCAAGAGATCTTCGGCCCGGTACTGTGCCTGATGGCCGCCGACACGCTGGACGAGGCCATCGAGCTGATCAACGCCAACCCCAACGGTAACGGCACCGCCATCTTTACCCAGAGCGGCGCCGCCGCCCGCCGCTTCCAGGAAGACATCGACGTGGGCCAGGTGGGCGTCAACGTGCCGATTCCGGTGCCGGTGCCGCTGTTCAGTTTTACCGGCTCGCGCGCGTCCAAGCTGGGCGACCTGGGCCCGTACGGCAAGCAAGTGGTGCTGTTCTATACCCAGACCAAGACCGTTACCAGCCGCTGGTTTGACGACGACGCCAGCAGCGGCAAGGTACAAACCACCATCTCGCTGAAATAAGCCTGCGTAGCCACGACACGCACGACAACGCACAAGAACCGTTTTGCCTGACGTGCGCTTCGTGGCCAAAGGCCGGGTGTACCTACCCTCACCCGGCCTACTCGACAAAGGATTCTGTATGGACTTTGCACTCAGCGACGAACAGCTGGCCTTTCAGGACAGCGCCCGCGAGTTTGCCCGCTGCGAGCTGGCACCGCACGCCGCACACTGGGACGAACAGGAAATCTTCCCGCTGGACGTGCTGCGCCGCGCCGGCGACATGGGCTTCTGCGGCCTGTACACCCCTACCGAATACGGCGGCCTGGGCCTGCCGCGGCTGGACGCCGCCATCATCTTCGAGGCCTTGGCTGCCGGCTGCACCAGCACCACCGCCTACCTCACCATCCACAATATGGTGAGCTGGATGATAGGCAGCTTTGCCCGCCCCGACGTGGCGGCAGAATGGGTACCGGCGCTGGCCGCCGGGCACAAGTTTGGCAGCTACTGCCTTACCGAGCCGGGCGCCGGCTCCGATGCGGCCAACCTGCGAACCCGCGCCGAACGCGACGGCGAATACTACGTGCTGAACGGCAGCAAGGCCTTCATCAGCGGCGCGGGCAGCACCGACGTGCTGGTAGTGATGGCGCGCACCGGCGGGCCGGGCGCCAAAGGCATTTCGGCGCTGGTGGTACCGGCCGACCTGCCCGGCATCCAGTACGGCAAGAAAGAAAAGAAAATGGGCTGGAACAGCCAGCCCACGCGCACCATCACCTTCGATAACGTACGGGTACCGGCGGCCAACCTGCTGGGGCAGGAAGGCCAGGGCTTCACCTTTGCCATGAAGGGGCTGGACGGCGGCCGCATCAACATCGCCACCTGCTCGGTAGGCACCGCCCAGGCCGCGCTGGAAGCCGCCACCCGCTACGTGCAGGAACGGCAGCAGTTCGGCCAGCCGCTGGCCGAACTACAAAGCGTGCAGTTCCGCCTCGCCGACATGGCCTGCGAGCTGATTGCCGCGCGCCAGATGGTGCGCCTGGCCGCCTGGCAGCTGGATAACGGCAGCCCGGACGCCACCACCTACTGCGCCATGGCCAAGCGCCTGGCCACCGACACCGGCTTCAAGGTAGCCAACGAGGCGCTGCAACTGTTTGGCGGTTATGGCTATATCAAGGAGTACCCGCTGGAACGCTATGTGCGCGACAACCGCGTGCACCAGATACTGGAAGGCACCAACGAAATCATGCGCGTCATCACCGCCCGCCGCCTGTTACAAGACGGCGCGCTGGACAGCCTGCGCTAGCGAGGACTAAAGACAAAAACAGATTGGCCACAAAAACACACGAAAGGCACGAAAAAACGAGGGCAAGCCGGGCAGATCACACAACAGCGGCCCGCCTTTTCCGTGCCTTCGGTGTATTCCGTGGCAAAAGAGAAAATGCACTTTTACTTAGCCACAGCGAATCCTTTCGTGTTTTTTCGTGGGGTTCGTGGCCAACAATCAGATGCCGTACCAAGGTTGAAGGCAAAAACAGATTGGCCACGAAAACACACGAATGGCACGAAAAAACGATGGCAAGCCGAGCAGATCACACAACAGCGGCCCGCCTTTTCCGTGCCTTCGGTGTATTCCGTGGCAAAAAACAAAAACGCACTTTTACTTAGCCACAGCGAATCCTTTCGTGTTTTTTCGTGGGGTTCGTGGCCAACAATCAGATGTTACTTAGCTAGCGAATCGACAAAACAATCAGGAAACCACACCATGAACTACACCAACCTCAACGTGGAAAAGATCGGCCACACCGCGCTGGTCACCATCGCCAACGCGCCGGCCAACACCTGGACGCTGGACAGCCTGCAGGCCTTGCAGCAGCTGGTGGCCGACCTGAACGCCGACCGCAGCATCTACGCACTGGTGATCACGGGTAAGGGGGAGAAATTCTTCAGTGCCGGCGCCGACCTCAGGCAGTTTGCCGACGGCAACAAAGGCCACGCCGCCAGCGCCGCCATGGCCTTCGGCGCGGCGTTCGAGGCGCTATCCGGCTTCCGTGGCGTGAGCATTGCCGCCATCAACGGCTACGCCATGGGCGGCGGGCTGGAGTGCGCGCTGGCCTGCGACATCCGCATTGCCGAAGAGCAGGCGCAGATGGCGCTGCCGGAAGCCGCCGTCGGCCTGCTGCCGTGCGCCGGCGGTACGCAGAACCTGCCGTGGCTGGTGGGCGAAGGCTGGGCCAAACGCATGATCCTGTGCGGCGAGCGGGTGGACGCCGCCACCGCGCTGCGCATCGGCCTGGTAGAAGAAGTGGTGGCCAAAGGGGCCGCGCGCGACGCGGCACTGGCGCTGGCCGACAAGGTTGGCCGCCAGTCGCCGGTGGCCGTCAGCGCCTGCAAGACGCTGGTGCAGCGCGCCCGCTACGCGCCGCCTGCGGCCAACCTGATCCACGAGCGCGAGCTGTTCGTCCAGCTGTTCGATAGCGAAGACCAGCGCGAAGGCGTGAATGCCTTCCTGGAAAAACGCGCGCCGGTGTGGAAAAACCGTTAAACCCTTTTCGCCACTGAATACACGAAATGCACGGAAATAAACCCTGACAGGCCCGCCTGCATGCCGATCCTGCAGCCAGTCCGTGTTTGTCCGTGCCTTCCGTGGCAAAAAAAGAAAGAACCCCATGAACGAGCTTGTGCTGTTTGACGAAATCGCCACCACCGCCGGCATGCGCCTGGGCGTGGCCACGCTGAACGCCGACAAGGCGCTCAACGCGCTGAACCTCGACATGATCCGCCTGCTGGACGCGCGGCTGTCAATCTGGGACGCCGACGACGGCATTGCCGCCGTACTGCTGCGCGGCGCGGGTGACAAAGCCTTCTGCGCGGGCGGCGACGTGCGGGCGCTGCGCGATGCACTACTGGCAGACAACTGCTACCCCAACCCGGTAGCCGAAGACTTCTTCACCCGCGAATACGCGCTGGACTACCGCATCCACACCTATCGCAAACCGCTGCTGGTATGGGGTAGCGGCATCGTCATGGGTGGCGGCCTGGGGCTGATGGCCGGCGCTAGCCACCGCGTAGCCACGGCCAGCACCCGTATCGCCATGCCGGAAATTACCATCGGCCTGTACCCGGACGTGGCCGGCAGCTGGTTCCTGCAGCGCATGCCGGCCAAGAGCGGCCTGTTTCTGGGCCTGACCGGCGCCCCGCTGAACGCCCGCGACGCCCTGCTGGCCAACCTGGCCGACCACATCCTGCCGCAAGGTGGCTGGGACACGCTGTTGGCCGCGATGGCCGCCAGCCACTGGCAGGCTGACCCTGCGGCCAACCATGCCCGCCTCACCGCCCTGCTGGGCGAGCTGGAAAACCTGAACGTCGACACCGTTGCCGACAGCGCGCTGCAACGCAATCTGCCCACCATCCATACGCTGATGAACAAAGGCTCGCTGCACGCCATCGACCACGCGCTGCGCCACACCACCTTCGAAGACCCGTGGCTGGCTGCCGCCGCCAAAACCTACCTGGCCGGCTGCCCCACCAGCGCCGCCGTCACCTGGGAGATCTTCCGCCGCGCACGCCACCTGTCGCTGGCCGAGGTGTTCCGCATGGAGCTGGCACTATCGCTGAACTTCTGCGCCGGGCCGGAGTTCCGCGAAGGCGTACGGGCGCTGCTGGTAGACAAAGACCGCCAGCCCAAATGGGCGCGGCCTACACTAGCCGACGTGGACAGCCACACCGTAGCCGGCTACTTTACCCAACCCTGGCGCGCCGCCGACCACCCGCTGGCCGCGCTAGCCTGATCCCCCCAAGCAAGGACAGAACATGACGCATATCGCATTTATCGGCCTGGGCAATATGGGCGGCCCGATGGCGGCCAACCTGGTGAAAGCGGGCTACACCGTAAATGGTTTCGACTTGTCCGCCACCGCGCTGGAACAGTTCGCCGACGCCGGTGGCCGCCCTGCCGACAGCGTACAGCAGGCCGTGGACGGCGCCGAAGTCGTGGTATCGATGCTGCCCGCCGGCCAGCACGTAGAAAGCCTGTACCTGGGCGCAGACGGCCTGTTTGCCCGCCTGCCAGCCGGCACGCTGGTGATCGACTGCAGCACCATCGCCGCCCATACTGCGCGTGGCGTAGCCGAGGCTGCCGCCAGCACCGGGCTGCGCTTTCTGGACGCGCCGGTATCCGGCGGCACCGCCGGCGCCGCTGCCGGCACCCTCACCTTCATGATCGGCGGCGATGCGGCCAACGTAGAAGCCGCACGGCCACTGCTGGCCAGCATGGGCAAGAACCTGTTCCATGCCGGCGCTGCCGGTGCCGGCCAGACCGCCAAGGTGTGCAACAACATGCTGCTGGGCATCCTGATGGCCGGCACCGCCGAAGCGCTGGCGCTGGGCGTGCAAAACGGGCTGGACCCGGCCGTGCTGTCGCAGATCATGGGCAACAGTTCTGGCAGCAACTGGGTATTGGACCGCTACAACCCGTGGCCCGGCGTGATGGACAGCGCCCCCGCCAGCCGTGGCTATAGCGGCGGCTTCATGAGCGAGCTGATGCTGAAAGACCTGCGCCTGGCTAGCGAAACCGCCAGCCAAAGCCAGGCGGCCAACCCCATGGGCAGCCAAGCGCAACAGCTGTTTGAGCAGCACGTGGCCGCCGGCAACGGCAAGCTGGACTTCTCCAGCATCGTGCAGCATTTCCAGCAGCACTAATCCGGCCGCAAGCCACGCTGCCTGGCGGCGGCGCGGCTTGCATTGCGGATATTTTCTATAAATACAGCCGGTTTACCAACACAGTTACGCTATTCAATGTAAACTTACGGCTTCGCGTCCCCACCAATCAACGCGACTATCTCTCTGGCCAGGCAGCCTGCCGGCCCACTCCATGAACTAATGTTTTGTCCGCCCGGATTGGTATTGTCATTGCAATGGGCAGACATCCTGATTGCACAATAAATGTCCGAACTGACTTTTGCTGCACTGGGTCTGGCCGAGCCGCTACTGCGCGCCGTGGCCGACACCGGTTACACCACCCCCACCCCGATTCAGGCGCAAGCCATTCCCCAGGTATTGCTGGGTGGCGACCTGCTGGCCGCAGCCCAGACCGGTACCGGTAAAACCGCCGGTTTCACCCTGCCGCTGCTGCACCGCCTGATGGACGCCCCGGCCAAACAGAAAGGCCGCCCGCGCGCGCTGGTGCTGACCCCTACCCGTGAACTGGCGGCTCAGGTTGAAGAATCCGTACGCGAGTACGGCAAATACCTGCCGCTGAAATCCATGGTGATGTTCGGTGGCGTGGGTATCAACCCGCAGATTGCCGCGCTGCGCAAGCCGGTAGATATCCTGGTAGCCACACCGGGCCGCCTGCTGGACCACGCCGGCCAGAAAACCGTCGATTTGTCCGGCGTAGAAATCCTGGTACTGGACGAAGCCGACCGCATGCTGGACATGGGCTTTATCCACGACATCAAGAAAGTACTGGCCCTGCTGCCGCAGCAACGCCAGAACCTGCTGTTCTCCGCCACCTTCTCCAACGAGATCAAGACCCTGGCCGACAAGCTGCTGAACCAGCCCAAGCTGGTAGAAGTAGCACGCCCGAACCAGACCAACGCCCAGATCACCCAAAAGGTGCACCTGGTAGACCGCGACCGTAAAACCGAGCTGCTGATCAGCATGATCAAAGGCGGTGACTGGCACCAGGTACTGGTGTTCACCCGCACCAAGCACGGCGCCAACCGCCTGGCCGAGAAGCTGGAAAAAGCCGGCATCGCCAGCATGGCCATCCACGGCAACAAGAGCCAGGGTGCGCGCACCAAGGCGCTGGCCGGCTTCAAGGACGGCAGCCTGCCGGTACTGGTGGCTACCGATATCGCCGCCCGCGGCCTGGATATCGAAGAGCTGCCGCACGTGGTGAACTACGAGCTGCCCAATGTGCCGGAAGACTACGTACACCGCATTGGCCGTACCGGCCGTGCCGGCTGCGTGGGCGAAGCCATTTCGCTGGTATGCGTAGACGAGCTGGGCTTCCTGCGCGATATCGAGAAGCTGACCAAGCAAACCGTCGAGCGTTTCACCATCCCGGGCTTTGAAGCCGACCCGAATGCCGAGCCACAAGCTATCGAAATCGGCCTGGGTCGCTATATTCACGGCGCACTCACCCCGACCAGCACGCCAAAAGGTGGCAGCAGCGGTAACAACCGCCGCGGCGGCCAGGGCGGTCGCCAGGGCCAGGGTGGCAAACCGCGCCAGGCCAAACCGGCCCAGCGTGAAGGCGGCGAAGCGCAGGAAAAACGCGCACCACGCGCGGCCAAACCGGCCGGCGAACAAGCCGCGCAGGGTGCACGCAAGCAGGGCGGCCAGAACGGCGAGGCCCGCCGCAACAACAACGGCGGCAAGCCACGCAGCGACAACCAGCAACAGCCCAGAGCCGCCGGTGACAAGCCACGCCAGCCGCGCCAGGAGAAACCCCGCAAACCGCAAGGCGAGCCGAACGGTAACTTCTTCCACGACGACGGCCCACGCCAGCCTACGCTGACCATGCACGAGCTGAGCATGGGTACGCTCACCGGCCGCAAGCCACCACGCCAGCAAAACGCCGGCATGCAGCAACAACCACGTGGCCAAGGTCAAGGTGGTGCACGCCAGGGCCAAGGCGGCAAGCCGCGCCAGCAGCAGGCTGCGCTGTTCAGCGCGCCCAAGCGCAAGCCCTGATCCGCTATATAGCCATGCCAGCCTAGCTGGCTGGCGCGTGTAAAAAAGCCGGTTATCCATGGATAACCGGCTTTTTCATTGGCGGGTGCACTGCTCAATCACGCAGCAGCTTCTGCTTTTGCCGCATGGCCTTGCTGCGCTGTTTCCACACTGCCTGCTGCGCCTTGCGTTGCAGCAAGCTTTCCTCGCCACGGCGCGCCTCGCGCAATAGCTTGAAATAATTGTGCAAACGGTCGGCGTCTACCACTGGGCGCACGGCACAACCCGGCTCGTGCTGATGCTGGCAATCGCGAAACTGGCACTGTTTTGCCAGACGAGCGATATCGTCAAAGCTGTCTGCCAGTGCCGCCTCGTCCAGGTCTGGTTGCAAGGTGCGCACACCTGGGGTGTCGATCAGGCAGGCACCGCCTGGCAGCCGGTGCAGGCTACGCGCTGTGGTGGTGTGGCGGCCGCGGCTATCGTCAGCCCGCACCGCGCCGGTTTGCTGGCAGGCCTCCCCCAGCAAGGTATTGCTGAGCGTGGATTTACCCACACCCGAGCTGCCCAGCACAATCAGCGTCTGCCCCTGCCCCAGCCACGGGGCAAGTTGGCCGCAGCTTGTCGCATCGGTGCCATTTAGCGCCAGCACTGTCATGGCGGCAGGCAGGCGCTGGCGTACTGCCTGCATGCTGGCTTGCGGGTCGGCACACTGGTCGGCCTTGCTCAACACGATCACCGGCGTAATATCGGCCGCCTGCACCATACTGACAAAGCGCTCCAGCCGGCGCAGATTGAAATCGCCATCCAGCCCCATCACCAGCAGTGCGGTATCAATATTGCTGGCAATGCGCTGGCGCTGGCCGTGGCTATTACGCCGCAGTAGCGCGTTAACAGGTGCCAGGCGCTGTTGTAGCCACCAGTCGCCGGCGGGGTCGCAGGCAGCCAGCACCCAGTCGCCCACGGCCAGGCCATCTTCGGCCTGCAGGGTTTGCCACTGGCTACTGGCTAGCCGGCCACGGCGCTCTTGCTCGCCATCGTGCAGCAAGACGGCATCGCGGTGCACCGCGCTTACACGAAACAGGCTGCCGTCGCACCGTGCTTGCTGTAACAGGTTTTGCAGTAAAACTGGCGTCAGGCCAATGGCGGCCAGACGGGAAAAATCGAATGTGAACATGTCGGTATCCGTGACGGGCCCGCATGCAAAATCAGCGGGCCATGCCCGTAAAGGGCTATCGCCGCAGGCTGGCTGCGGCACCGGTTGGCTGGGGCCGGCGGCACGGAATGAGGGGGTAAGGCAGAATGCGCTAGGCGCAGGGGAAAGGCGTGATACCCGCTCAGACGGTGACCGGCACGATGGCAAGATCCATTTTTTCCATGTCGGTCTCCTTGGCGGTATTTATCGAAGTGCCAGTATCGGCAGCGGGCGGCTGCCGGTCAAGCTCGCCAGGGTTGGCCGCAGGTCATGCGGCCAACCTTGTGGCAATTTGTGCTCAGGCCTTGGGCTGCACGGTATAGCCTTTGGCCTGCAGCGCCTTTTGCCATTCGCTTAGCGCGATATCCACCAGCGCAGGCTGGCCGCTAAAACCGAACTCGATGTGCATCTGGGCGATGCGCTCGTTGCCGAAGCTGGGCAGGCTGGACAGGCGCAGCGCCGGGTAGCGGGCGACAAAGTCCTGCATCAGGCTGATCAGGTCACCCTCGCGCGCATCCAGCGCAATACAGCCGCGCTCTATGTCCGGGCTATCGCTGAACAGCTGGCGGTAGTGCGTATCCAACACCCACTCCACCATAGGCCAGGCCATATTGGGGAAGCCCGGCACAAAGTGCACATGGCCACAGCTGAAGCCGGGAATCTGGTTCACGGGGTTGGGGATAATACTGGCACTGGCTGGAAAGGTACCCATGTGGATGCGGTGCGGGTAGGCTTCGTCGCCAAAGCGCCCTTCTATCAAGGCGCGCGCTTCGGGGTGCACGGCCAACGGCTCGCCCAGCGCGGCGGCGGCGCAAGCGCGGGTGTGGTCGTCCGGCGTGGCACCGATACCGCCAAAGCTGAACACCAGGTCGCCACTGGCAAAGGCACGACGCAACGCAGCTTCGATACGCGCCGGGTCATCGCCCAGGTATTCTGCCCACGCCAGTTTCATGCCGCGTGCGGCCAACATACGGATCAGCGACTGCATATGCTTGTCCTGGCGTTTGCCGGACAGCAGCTCGTCCCCAATAATCAGTGCACCGGTTTTCATGGTTCTAGCTTCCTAATTGTTGACGAATTGTATAGTACAACATTCCAACAAGCTCGCGCAGCGCCTGGTGGCATTCTTGCAATGCCGTCCCGCTAGGCAGCCAGTGCACCAGACCCTGCCCGTCGTAGCGGCTATAGCCGGTAGAGGCGGGCAATACCTGCAGGCCTTGTGCGGTGAAAAATGGCAGCGCCCTGGGCATATGCCAGGCCTGCGTGACCAGCACGACACGCTGTATGCCGTCTTTGGCTAGCAACGCCTGGCTATAGCGGGCGTTTTCCAGCGTGGTGCGCGATGCGCCTTCTTGCCAGCGCACGCTCAAGCCATAGCTCTGCAGCAGTACCCGCGCCATGACTGCGGCCTCCGGCTCCCCGCCCAGCGGTGCGCCGCCACTGACCAGTATCGGCAAGCCGGTCTGGCGCGCCAGCCACGCCCCGTATTGCAGGCGCTGGTTGGCCGCGCCCGTCAGCACGTTGGCCGCATACTCTGGCGCCGGCTTCACGCCCCCACCCAGCACTACGATGGCCTGCGCCGTGCGCGCTTGCGCCAGCGACAATGGCGGGTAGCGTTCCAGCCAGCTGTTCAGCCACATGGCGGTCACCGGCAAACTAAGCAGATAAGCCGACAGGCCGGCAAACAGCACCAGGCTGCGCCCCAGCTTTGGACGGCGGCGCTGCAGCAGCCAGCCGGCTAGCGCCAGTAGCAGGTAATTGAGCGGGGGCAGCATCAGCGAGCCCAGCAGCAGGTGCAACAGCACCATGCTATCGGTTTGTGCGGTCATGACGGTTTCCAGGACTGAGGGCAGCAGCATGATAGCTGCCAGGCCGGCGCGAGCACAAAGAAAAACCCCCTGCCGCAGGACAGGGGGTTGGTGTGGCTGACTACCGGCTTACTCGCCCAGGTAGGCGTTACGCACACGCTCGTCGGCCAGCAGCTCTTGCGCCGGGCCGCTCATGGTGATGCGGCCGCTTTCCATCACGTAGCCACGCTGCGACACTTCCAGCGCCAGCTTGGCGTTCTGCTCTACCAGCAGCATGGTCACGCCTTCCTTGGCCACCATCTGGATGATCTCGAAGATCTTTTCCACGATCAGCGGCGCCAGGCCCATGGACGGCTCGTCCAGCAGCAGCAGCTTGGGCTGGGAGATGATGGCACGCGCCATCGCTACCATCTGCTGCTCGCCACCGGACAGGGTACCGGCCAGCTGCTTCTGGCGCTCTTTCAGGCGCGGGAACAGCTCGTAGCCACGCTCGATATCACGCTGGATGCCGTCTTTGTCGTTACGATGGTAGCCACCCATTTGCAGGTTTTCTTCCACCGTCAGCTTGCCAAAGATGCCGCGACCTTCCGGCACCATCACCAGGCCATTACGCACAAAGTTGAAAGAGGCGATGTTGTCGGTTTCCTTGCCATCGAAATGGATGGAGCCACCGGACTTTTTCACCATGCCCACCAAGGTCTTCAGCGTGGTGGTCTTGCCGGCGCCGTTAGCACCGATCAGCGTGACCAGCTCGCCCTGGTTGATGTGAAAATCGATGCCACGTACGGCCTGGATACCGCCGTAGGACACTTGCAGGTTTTTGACTTCCAAGAGACTCATGAGTGTGCCGCTCCAAGGTAAGCTTCAATGACTTTAGGATCCTTGCGCACCACTTCCGGCACGCCTTCGGCGATTTTCTTGCCGTAGTCGAGCACGGCAATACGGTCGCACAGGCCCATCATCAGCTTCACGTCGTGTTCGATCAGCAGAACGGTGACACCGTCGTTGCGGATCTTCTCCATCAGCGTCTTCAGGTCTTCGGTTTCTTTCGGGTTCATACCGGCTGCCGGCTCGTCCAGCGCCAGCAGCTTGGGCTCGGTGGCCAGCGCACGGGCGATTTCCAGGCGGCGCTGGTGGCCGTACGACAGGTTGCGGGCACGCTCGTGCGCCACATCGTCGATACCTACGTACTTCAGCAGCTCCCAGGCCTTGGCCTCGATGGCCGCTTCTTCCTCACGCGCAGCCTTGGTACGCAGGATGGCACCCAGCGCACCCGCTTTGGAGCGGATGTGGCGGCCAACCATCACGTTTTCCAGCGCCGTCATTTCGTGGAACAGACGGATATTCTGGAAGGTACGGGCAATACCACCGGCTACCACGATGTGCGGAGGGGCACGGAACAGGTCTTTGCCGTCAAAGGTAAAGGTACCTTCGTCCGGGGTGTACAGGCCGGTCAGCACGTTGAACATGGTGGTTTTACCGGCACCGTTCGGGCCGATCAGACCGTAGATTTCGCCTTTGTTAATGTGCAGGGCAACATTATTCAGGGCATGAAGGCCGCCAAAGCGTTTGTGGATGCCTTCGATTTTCAGCAGAACTTCAGCCATGGCTTAACCTTTCTTGGCATCTTCAAACTCGGCTTTGCGGCGCTTGGACGGCCACATGCCTTCTGGGCGGGTCAGCATCATGATTACCATGGCCAGACCGAACAGCAGCATACGTGCGTTTTCCGGGTCAACAATCATCCGGCCGAACGTGTGCATTTGCAGCGGGCCAATCACATCACGCAGGATTTCCGGCGCAATGGTCAGCACGACAGCACCCAGGATGACGCCAGGGATATGACCCATGCCACCCAGTACTACCATGGCCAGAATCATGATGGATTCCAGCAAGCCGAAGGATTCCGGCGAGATGAAGCCCTGGAACGAAGCAAACAGACCACCTGCCACACCACCGGACAAAGCGCCCAGGGCAAAAGCCAGCAGTTTGATATTGCGGATGTTCAGGCCCATGGCCGAAGCGGCAATCTGGTCTTCGCGCATGGCTACCCAGGCACGGCCGATACGCGAGTACTGCAGGCGGTAGGCCATGATCACCACACCCACGGTGAGGATCAGGAACAGGTAGTAGTACATGTGTACCGGGTTCAGCGCAAAGCCGGCTACGTCGATGGTTTTACCCATGGAGAAGCCACCGATCTGGATCGGGTCGATCAGGTTGATACCCTGCGGGCCGTTGGTGATGTTGATCGGCGCGTTCAGGTTGTTCATGAAGATACGGATGATCTCGCCGAAACCCAGGGTCACGATGGCCAGATAGTCGCCCTTCAGCTTCAGTACCGGTGTACCCAGCAGCAGGCCGAACAAGGCAGCGCACAGGGCACCCAGCGGGATGCTGATGTAGAACGGCAGGTGAATGTCGAAGTGCGGCGAACCCAGCAGCGCGAAGGTGTAAGCACCCACAGCGTAGAAGGCGATAAACCCCAGGTCCAGCAGGCCGGCAAAGCCCACCACGATGTTCAGGCCCAGGGCCAGCATCACGTACAGCAAGGCAAAGTCGATGGTACGTACCCAGGAATTACCCAGGGTGCTACCCACCACGAAGGGCAACACTGCCAGCACGATGGCCGAGGCAATGAATACGCCGAGTTTTTTGTTGGCATTCATAGTCATACGTACCCCGTGTTAAGCGCGATCGGCCATCTTCTCGCCCAGCAGGCCAGAAGGACGGAAAATCAGCACCGCAATCAGCACCATGAAGGCAAAGATGTCCTGATAGTGCGAGCCCAGGAAACCACCGGTCAGGTCACCGATATAACCGGCACCCAGACTCTCGATGATACCCAGCAGGATACCGCCGGCTACCGCGCCACCCAGGTTGCCGATACCACCCAGCACCGCCGCAGTAAACGCTTTCAGGCCGATCATGAAGCCCATGTAGTAGTGAGCCTGATCGTAGTTGGTGGCCACCATCACACCGGCAATGGCACCCAGTGCCGAGCCGATAACGAAGGTAGCGGAAATGATGGTGTTAACGTTCACGCCCATCAGGCCGGCCACAGCCGGGTTCTGGCTGGTAGCACGCATGGCGCGGCCCAGCTTGGTTTTTTCAACCACCACCAGCAGGCCTACCATCAGCGCCAGGCACAGCACCACAATGCCGACTTGCAGCTGGGTGATGGTGGCACCGAATACGTCGATGGTTTCGTGGTCAAGAATTGGCGGGAACGGGATGTAGTTACGACCCCAGATCAGGATGGCAGCTTGCTGCAGCACGATGGACAGGCCGATCGCGGTAATCAGCGGCGCCAGTTTGGGTGCATTACGCAGCGGGCGATACGCCACACGTTCGATCACGAAGCCCAGCAACATACACGCCGGAATCGCAACCAAGAGGCCGATGAGCACCAGCACAGGGCCTGGCAAAGCCACGCCTGCACCAGTCAGCAGGGAAATAACGGTGATGGTAACCATAGCGCCAAACATCACTACTTCGCCGTGAGCAAAGTTGATGAGGCCCATGATCCCGTACACCATGGTATAGCCAAGTGCGATAAGGGCATAAATACTGCCCAGCACAAGTCCATTCAGGATCTGTTGCAGAAAAATGTCCACGGTGGGATCTCCTTAGATTGATGGTCCCGATAGCTTTATCCGGGGGTTTACCCTCTATATGCCATCTTGTTGGCCGCATCTCACAGACTGTCAACTGTAAGACAAGCCGAGCGGATTATGTAGGTGTATCCAATTGACTGTCAATCTTAAAGAAAGGCGGATTTCACCTTTTTGCAGCATTTTTTTATATTTTTGCAAGTATTTGATTTTACTAGTGTTTTTTAGTCAAAACGATGGCGTGGCAATATATTGCAGTGCAAAATATTACGCATTTGGAATGTTATTTTCAGATACGTGGCGTTTTAAAAATTTTCGCTTATCAACTTAAATGGCGATATTAATTTTCCATTTCGAACAATACTGTTCACCATGCGGTTCGTTTTTGCGAATATGTGACGGCAACATTCTGTATACAATCTACCGTATTCGTTTCTGACCGCCAGATAGCAAAAAGCCGTAGCCCGGGAAGGCTACGGCTTTTCATGCCAAGTGGCAGTGATCAGGTCAGCTGGAACGGGTAAACCATGCCAAGCCCCAGAATGCCGGTGAGCTCATCCAGTGCAGTACGACACTCCACCAGCAGCTGTGGATCAGCCAGATCCTCGGGTGCCAGGCGGTCGCGATAATGCCGGTCTACCCAAGCATTAAGCGTGCCAAACAGCTGCTCGCTCATCATCACATTCGGGTTTACCGCTGCAATCTCGCTGGCAGACAGCGCCACGCGCAGGCGCAGGCACGCCGGGCCACCGCCGTTTTGCATGCTTTGCTTGAGGTCGAACACGCGGATTTCGGCAATCGGCCCACCGCTATGCACCAGTTTCTGCAAATAAGCCCAGACGCGCTCGATATTGCGGCACTCTTCCGGCACCACAATGATCATCTTGCCATCGGCGCGCGACAGCAGCTGGCTATTGAACAGGTAGCTCTTCACCGCCTCCTCTACCGTCACCTCGGCCTGCGGCACCTCAATGGGGACAAACTGCCCGCCCACTGCGGCCAACTTGCGAGCCAGCTCGTCCAGCACGTCCTGCTGATGCAGGAAGGACTTCTCGTGATGGAACAGCACATTGCGGTTGCCCACCGAAATCACGTCATTGTGGAATACGCCAGCGTCGATGGTGTCAGGGTCTTGCTGGGCGTACACCACGCCCTCTTCTTTCAGGCCGTGCAGGCGTGCCACCGCGTGGCAGGCCTCCAGCGTTTGGCGCGCCGGGAAACGCGCCGGTTTCGGGTAGCGCGTATCGAATGCCGAAGCACCAAACACGAAGAACTCCACCCCTGCCCCGTCGTACTCGTGGCAGAAGCGCGTATGGTTGGCCGCACCTTCGTCGCCAAAGTGCATCTGCGCCGGCAGCGACGCGTGCACGGCAAAACGGCTTTCATCGGCAAACATGGCTTGCAGGATGCGGCGCGTGGTGGGGTGCTCGATGGAGCGGTGAAACTTGTTGTTCAGGTTGGCCGGGGTAAAGTGCACACGCCCGTCGGCGGTATCGCCCGAGGGGCTGACCGTGGCGGCGTTGGCTGTCCACATGCACGAAGCCGACGTAGCCGCAGCCAGAATGGCAGGGGCTTCCTTGGCGGCACGGGCAATCACCTGCGCATCAGTACCGCCAAAGCCCAGCTGGCGCAGGCTGGCCACATCCGGGCGCTCGTGCGGGGCGAGTACGCCCTGCTTGAAGCCCAGGTCGTGCAGCGCTTTCATCTTGGCCAGGCCCTGCTTGGCCGCCAGCTTGGGGTTGGACGCCGCACGCTGGTTGCCGGTAGAGGCCACATTGCCGAACGACAGACCGCTGTAGTTGTGCGTCGGGCCTACCAGGCCGTCAAAGTTCACTTCAAAGGCTTGGCTCATAGCGTAATCCCCGGGGAAAGTTGCGCCGGTACCGTCAGGCTGTCGCATTCCAGCGAGGCCACCGGCCAGGCGCAGTAATCGGCCGCGTAATAAGCGCTGGGGCGATGGTTGCCCGAGGCGCCGATACCGCCAAACGGGGCCGCGCTGGAGGCGCCGGTCAGCGGCTTGTTCCAGTTCACCACGCCGGCGCGGGCTTCCAGCAGATAGTCTTCGTACTGCGCGCGGTCGTCGGACAGCACGCCGCCGGCCAGGCCAAAGCGGGTGTCGTTGGCAATATCGATGGCTTGCGCAAAGTCGTGGTAACGGATGACTTGCAGCAGCGGACCGAAGAACTCGTCGTCCGGGCGCTGCGCGTGGGTGGTATCGATAATGCCGGGGCTCAGCAGCGCGCCGCTGGCCGACAGCCGTTTCATTTCCAGCAGTACCTTGCCGCCGCTGGCCTGCAAGCTGGCCTGTGCGGCCAACAGTGCCTCCGCAGCGGCATTGGAAATCACAGAACCCATGAATGGCTGCGGCTCGTCGTTATACAGGCCTACTTTAAGGTTGGCCGCAACTTGCACCAGGCGCGCGATAAACGCATCGCCTTCGGCACCGGCCGCCACCAGCAAGCGGCGGGCGCAAGTACAGCGCTGGCCGGCCGACACAAAGGCCGACTGGATCACGTGGTGCACGGCGGCATCCACATCGGCGATCTTGCCCACGATCAGCGGGTTGTTGCCCCCCATTTCCAGCGCCAGGATTTTCTCCGGCTGGCCGCCGAAGGTCTTGTGCAGCAGGTTGCCGGTGGCAGAGCTGCCGGTAAAGAACAGGCCGTCGATACCGTCGTGGTTGGCCAGCGCAATGCCGGTTTCCTTGGCGCCTTGCAGCAGGCTGATCACGCCAGCCGGCAGGCCGGCTTCGGCCCACAGGCGTACGGTTTCCTGCGCAGTCCACGGTGTCAGCTCGGACGGTTTGAACACCACGGTGTTACCGGCGATCAGCGCAGGCACGATGTGGCCGTTAGGCAAGTGGCCAGGAAAGTTGTACGGGCCAAACACCGCCACCACGCCGTGCGGCTTGTGGCGCAGCACTGCCTGGGCATCGCCCATCGGTGCGGCGCGCTCGCCGGTGCGCTCGTGGTAAGCCTTGATGGAGATATCCACCTTGTTCACCATGGTGGTGACTTCGGTTTGCGCTTCCCACATCGGCTTGCCGGTTTCGCGGGCAATGACCTCGGCCAGCTGGGCCTTGTTGGCCGCCAGCAGTTCGCCAAAGCGGCGGATGATGGCCAGGCGCTCGTCCAGCGGCAGGCGCGCCCAGGCTTTGAAAGCAGCGCGGGCGGCGGCCACGGCGCGGCCAACTTGCGCGGTGCTGGCGGCCTGGCCTTGCCAAATCGCCTCGCCGGTGGCCGGGTTGGTTTTATTCAGCAGCTCGCCTTCGCCGGCGAACCAGCTGCCATCGATAAACTGGGTAGTCACTATGCAGTCTCCTTTGGCGACAGCGTGACAATACGCACGGGGTCGCCCTGCTTGATATTCAATGCGCTGGCCTGCTCGGCGCTCAGCGTTACCCCCTCCGGCCCGCGTACCAGCTCGGCCAGAATCACGCGGAAGCTGTCGTAGCCGGTATTGGCCACCAGGTACCAATCGGCCTGGCCGTCGGGCTGGCTACCGATACAGGCCGGCAGCACGCGGCTTTCGCGCACGGCACGCACGTCCTGTACGTAGGCTTGTACGGTGGGGCCGGCGTCGAAAATGTCGACGTAGCCTTCGTAGCGGAAGCCCTCGCTATGCAGCATGGCCACCGCGGGGCGGGTGTTGTCGTGGGTCTGGCCGATAACGTCTTGCGCGGCTTGCGGCAGAAAGTCGATGTACACCGGAAACTTGGGCATCAGCTCGGCCACGAAGGACTTCTGCCCTACGCCGGTCAGGTAGTCGGCTTCGGCAAACTCCATCGAGAAGAAATGGCGGCCCAGCGCTTCCCAGAACGGCGATTTGCCGTGCTCGTCGGACACACCGCGCATTTCGGCTACCACCACCTTGCCAAACAGCTGGTGGAATTGCGCCAGGAACAGGAAGCGGCTCTTGGACAGCAGGCCGCCGTTCTTGTTGACGCGGAAATCCGGGTGCAAAAACAGCGTGCACAGCTCGCTGTAACCGGTGTGGTCGTTGGACAGGAACAGTGTTTCGTGGCGGGTGTAGACGTCCAGCTCTTCGGACGCGTGCACGATATTGCCCACGCGGTAGTTGTACCAGGGCTCTTTCAGGCCCACGGCCGCTTCCAGCGCACAGATGCCGCCAACGCGGCCGCTATCGGTGTCTTCCAGCACAAACACGTAGCCACGCTCGGCCAGCTCGGCCTCGCCGCTAAAGCTGCGCTCGGAGCGCGCAATGCGTGCGGCCAACCTGTCTTCGTTTACCGGCAGGCTGGTGAGCCCTACCCCGGCGCTACGCGCCAGGTCCATCAAACCGGGCAGATCCCCTGCCCGTACGGGGCGAATCACCATCATGCTTGCGCCCTCCCGGCTTCAGGCAGCAACGGGGCGGTGCAAATGCGCTGACCGCTGCTGACAGACAGCGCACGGGCTGTCTCCTGGGTAATGAACATCACATCGTCTACCAGGCTGGCGTGCGCCTGCGTGGCAGCAAACTGGCCACTGCGGTGGTTGGACAGCAGCATTTCCTGTGCGCCAGCCGGCAACACCGGGGCCACCTCTACCTGGTAGAGGCCCTGCTGACGCAGCGAGAACAGCTGGTCTACTTCGGCAGTCAGCACCGCGCCGCCGTCGAAGATGTCGATATAGTCGTCGGCCTCGAACCCCTCGCGCGACAAAATGCTGAACGGGCGCTCGAAGTCGGGGTGAATCTGGCCAATGGCGTTCTGCGCCGCATCCGGCAGCAGGGGCACGTAGATGGGGTAAGTCGGCATCAGCTCGGCAATAAAGGTCTTGCTACGCTGGGCAAAGGCCTGCTCTACCTGCGGAAAATCCATATTGAAGAAGCGGCGGCCAATGGCATCCCAGAACGGCGACTGGTCGTTTTCGTCCAGCATGCCCTGCATTTCCACCAGGATGCGACGGCCAAAGCGTTCGCGTGCGGCAGCCATATACAGCAGGCGGGCACGCGACAGCAGCTCGTAGGCGCGCAGCTGGTACTGCGGCGAACAGAAGAAACCGCACAGCTGCACCATGCCGGTGAGGTCGTGGCACATGGTCAGCACGTGGATGCGGTTATTGACCTTTAGCGCACGCGAGGCGTGCACCATGGTTTCGCTGCGGTAGCTGTAAAACGGCTCTTCAAAGCCGGCGGACGCGCTGATGGACGCGGTGCCGATTACCCGGCCTTCGTCTTCCAGCACGAACATATAGTATTCACGCCCCGTGCCGGCGATGGCCTCGTGTTCGAAAGCCCCCAGCGAGGTCTGGATTTTTTCGTAAAGCTTTTCCCGATTGTTCGGCAAGCTGGTAACGCCGATTCCACTCTCCACCGCCATGGTTTCAATGAGCGGCAGATCGGGAATGCGTACTGGGCGCACGATCAGCATGAAAGCCTCTCTCTCGTTGTATTCATGAGGCAGGCGCAGCCTGCCCCGCACCGCGGCCAGGCTGGCAGCGGTGTTCCTTTGCATTATTGGTATTGACTGGGTAAGACTTAGTGGCGGCTGGCAGCAACCACGGCAGCCACAGCGGCGTCAAAGCGCGCCAGGCCATCGTCGATATCCTGCTCGGTAATCACCAGCGACGGGGCAAAACGCACCACCGACAGGCCGGCTACCAGCACCATCAGCTGCTCGGCTTCGGCTGCTTTCAGGAAGTCACGCGCGCGGCCGGCAAACTCGTCAGACACCACGGCGCCAATCAGCAGGCCCATGCCGCGTACTTCTTTAAAGACGTTGTACTTGGCATTGATGGCGTTCAGGCCATCCACAAAGCGCTGATGCTTGGCGCGTACACCTGCCAGCACTTCCGGGCGGCTGACAATTTCTACGACCTTGCCGGCAACCGCAGAGGCCAGCGGGTTGCCGCCGTAGGTGGTGCCGTGGGTGCCTACTGCCAGGCTCTTGGCGATGGCAGCAGTAGTAAGCATGGCACCGATAGGGAAACCGCCACCCAGGCCTTTGGCGCTGGACAGGATATCCGGCGTTACGCCGTATTCCTGGTAGGCGTACAGCGAGCCGGTGCGGCCAACGCCGGTTTGTACTTCGTCAAACACCAGTAGCGCGTTGTGGGCATTGCACAGCTCGCGGGCGGCCTGCAGGTACGCCGGGTCGGCCGGCAGCACACCACCTTCGCCCTGTACCGGCTCGATGACTACCGCGCAAGTCTTGTCGGAGATAGCCGCCTTCAGTGCATCGATATCGTTGAACGGCACGTGGGTGATACCGGCCGGGTTCGGGCCAAAGCCTTCGGCGTACTTGGGCTGGCCGCCTACGTTCACGGTAAACACGGTACGGCCGTGGAAAGAGTTGGTGCAGGAGATGATTTCGTACTTGTCGGCGCTGTAGTGGTCGGCTGCGTATTTACGCGCCAGCTTGAAGGCCGCTTCGTTGGCTTCGGCACCGGAGTTACAGAAGAACACGCGCTCGGCAAAGGTCTTTTCTACCAGGGCGCTGGCCAGCTGCAGGGCCGGTTCGTTGGTAAACACATTGGACACGTGCCACAGCTTGCCGGCCTGCTCGGTCAGGGCAGCCACCACTTCCGGGTGGCAGTGGCCCAGCGAGTTCACGGCAATGCCACCGGCCAGGTCGATGAATTCGCGGCCCTGCTGGTCCCACACGCGGGAGCCTTCAGCCTTTACCGGGATAAAACCGGCCGGGCTGTAGTTGGGCACCATGACCTGGTCGAATGTGTCGCGAGTGACAGTGTTGCTCATTGATAGCTTCCTTCCTGCAATTTGTCGCAATTATTGTTTGTTCACAGCCCGCGCTGCGTACGCCGCGCACTGTTACATCAGTCTTGCAACGATTCTAATCGAATCTCTGCGGCAAACCATATCCTCTTTGCGACATGCGCTTACACATTTACCAGCTTTGTCCAACAATATGCCAGGACTAAAAAGTCATTTAATTTCATCAGTTTACAATATCGAAATGCAAAATAGCGTCACCATTTTCCGCTTTTAGGCCACGCCAAACCAGTGCAGCCGCTCACCCGCGCTGCGCGCTGAAGCACCCATAAACCCTGCGGCCAACCCTGGCATGGCGCACTTCGCACGCGCCAGCCCACCCACGCGCGCGCAGACAGACACGCCATAGCAGCCAGATTCACTACAATTCGGCCAGCAAAATATCGAAATAACATCTAACTTTTACAACAGATGCAGTAAAGTTACGGGCTAATTGACAAGCAGCCGCCATGGCAGGTCTGCGCATTCCAGATTCAAGCAAGGAGATAGGCATGTCTGAAGCAAAGCTGCTGGTCGTCGAGGACAGTAAAACCCAGCGTGCTTTTTACGCCAGCGTACTTGAGGGGCACTACGACACGCGCTTTGCCACCCAGGGCAAAGAGGCACTCGCACAGGTAGAGGATGACACCCCGGATGTGATCCTGCTGGACGTGGAGATGCCGGAAATGGACGGCTACGAAGTATGCCGCCGGCTACGCGAGCAAGGGCTGGACATGCCCATCCTGTTCATCTCGGCCCATGTCGAGCTACAAGAGCGCCTGCAAGGCTACGATGCGGGCGGCAATGATTTTCTGTGCAAGCCCATCGACCCGCGCGAGCTGCTGCTAAAGCTGGCGCTGGTACTACGCCAGCGTGACGAACAACGCCAGCTGCAGGAAAACGGCCGCAGCGCCTTTTCTGCCGCCATGACCGCCATGAGCGCCATGTCGGAAATGGGGGTGCTGGTAGACTTTATCCGCAACATCAACAAACTGGACAGCTACCAGGAAATCGCCCAGGCCATTGGCACTACACTGGAGGCTTACGGCCTGCATGGCTGCATGCAGGTATACGGCAGCCAGGGGGAGCACCTGCACGCCACCGACGGCCAGGCCACGCCACTGGAGGCCAGCATCATCAGCAATGCGCGGACGCTGACGCATATCTACTCCTCGGGCAGCAATACCTCGTTCAACTACCCGCACTGCTGCCTGGTGGTACGCGACATGCCACTGGACGATGAAGACCGCTGCGGGCGCTTGCGCGACCACCTGGCGATTCTGGCCGAAGTCGCTGCCTCGCGCGCGCAAGGGCTGGACGAGCTGCACCGCGAAGTCTCTGCCCTGCAAGCCCGCATCCAGGCGCAGCAAGCCAGCCTGGTAGAGCTGCGCCGCCAGTTACCGGCCGCCAGTGCCACGCTGGGCCTGAGCCCGGAGCAGCAAACTGCCGTTGGCCGCCTGTTCGACCAGCTAATGCTGGGCATGCAAAAAGGCTAAGCCCCGCACCCATTACCAGCCCGTGTACTTGCTAGCGTACACGGGCTTTTTCATGCAAGCTTTGCTGCCGGCCACACGGCCTGCCTTACTGTGGAGCGCGCATGAAAACCCACCTGAATGTTGCCCTGATCGGCTACGGCTACGCTGGCCGCACCTTTCACGCCCCGCTGATTCACGCCGAGCCACGCCTGCGCCTGCATACCATCGTCAGCAGCAAGGGCGAGCAGCTACTGGCCGAGCAACCCGGCGTACAGGTCGTCAGCGACCCGGCACAAGCGCTGGCCACCCCCGAGATCGACCTGGTGGTGATTGCCAGCCCCAACGATTGCCACTATCCGCAAGCAGACGCCGCCCTGCGCGCCGGCAAGCACGTGGTGGTAGACAAGCCTTTCACCACCACCCTGGCCGAAGCACGGCAGTTGCAAGTACAGGCCAGCCAGCATCAACGCCTGCTATCGGTGTTTCACAACCGCCGCTGGGACGCCGACTTCCTGACCCTGCGCCAGCTACTGGATAGCGGCACCCTGGGGCAGATCAGCCAGTTTGAATCGCGCTTCGAGCGCTACCGCCCGCAAGTGCAGGCGCGCTGGCGCGAGTCGGCAGTAGCCGGTGGCGGCCTATGGTTCGACCTGGGGCCGCATCTGCTGGATCAGGCACTGCAGCTGTTCGGCCTGCCGCACGCGCTGCACGCCGACCTGGCCACGCAGCGCAATGGCGCAGTGGCCACCGACTACTTCCACGTCACCCTGCACTACCCGCGCCTGCGCGTCCTGCTATCGGCCAGCTGCCTGGTAAGCGGCGGCTCGCCGCGCTTTGCCGTGCACGGCACGCTGGGTAGCTACGTGAAATACGGCCTGGACACGCAGGAAAGCCAGCTGAAACTGGGCGAGGCACCCGGCTGCGCCGACTGGGGCCATGACCCGCTGCCGGGGCTGCACTACGTACAGCAAGATGGCCAGGAGCACGGCCACGCGGTACCGATGCTGGCAGGTGACTACCGCCACTACTACGCGGGCGTCGCGGCGGCCATTCTGGATGGTGCGGCCAACCCTGTGCCCGTCAGCCAGGCTATCCATGTCATGCAGCTGATCGAGCTGGCCAGCGCCAGCGCGGCCCAGGGCCATACCCTGCCGGTACGCTAGCGCCTGTTAACGCTATTTTTGCTGCAGCGGCGCTGGGCCGGCGGCGATGCACAAAAAACCGGGCGCAGCAGGCGGCCCCTGCCAGCACGGTTTGGCAGCGCCTAGCCCGGCAGCACGGCATCACTCCCAGTCCACCTTGCTGACAAACAGATAGCCCGCGCCGTACACCGTCTTGATCAGGCGCGGGTTGTAGCTGTCGTCTTCCAGCTTGCGGCGCAGGCGCGAGATGCGCACGTCGATGCTGCGGTCGTAGGGTGAAATATCGTCCTGGCCCAATAGCTGCTCGCGCGGCAGCACGCGGTTGGGGCGCTCCAGAAAGCGCTGCAGCATCTGGCCCTCACCGGCGCTAAGCGTGCGTTCGCTGCCATCTGCGGCCAACAGTTTGTAGCTGTCCATTTCATAGCGCCAGCCGGCAAAACAGGCGCAGCGCGGCGGGTTGGCCGCATTGCCTTCGGCCGGCTTGTCGCAGCGGCGCAGGATACTGCGCACGCGCGCCACCAGCTCGCGCGGCTCGAACGGCTTCATGATGTAGTCGTCGGCGCCGGTTTCCAGCCCCATGACACGATCACCCACGTGGCCACGGCCACTGAGGATGATCACGCCGCAGCGCTGCTGCTCGCGCACCTGGCGCACAATGGCCATGCCATCCATGTCCGGCAGGCCCAGGTCGACAATCACCAGGTCTGGCGGCTGCTGGCGCACACGCTGCAGCAGTGATGCGCCGGTACGGAACGACTCGCAGCGAAACTGGTAATCGCGCAGTATGGTGACAATCAGCCGCGAAATGGACAGATCGTCTTCTACCAGGTACACCAGCTTGTCGCCAATGGCTGGCTCGGCAGGGCTCAGGCTTGCGGTGGGCACAACATTACCTCGTCTAGCAAAGCGGCCAACTCGGCCGGGGTGAAGGGTTTTTCCAGCTTGGGAAAGCCGCCACTGGCATGGTGGCCGCTATCGTCGTAGCCACTCATCAATACCACGCGGATACGCGGTAGCAGGCTGCGCGCCAGCTGCGCCAGGGCGCGGCCATCCAGCGTGCCGGGCATGACAATATCACTGAGCAGCAGGCCGATATCCGGAATGTTCTCCAGCATCAATGCCGCTTCGTCGCCGCTTTCCGCCTCCAGCACCGGGTAGCCCAGGCTGGTGAGCTGCAGGCGCACCACGCGGCGCACTTCGGCGTTGTCTTCTACCAGCAGGGTAAGCGGCCGCTCGCGCCCGCCGGCCTTGCCGCTAAAGTTCAGCCGCCCGGCTGGCTGCGCGGCGGGCTGGGTGTGCGGCAGGCGCAGGGTAAAGCGCGTGCCCTTGCCCGGCGTGCTGCTCACGTGTACCGCGCCGCCAGACTGGCGGGCAAAGCTGTACACCATAGCCAGGCCCAGGCCGCTGCCGCTACCAAAACGCTTGGTGGTAAAGAAGGGCTCGAACACACGCAGCAGCAGCTCCGGCGACATGCCGCAGCCAGTATCGGCTACCTCGATACACACGTAGTCGCCCGCCTGCAGCTGCCATTCAGCCGCCTCGCGCTCGCCCAGCTGCGCCAGGCTGGCTGACAGCTGCAGGCTGCCGCCATCGGCCATGGCATCGCGCGCGTTCAGCACCAGGTTCAGGATGGCGCTTTCCAGCTGGTGCGGGTCGGCCATGGCAAACAGCGGTGCCGGTGGCAGCTGGTTTTGCAGCGCAATGCTCTCGGGCAGAGAACGGCGTATCAGCTGCAGCATGTCCTGCAACAGCGCGCCAATATCCACCGCACTGGGCAGCAGCGGCTGCTGGCGGGCAAAGGTCAGCAAGCGGCGCACCAGCGCCACGCCACGCTCGGCCGCCTGCAGCGCCGGGTCCAGGTAGCCCAGCAGCGCGGTGTTGTTTTCTTCGTGCCGGCGCAGCTCGGCCAAGTTGCCGATGACGACGGTGAGCATATTGTTGAAGTCATGCGCCAGGCCGCCCGACAGCTGGCCAACCGCCTCCATTTTTTGCGCCTGCACCAGCGCCGACTGGGTCTGCTTTTGCTCGGTAATGTCAAAAGACAGCACAAAGCAGCCCAGCACCTCGCCATCGGGGGCAATCTCCGGCACCAGCGTGCTGCGCGCAAAAATATGCGTGCCGTCGTCTTTCTCCATCGAGTATTCGTAGGTCACCTGCTTGCCGGTGAGCGCTTCGTTCACATAGCTCACCACCGCTGCGTAAAACTTGCTGCCCAATGCCGCCTCGATGCGCTGCCCCACGATGTGCTCGTTGCGGCGGCCAAACCAGTCGCTATAGCCCTTGTTGGCATAGCGGTACACGTGGTCTTTATCGAAGTAGGCAATCAGTGCCGGGATGGTGTCGGTAATCAGCCGTAGCCGCTCTTCGCTACGCTGCAGCGCGGCGGTGATCTGCACGTTGGCCGCGTGCGCCTCGCGCAGGCGCTGGTTGGCGGCCTCCAGCTCGGCGGTGCGGGCGCGCACGTGCGATTCCAGGTCGGCCTTTTGCTGCTGCTGCAGCCGCTCGTAAGCCTGCTGCTGGGTTTTGTCGGTGTACAGCGCAATAAAGCCGCCCGATGGTAGCGGCTCGCCACGCACGCGCAGCACCGAGCCGTCCGGGCGGATGCGCTCGGTATCATGCGGCTCGAAGCGCATGGCCAGCGCCACACGCTCGGCTACCTGCTGCTCGGGGTCGCCCGGGCCGTACTCGCCACGGTAGGCGTTATAGCGGATGTAATCGGCAAACGGCGTCCCCACCTGCCCCAGCCCGGCCGGAAACTCCAGCAAATCCAGAAAGCGCTGGTTGCACGCCAGCAGGCGCAGCCGGGCGTCAAACACGGTGACGCCCTGGTCTAGCAGATCCAGCCCGTACAACAGCATGGCATTGCGCTGCGAGCTGTCCAGCCCCGCCTCGGAGTGTTGCAACATGACGACGTTTTCTCCCGCCGATGGCAATGTCTTATCGAACAAAGCACGATTTTAGGCCAGCTTGCACCACAAAAGCGCGACTGAAATCATTCGTTACAATTGCCACAAACTTGCGCAAGAGTTGGGGGCAATCATCGTGCAGATAATGACAGCAACACAGACAGAGGAGTGTGACCGGATGTCCCTGCACAGCTACCAGCAAGACCTGCCCCAAACTGCGGCCAACCATGTGCCGCTGTCGCCGCTGAGCTATATCGAACGCGCTGCGGCGGTATACCCGCACCGTACCGCCATCGTGCACGGCAGCCAGCGTTTTAGCTGGCAGCAGGCCTACGAGCGCAGCCGCCGCCTGGCCAGTGCCCTGGCCTGCCATGGCATCAGCAAAGGCGATACCGTAGCGGTGATGCTGCCAAACATACCGGCCATGCTGGACTGCCACTTTGGCGTGCCGATGTGCGGCGCCGTGCTGAACACGCTGAACACCCGGCTGGACCCGGAGGCCATCGCCTTCATGCTGCAGCACGGCGAGGCACGGGTACTGATTACCGACCGCGAGTTCTCGTTCACCATCGCCCCGGCGCTGGCGCTGCTGGACAAGCCGATTCTGGTGATTGACGTAGACGACCCGGAATACAGCGGCCCGGGCAAACGCCTGGGCAGCATCGAGTACGAAGCCTTTATCGCCGGCGGCGACCCCGACTACGCCTGGCAGCTGCCGGATAACGAATGGGACGCCATCTCGCTGAACTACACCTCCGGCACCACGGGCAACCCCAAGGGCGTGGTTTACCACCACCGTGGCGCCTACCTGAACGCCAGCTGCAATATTCTGGACTGGGGCATGCCGCGCCACGCCACCTATCTGTGGACGCTGCCAATGTTCCACTGCAACGGCTGGTGCTTCCCGTGGACCATGGCGGCCAACGTGGGCACCAATGTCTGCCTGCGCCGCGTGGACCCACGCCTGATTTTCGAGCTGATCAAGACCCACCGTGTAAGCCACTACTGCGGCGCACCGATTGTGCACAATATGCTGATCAACGCGCCGGATGACTGCAAACAGGGCATAGCCCACCAAGTGAACTGCCTGGTGGCGGGCGCCGCGCCACCATCGGCGGTGATCGAGGGCATGGAAACCCTGGGCTTCAACATTACCCACGTATACGGGCTAACCGAAACCTACGGCCCGGCGTCGGTATGCGCCAAACAGGACGAATGGGCGGACATGGATATTGGCGGGCGCACCGAACGCAATGGCCGCCAGGGCGTGCGCTACACCATGCAGCAAGGCATGACGGTGATGGACCCGGCCACCATGACCGAAGTCCCGCACGATGGCGAAACCATGGGCGAGATCATGTTCCGCGGCAACCTGGTGATGAAGGGCTACCTGAAAAACGCGCGCGCTACCGAAGAGTCGCTGGCCGGCGGCTGGTTCCACACCGGCGACCTGGCGGTGATCCAGCCCGACGGCTACGTGAAGATCAAGGACCGCTCCAAGGACATCATTATTTCCGGTGGCGAGAATATCTCGTCCATCGAGGTGGAAGACGTGCTGTGCCGCTTCCCCGGCGTGATTTCTGCCGCCGTGGTGGCACTGCCGGACCCGAAATGGGGCGAGGTACCGTGCGCCTTCCTGGAAATGCGCGAAGGCGTAGAGGGCGACGAAGCGGCGGTGATCGAACACTGCCGCGCCCACCTGGCACGCTTCAAAGTGCCCAAGCGCATCATCTTCGGGCCCATCCCCAAGACCTCTACCGGCAAGATCCAGAAGTTTCTGCTGCGCCAGCAAACCAACGCTGCCGCTGCCATCCAGTAACCCGCCGCACCGGCAGCGCCTGCGGCCAACCCTGCAACAGGGGTGTTCTGGTTGGCCGCATCGTGCCGGCATGGCAGGCCTCGTAGCTACGCTGCGAACATTTCCCCCTTATACCCCCGCCTCGGCGGGGATTTTTTTTGCCCTGCTACCCGCCACATTTTGTTGCAAGGCTGCCACGCCCACAGGCCCGCACACGTGGCCATAGCCAGCAAAAACCCCTGCCAGACCTCGCCCGGGGGCCAAACATGCCGCGTTCATGTTTCGTTACATTTCACACACAGTTGCGCAAGGTTGGCAGGGAATCATCAGGCATAAGCGAGCAAAAGCTCGATAGCAGCCGCCACAGAGCGGCACCCCGCAGTAATACAACCGAGAAACAGGAGAGATCATGACTGGCAATGCAACACACGCCATCCGGCAACACCCGCAATTCGCCACCCTGGTGAAAAAGCGCTCTACCCTGGCCTGGACCCTGGCCGCCCTCACGCTGGGTACCTATTACCTGTACATGCTGGTAGTAGCACTGGCACCCGACACCTTGCACCAGGCACTGCACAGCGGCGGCGTGCTGTCTGTCGGCGTACCGGTAGGCGCTGCCATCATCGTATTTACCTGGGCGCTCACCGGCTATTACGTATACCGCGCCAATACCGAATTCGACCGCCTGACCGCCACCATCCTGCAGGAGAGCCAGCCATGATGCGTACCCTCGCTACCCTGCTGGCACTCTCTGCCAGCCCGCTGGCCCTGGCCGGCCCTGCCATGGCTGGTGCCGTGGAAAAACAGCCGCTGAATATGGCCGCCATCGGCATGTTCATGGTGTTTGTGGTACTGACCCTGGGTATTACCTACTGGGCTTCGCGCCGCACCCGCTCCGCCAGCGACTTCTATACCGCAGGCGGCGGCATCACCGGCTTCCAGAACGGCCTGGCCATTGCCGGCGACTACATGTCGGCCGCTACCCTGCTGGGTCTGTCCAGCATGGTGTTTGCCAAAGGCTACGATGGCTTTATCTACACCGTCGGCTTCTTTGTGGGCTGGCCCATCATTACCTTCCTGATGGCCGAGCGCCTGCGTAACCTGGGCCGCTTCACCTTTGCCGATATCGCCAGCTACCGGCTGGACCAGACCAAAATCCGCACCTTTGCCGCCTTTGGCTCGCTGACCGTGGTGAGCTTTTACCTGATCGTGCAGATGGTGGGTGCCGGCCAGCTGATCCAGCTGCTGTTTGGCCTGGACTACCCGGTAGCCGTGGTGGTGGTCGGCGTGGTGATGATGGCTTATGTGATCTTTGGCGGCATGATCGCCACCACCTGGGTGCAGATCATCAAGGCCGTGCTGCTGCTGGCTGGCGGCACCACCCTGGCCTTCATGGCCATGGCACAGTTCGGCTTCAGCTACGAAACGCTGGCGCGCGAAGCCGTGACAGTACACAAGGACGGTTTGGGCATGATGGGCCCGGGCAGCATGCTGGCCGACCCGGTGAACGTGGCGTCGATGTCGCTGGGCCTGGTCTTCGGTATTGCCGGCCTGCCGCACATCCTGATGCGCTTCTTTACCGTGCCCAACGCGAAGGAAGCACGCAAATCGGTGTTCTACGCTACCGGGTTTATCGGCTTCTTCTTCCTGGTAGTGTGCACGCTGGGCTTTGCCGCGGTGGTGATCATCGGTAAAGACCCGCAGTACTTCGTGAACGGCGAGCTGGGTGGCAAGCTGGTAGGCGGCGGCAATATGGTGGCCATGCATCTGGCCAAAGCCGTGGGCGGCAACCTGTTCCTGGGCTTCTTGTCTGCCGTGGCCTTTGCCACCATCCTGGCGGTGGTCGCCGGCCTCGCGCTGGCAGGCGCGTCGGCCATCTCGCACGACCTGTACGCTACCGTGATCAAAAAAGGCAAGGCGGATGAAAAGAGCGAGCTGAAAGTGTCGCGCATTGCCGCGGTCGCCATCGGCGTGCTGGCGATTGTGCTGGGCATCCTGTTCGAGAAGCAGAACGTGGCCTTTCTGGTGGGCCTGACCTTTGGTGTGGCAGCATCCACCAACTTCCCTATCCTGATCCTGTCCATGTACTGGAAAGACCTGACCACCCGCGGTGCGCTGCTGGGCGGCTTTAGCGGGCTGATTTCGGCGGTGACGCTGGTGATCCTTTCCAAGGCTGTATGGGTAACCGTGCTGGGCAACGAAACCGCCATCTTCCCGTATGAGCACCCGGCGCTGTTCTCCATGCCGCTGGCCTTTGCCGTGAGCATTGTGGTGTCGCTGCTGGACCGTAGTGCGGCTGCGGCTAGCGAGCGTGCCCGCTTCGACGACCAGTTTGTACGCGCACAAACCGGCCACGGTGCCGCCGGCGCGCACAATCACTAAGCAGACCGGTTGCGGCCAACCTTGGCCGCAAGCCAGCACAGCCACCCTGCGGGGTGGCTTTTTCATGCCCGCACACAAAGCAAAACCGCCTGCCAGCTTGCGCTGACAGGCGGTTCATCTACCCTGCCGTAACAGGGCTATCTGGCTTAGGCGCCGGATTTCAGACCGAAGTCACCCTGGGCAGCCGGGGCTGCCGGGTTGTCCAGCAAAGCCTTGATCGACAGGCGAACGCGGCCGCGGTCGTCCATCTCGATGGCTTTTACTTTCACGATCTGGCCTTCTTTCAGGTAGTCGGACACGTTCTTGATACGCTCGTGAGCGATCTGCGAAATGTGTACCAGACCATCTTTGCCCGGCATGATGGACACGATAGCGCCCACGTTGTTGTCCAGAATCTTCACTACCGGGCCTTCGTAGACTTTGCCTACTTCAACTTCAGCGGTGATTTCTTCGATACGCTTCTTGGCAGCTTCAGCGCCTTCGTTGGATACGGAGGCGATGGTGATGGTGCCGTCTTCTTCGATATTGATCTCGCAACCGGTATCTTTGGTGATGGCGCGGATGGTTTCACCACCTTTACCGATCACTTCGCGGATTTTCTCCGGGTTGATCTTCATCACGTACAGACGCGGCGCGTGAGTGGACAGCTCTTGCGGGCCTTCGATGGCTTCTTTCATGTGACCCAGGATATGCAGGCGGCCGTCTTTGGCTTGTTCCAGCGCGATCTGCATGATTTCCTTGGTGATACCCTGGATCTTGATATCCATCTGCAGGGCAGTCACGCCAGCGGCGGTACCGGCTACCTTGAAGTCCATATCGCCCAGGTGATCTTCGTCACCCAGGATATCGGTCAGCACGGCGAAGCGGTTGCCTTCCAGGATCAGACCCATGGCGATACCGGCCACGTGGGCTTTCAGCGGTACACCGGCCGACAGCAGTGCCAGGCAGCCACCGCACACGGAAGCCATCGACGAGGAGCCGTTGGATTCGGTGATTTCGGATACCACACGCATGGTGTAGCCGAATTCGGTTTCGGATGGCAGTACTTGTGCCAGTGCACGCTTGGCCAGGCGGCCGTGGCCGATTTCGCGGCGTTTTGGCGGGCCCATGCGGCCAGCTTCACCGGTGGAGTACGGCGGGAAGTTGTAGTGCAGCATGAAGCGGTCGGTGTATTCGCCGGCCAGCGCGTCGATGATCTGCTCGTCCTGCTTGGTGCCCAGCGTGGTGGTCACGATAGCCTGGGTTTCGCCACGGGTGAACAGCGAGGAGCCGTGTACACGTGGCAGCACGCCGGTGCGGATAGCGATCGGGCGTACGGTACGGGTGTCGCGGCCGTCGATGCGCGGCTCGCCGGACAGGATCTGGCCACGCACGATTTCGGCTTCCAGCGACTTGAAGATGCCTTTGATCTCGTTAGCCACCAGGGTGTCGGTGTCTTCGGTGATCAGTGCGGCCTTCACGGCAGCCCAGGCAGCGTTCAGCGCTTCGGAGCGGGCTCCCTTCTGGCGGATGCGGAAAGCGTTGGCAATGGCTTCGCCGGAAATGTCACGGATCTGGGCGATCAGCGCTTCGTTCTTGGCCGGTGCTTCCCAGTCCCACATTACCGGGTTCACTTCGTCAGCAAACTCGTTGATGGCGGTGATGGCAGCCTGCATTTGCTCGTGGCCGAATACCACGGCACCCAGCATCACGGCTTCGGACAGTTCTTTGGCTTCGGACTCGACCATCAGCACGGCACGCTCGGTACCGGCAACCACCAGGTCCATTTCCGAGGTCAGCAGCTCGGTTTTGGTCGGGTTCAGGATGTATTCGCCGTTGGCGTAACCTACGCGAACCGCACCGATCGGGCCGTTGAACGGCAGGCCGGAAATGGCCAGCGCAGCGGAGGCACCGATCATGGCAGGCACGTCGGAATCCACTTCCGGGTTCAGCGACATCACGGTGGCCACGATTTGTACGTCGTGGTAGAAGCCTTCCGGGAACAGCGGGCGAATCGGGCGATCGATCAGGCGGCTGGTCAGGATTTCTTTTTCGGACTGTTTGCCTTCACGCTTGAAGAAACCGCCCGGGATCTTGCCGGCAGCGTAAGTACGCTCCAGGTAGTCCACGGTCAGCGGGAAGAAGTCCTGGCCCGGCTTCACGTTTTTGGAGCCGACAACAGAAACCAGAACCACGGTATCTTCTACCGACACCAGTACCGCGCCGGAGGCCTGGCGCGCTACTTCGCCGGTTTCCAGGGTAACGGTATGTTTGCCGTACTGGAACGACTTGGTAATTTTGTTAAACACTTGAGGTGCCCTTCATTAGGTACTTTATGCAACGGGAACCCCTACGAATCGGCACCAGCCTGATGCAGATTTATAGAGGCTCCCCCCGTTGACTCAATAACTTACAGATACTGCCACTGCAGAAACGAAAAAGTCGCAGACGGGCTGCGACTTTTTCGAATTCAAACCGATTACTTGCGCAGACCCAGACGAGCGATCAGAGCGCGGTAGCTTTCAGCGTCAGTGCGCTTGAGGTAGTCAAGCAGACGACGACGACGGCTCACCAGTTTCAGCAGGCCACGACGGCTGTGGTGATCTTTGGTGTTGGCTTTGAAGTGCGGAGTCAGGTCATTGATACGAGCGGTCAGCAGAGCTACTTGAACTTCGCTGGAACCGGTGTCGTTTTCTTTACGCTGGAAATCTTTAACGATGACTGCTTTTTTTTCGGCGTTCATTGCCATGAGGAATTACTCCAATATCGGTTTAGGGCGGTAAAGCCCGACAAGTGCGGCGAGCCGGAACCCACCTACACTTCACACAGCGGCTGCCGGAGCAGCCGTTACCCGGACAGGGTGCAACAGACTGTCGTCTCTTGCCTCGGCCAGCCCGAGAAATTCTCGCGTTGCCTCGCGGTATACACGAAAACGGCGCATTGTCTCACACTTTTCCGGCGCACGCACGGCTTGGCCGTGACAAAAACGCTCGGCGTCGCGCGCAGGCAGGGTCTGCTCGTCAAAATGCGCCACCAGCACGTCTATCGGCAGCAATAGTTGGCCGCGGGCTTCCGGCGGCGTGGCTTCCAGCTGCTCCAGCGTGATGGCGTTTTCCAGCAGGAAACCGCCTGTAGTGGTGCGGCGCAGCCCGGTAAGGTGTGCGCCACAACCCAGCATCTCGCCGATATCCTGCCCTAGCGTTCGGATATAGGTGCCCTTGCTGCACAGCACGTCGATCACGGCAGTCGTGCCGTCGAACGAGATCAGGTCGATGCGGTGAATGGTGACATCGCGCGCCTCGCGCTTGATCTCGATCCCCTCACGCGCGTACTCGTACAGAGCCTTGCCCTGATGCTTCAGCGCCGAATACATCGGCGGCACCTGGCTGATAGGGCCGGTATGCGCAGCAATGGCGGCCTGCAGCTGCGGCAGCGTAAAGGCTACCGGGCGCTGCAACAGCACTTCGCCCTCGATATCCCCGGTGGTAGTGACTTCACCAAACTTGACGGTGGCGCGGTAGCCCTTGTCGGCATCCAGCAGATACGAGGAAAACTTGGTCGCCTCGCCAAAACACAGCGGCAACAGGCCGGTAGCCAGCGGGTCCAGCACGCCGGTATGGCCGCCTTTGGCCGCACTGTACAGCCAGCGCGCACGCTGCAAAGCGGTGTTGCTACTTAGCAAATAAGGCTTGTCCAGCAGCAGCACACCATTGATAGGCAGCTTTACGCGACGCGGTGCACTCATGCTTTATCGCTACCCTCTTCGCCCTCGTCGCCTTCTTCTGCGTCAAGGTTGGCCGCATCGTCGTGCTCGACGGTGGTGGCATTGCCGTTCACTTCGTCAATCAGGCGGCTCATGTACACGCCACGCTCGATGGAGTCGTCGTAAACAAAATGCAGCTGCGGGGTGGTAAAGATCTGCAGCACGCGGCCAATGCCGTTGCGCAGGTAACCGGCAGCGCTTTCCAGCGCTTCCTGGGTGATCTCGCGCTTGTTCTCGTCCATCACGGTGTAGAACACCTTGGCGTGCGAGTAGTCACGGGTAACGTCTACTGCCGTAATGGTGACCCAACCCACACGCGGGTCTTTCAGGCCCTTGCGGATCAGCTCGGCCAGCTCGCGCTGGATCTGCTCGGCGATACGGTCCGAGCGGGAAAAACCTTTTTTGGCTTTAGCCATGATCTGATACTCCTGGCCACCCCACCCGCCATGGCGCACTGCCCTGCCTATGCGGATTTGGTGGCTTAAACAAGAAAAGGCGAGTGCCCGCCGGCCATGCGGCCAACCTGGCACCCGCCTCTATATCACTGCATTACAGAGAACGTGCGACTTCCACGATCTCGAACACTTCCAGCTGGTCGCCTTCCTGGATATCGTTGAAGTTCTTCAGCATCAGGCCGCATTCGTAGCCTTGCTTCACTTCTTTCACGTCGTCCTTGAAGCGCTTCAAGGAGTCCAGCTCGCCAGTGTGAACCACCACGTTGTGACGGATCAGACGGATGCTGGCAGCACGCTTGATGATGCCATCGGTCACCATGCAACCAGCGATGTTGCCGACCTTGGACACGGAGATCACCTGACGGATTTCCACGGTACCAATGATCTGCTCTTTCTTCTCTGGTGCCAGCATGCCGGACATGGCGGCTTTCACGTCGTCCACGACATCGTAAATGATGTTGTAGTAACGGATTTCCACGCCTTCGCTCTCCGCCAGCTTGCGTGCGGCGGCATCAGCGCGGGCATTGAAGCCCACCACGATAGCCTTGGACGCGATCGCCAGGTTAATGTCGGACTCGGAAATGCCACCCACACCGGAGTGCAGGATGTTGACGCGCACTTCTTCGGTAGACAGCTTTTGCAGGCTGCCGGCCAGTGCTTCGTACGAACCCTGAACGTCTGCCTTGATAATGATAGGCAGGTTCTGCACTTCGCCTTCGGACATCTGGGCAAACATGTTTTCCAGCTTGGCAGCTTGCTGCTTGGCCAGGCGTACATCACGGAACTTGCCGGCACGGAACAGGGCGATTTCACGCGCCTTTTTCTCGTCGGCCAGTACCATGGCGTCTTCACCGGCAGACGGTACGTCGGACAGACCCAGGATTTCTACCGGGATAGCCGGGCCGGCTTCGTCGATCGGCTTGCCGTTTTCGTCCACCATGGCACGCACGCGACCAAAGGCAGTACCAGCCAGCACGATGTCGCCCTTCTTCAGGGTACCGGACTGTACCAGCAGGGTGGCTACCGGGCCACGGCCTTTGTCCAGGCGCGCTTCCACGATAATGCCCTTGGCAGGTGCATCTACCGCAGCAGTCAGCTCCAGCACTTCGGCTTGCAGCAGGATGGCTTCCAGCAGCGCATCAATGTTCAGGCCCATTTTGGCCGACACTTCGATGAACTGGGTATCGCCACCCCAGTCTTCCGGCACTACTTCGTGGGCAACCAGTTCCTGGCGGATACGCTCGGCGTTAGCGCCTTGCTTGTCGATCTTGTTCACAGCAACCACGATAGGCACACCGGCCGCTTTGGCGTGGTGAATCGCTTCGATGGTTTGCGGCATTACGCCGTCGTCAGCTGCTACCACCAGCACCACGATATCGGTCGCCTTGGCACCACGGGCACGCATGGCGGTAAACGCTTCGTGACCCGGGGTATCCAGGAAGGTGATCATGCCGCGGTCGGTTTCTACGTGGTAGGCACCAATATGCTGGGTAATGCCACCGGCTTCGCCAGCTGCCACTTTGGCGCGACGGATGTAATCCAGCAGCGAGGTTTTACCGTGATCAACGTGACCCATTACGGTTACCACTGGCGGACGGGAAATCTGCTCGGCCACTTCGATGGTTTCACCATCGGCCAGGTAGGCTTCCGGATCATCTGCCTGGGCAGCCTTGCCCACGTGACCCATTTCTTCCACGATAATCAGCGCGGTTTCCTGATCCAGCACCTGGTTGATGGTCACCATCATGCCCATCTTCATCAGCACCTTGATCACCTCGGCAGCCTTCACGGCCATACGGTGAGCCAGGTCGCCAACGGTGATGGTTTCCGGCACCAGCACTTCGTGCACGATAGGCTCGGTTGGAGCCTGGAATGCATGCTGGTTATTGCTGTTCTTGTGCTTACCGCCGGACTTGCGCGATTTCCAGTCGTTGCTGGTATCGCCACCACGGGTTTTCAGGCCTTTGCCTTTTTTGCCGTCGTTCCAGTCCTTGTTGCCGCCTTTTTTGGCCGGACCGCGCTTGTCGCCTGGGCGCGCATCACCAGCAGGCGCCGGTGCAGTCGTCGCTGCAGCCGGGCCACGCGCCGGGGCTGCACCACCTGCTGCAGGACGTGCACCCTGACCAGCCGGACGCTGCTGACCACCTTGACCGGGGCGCTGGCCTTGGCCTGCCGGGCGCTGACCCTGGCCTGCCGGGCGGTCGCCACGCGGTGCATCGGTACGCTGGCCGGCAGCAGCTGGCTGCATGCGCGGCTGGGTAGGTTTGGCCGAACGCGGCAGCTCTTCTGCCTTAGGTTCTGGCTTCACTTCCACTACCGGTTTAGCCGGAGCAGCAGCTTCGGCCTTGGCAGCCAGACGACGTGCTTCACGCTCTTGCTTTTCACGCAGCAGTGCTTGCTGGCGAGCTCGGAATTCTGCCTGGCGACGCTCTTCGGCGGCGCGGGCATCCATTTCTTCCTGGCTCAGAATGGAAGTTGGTGCCGGACGAGTCAGCGTAGGCTGTTTCACCGGGGCAACCGGCGCAGCAGCTTCAACAGCAGGTTTCGCTTCGACTTTTTTCTCTTCCACTTTCTTTTCTTCTGCTTTCGGCTCGGCAGGCTTGGCGGCCACTGGCGCGGCTGCCGGCTTGGCGGCTTCCACTACCGGCGCAGCGGCAACCTGAGGCGCAGCCTCGGCTACCGGCTCGGCAGCCTTGGGGGCTTCAGCAGCAGGTGCTGCTACGGCAGGCTGATCTTCCGGGCGAACAAAAGTACGCTTCTTGCGGGTTTCCACTTTGACAGTGCTGCCAGCGGCAGTGTGGATTTCGCTGGTTTGCTTACGGGTCAGAGTTACCTTGCCTTCATCACGCGCGCCATGCGACGTTTTCAGAAAGTCCAGCAACTGCTTTTTATCCTGCTCGGTCAGCGTGTCATCAAAACCACGCTTGCCTACACCTGCGTTTTTCAACTGTTCCAGAAGACGTTCCGGGGACAAGTTCAGCTCACTCGCAAACTGCTTTACATTCGTTAAAACCATGCGTATTCCTAATTCCTTCTAGCAATCGATCCGTTTGCAGGGCTGGCTCAGTTGAACCAGTGTTCGCGGGCTTTCATGATGAGCGCGCGCGCCGCATCGGCATCCATGCCTGTCATGTCGACCAGATCGTCAACGGCGAGATCGGCCAGGTCGTCACGGGTGGTCACGCCGTTTTCGGCCAGTTTGCGTACCAGCTCGGCATCCAGTCCTTCCAGATCCTTGAGCTCGTCGGCCACTTCTTCCACTTTTTCTTCCGAAGCAATTGCCAGGGTCAGGATGGCATCACGCGCACGGCTACGCAGCTCGTTTACCAGCGCATCGTCAAAGCCATCGATTTCCAGCATTTCGGAAATTGGCACATAGGCCACTTCTTCCAGTGTTGCAAAGCCTTCCTGCACCAGCAGGGCAGCCATTTCTTCATCCACACCCAGATGACGGATGAAGTGCTCGCGCAGCTTGGCATCTTCTTCCAGGTGTTTTTCTTCCGCTTCGGTCACAGTCAGGATGTTCAGGTTCCAGCCGGTCAGCTCGGCTGCCAGCTTGACGTTCTGACCACCACGGCCGATCGCCAACGCCAGCTGTTCTTCCTCTACCACCACGTCCATGGTGTGACTGTCTTCGTCCACCATGATGCGGTTTACTTCGGCCGGGGACAGCGCGTTGATCACGAACTGCGCCGGTTCCGGAGCCCACAGCACGATATCGATACGCTCGCCAGCCAGTTCCTGGGTTACGGCCTGAACGCGGGAACCGCGCATGCCGATGCAGGTACCTTGCGGGTCCAGACGCGGGTCATTGGACTTGACGGCCATCTTGGCGCGCATACCCGGGTCACGGGCGGCTTCCTTGATTTCCAGCATGCCTTCTTCGATTTCCGGCACTTCCAGCTCGAACAGCTTCACCAGGAACTCGCGCGAAGTACGCGACAGCACCAGCTGCGGGCCACGACCCAGACGGTCGATGCGCATCAGGTAAGCCTTCACGCGGTCACCCACGCGCAGGTTTTCCTTCGGAATCATCTGGTCGCGCGGCAGGACAGCTTCCAGCTTGCCGCATTCAACGATGGCGTTGCCACGCTCGATGCGCTTGATGGTGCCGGTGATCAGGCTTTCGCGACGCTGCAGGAACTCGTTCAGCACCTGCTCGCGCTCTGCGTCACGGATTTTCTGCAGGATGACCTGTTTGGCAGCCTGGGCGCCGATACGGCCAAACTCTACGGCTTCCATGGATTCTTCGATCACGCCACCCAGCTCGGCACGCGGGTCACGCTCGCGGGCTTCTTCCAGGCTCAGTTCGCGGTCTTCATACTCCAGTGCTTCGGCATCCACCACGGTCCAGCGACGGAAAGTCTGGTACTGGCCATTGTGACGGTCGATCTCTACACGGACATCCAGCTCGTCTTCGTTAAACTTCTTTTTGGTGGCAGAAGCCAGTGCCAGCTCCAGCGCGGAAAAAACCACCTCGCGGCTAACGTTTTTCTCGCTTGCCAGAGCATCAACCAACAGCAAAATCTCGCGACTCATGCAATCCTCCAAATTCCGTATTCTTGTTCGCGGCCAACGTCCTGCGAATTAAAACTCCGGCTCCAGCCGGGCTTTATCGATATTCGCCAGGGGAATGGCCACGGTGCGACCATCTTCCACTACCAGGCTGACAACGCCGTCGGTGATACCTGCGATACGACCCTGAAACCGCTTCTGCTGTTCAACAGGCAGGCGGGTACGGATCTTGGCAAGGCTACCGGTGAAGCGCACGTAGTCCGCTTCTTTCTTCAGCGGACGGTCCAGGCCGGGCGAGGAAACTTCCAGACGCTCGTAGTCAACATTTTCGACCATGAACAGACGCGTCAGGTGATTACTCACGCTAACGCAATCTTCTACGGTAATGCCGCCCGGTTTATCCATAAACACGCGGAAACCACCCCCGGGGGTCATTTCAAAATCTACAAGCTCATACCCCAAACCGGGCAGCGTGTTCTCGAGCAGCAAACGTACATCCATGGGCATCCAATTCCAGAAAAGAAAAATGGGCGAAGAACCGCCCATCCCTAAAATGCCGCGATTATAAACCACTCTGCGACAAAAGAAAACTGAGGTCTAAGGCCGCAAACCAAGCACATGCTTTGCACCAGATAAGACATGCGGTAGAGTTGTCACGGGCTACGAAACAAACGTTTGCCAAGACAATCTATATTGAATCTGCAGCAAGCAGATCCCCCGCGCCACCCGACAACAATAAATTGGGGGCCATGAACCAACACGATGGAGAAGACGAACGCCATGGAAAAAATCTGGCTGAAGAATTACCAGGCAGGTGTTGCCGCCGAGATCGACATCAACGAATTCAAGTCGGTGTCCGAGGTTTTCGAGCGCAGCGCCGCCAAGTTCCGTGACCGCCCGGCGCTGGCCTGCATGGACAAGATCCTGAGCTACGGCGAGCTGGACCAGCTGTCGGCCAACTTTGCTTCCTACCTGCAAAACACACTGGGCTTGGCCAAGGGCAGCCGCGTGGCCATCATGATGCCCAACCTGCTGCAGTACCCGATCGCCGTGTTTGGCACACTGCGCGCCGGCTGCACCGTGGTCAACGTCAACCCGCTGTACACGCCACGCGAACTGGAACACCAGCTGAAGGATTCCGGCGCCGAAACCATTGTTATTCTGGAAAATTTCGCCAACGTGCTGGAACAGGTTCTGCCGCGCACGCCAGTCAAGAATGTGGTGATCGCCAGCATTGGCGACATGCTGGGCTTCCCCAAACGCCTGATCGTCAACTTCGTGGTACGCAAGGTCAAGAAAATGGTGCCGCCGTGGCACATCGCGCGCCACACCGGTTTTAACGATGCGCTGGCGGCAGGCGCGCGCCAGCCAATGCGCAAGGTAGATGTCGGCCATGACGACATCGCCTTCCTGCAGTACACCGGTGGCACCACCGGTGTTTCCAAAGGCGCCATGCTGACCAACGCCAATATCATCGCCAACATGCTGCAAGCTGGCGAGTGGGTGAAACACGCCGTGCGCGAAGGCCAGGAAATCATCGTTACCGCGCTGCCGCTGTATCACATCTTCTCGCTTACCGCGAACCTGATGGTATTTACCGAGCTGGGCGCGATGAGCATCCTCATCACCAACCCGCGCGACATTCCAGGCTTTGTAAAAGAGCTGAAAAAATACAAGGTTACCGCCATTACCGGCGTCAATACGCTGTTTAATGCCCTGCTGAACAACCCGGACTTCAAGACCGTGGATTTCTCCACCTGGCGCCTGGCACTGGGCGGTGGCATGGCGGTACAAAAAGCCGTAGCCGACAAGTGGAAGGACATCACCGGCACCCCGCTGATCGAAGCCTACGGCCTGACCGAAACCAGCCCGGCCGCCTGCATCAACCCGCTGGACCTGAAAGCGTACAACGGCACCATTGGTGTACCGATTCCGTCTACCGAAATCCAGATCCGCGACAATGACGGCAGTGAAGTCGCCCAGGGCGAATCCGGCGAGCTGTGCATCCGCGGCCCGCAAGTGATGAAAGGCTACTGGCAGCGCCCGGAAGAAACGGCCAAGGTCATCGATAGCCAGGGCTTCCTGGCCACCGGCGACATGGCCATGGTCACCCCGGAAGGCTACGTCAAACTGGTAGACCGCAAGAAAGACATGATTCTGGTATCGGGCTTCAACGTGTACCCGAACGAAATCGAAGACGTGGTGGCACTGCACCCGGGCGTGCTGGAGGTAGCATGCATCGGCATTCCAGACGAGAAATCCGGCGAGGTGGTGAAGGTATTCGTGGTCAAAAAAGACTCGGCACTGACCGAGGCCGACGTACTGAGCCACTGCCGCACCAACCTGACCGGCTACAAGGTGCCCAAGTCGGTCGAGTTCCGCCAGGAGCTGCCCAAGACCAACGTGGGCAAGATCCTGCGCCGCGCCCTGCGCGATGCCGAAGTCAAACACTGACAGTAACCGTCAACAACCCGCGCAAGCGGGTTTTTTACGCCTGCTTGCCACCCTCACCTTCACCCCGCTGCGGCCAACCTTGGCCAGCACGCTAGCCGGTACGCCACAAGGCGGCATTTCACGCTAGACTAGCGCCATGACACCCTCTGCGAGAGCGCGCTGCACACCATGCTGATGCTGCCTTTTTTCAAACTCATGGCCGACAAAAAGGCCAGTGACCTGTTTTTTTCCTGCGGTACCCCACCCCAAATCAAGATAGACGGGCAAACCGTACCTGTGAACGACAAGGCATTGAGCGCAGAAAACGTCAAACGCCTGGCCTACAGCCTGATGAGGGAGGACGAGATTGCCCGCTTCGAAGCCGAGCTGGAAATGAACTTTGGCCGCCAGATCGACGGCCTGGGCAACTACCGTATCAACATCTTCCGCCAGCGCGGGCACGTGGCCATGGTGATACGCTATATCACCCCCACCGTCCCCAGCCTGGACACCCTGAATCTGCCGGATTCGCTGAAAGACCTGATCCGCCAGCGCCGCGGCCTGATCTTTATCGTGGGCTCCACCGGCTCCGGCAAAAGCTCTACCGTGGCTGCCATGCTGGAATACCGCAACCAGAGCCAGGCCGGGCACATTCTCACCGTAGAAGACCCGGTGGAATTCATCTTCGAACACAAGCGCTCCATCATCAACCAGCGCGAAATCGGGGTGGATACGCACAGCTATGAAAATGCGCTGAAAAACGCCATGCGCGAGGCGCCCGACGTGCTGATGATCGGCGAGATACGCGATGCCGAAACGCTGACCTACGCCATCAACTACGCCCAGTCCGGCCACCTGTGTATCTCTACGCTGCACGGCAACAACAGCTACCACACGCTGAACCGCATCATCAGCTTCTTCCCGCTGGAAAACCGTACCGCGCTATTGATGGACCTGGCCGCCACGCTGAAAGCCGTGGTATCGCAGCGGCTGGTACAAACCGTGGACGGCAAACGCCGTCCGGCCATGGAGATCATGTTCAACACCGCGCACGTGTCGGAACTGATCCGTAACGGCGATATCGACAAGATCAAGGAAGCCATCGAAAGCAGCATGAGCGAGGGCTCGCAAACCTTCGAGCAATCGCTGTTCCGCCTGTACAAGGACGGGCTGATTTCGCTGGACGAAGCCCTGCAAAATGCCGACTCGCCCACCAACCTGTTCTGGCTGGTCAATCACGACAGCAACAGCAATACCGGCGGCAAACAGGGCGACAACACCACCTTTTCCGGCTTTACACTGAACCACTGACCCCACCCATGATTACCCTCTACGGCATTCCCAACTGCGATACCGTCAAGAAAGCCCGCACCTGGCTCACACAACAGGGGCTGGATTTCACCTTCCACGACTTCAAGAAACAGGGCATAGACGAAACCACGCTACGCACCTGGATCGCCAGCATTGGCCTGGACAAACTGGTCAACCGCGCCGGCACTACCTGGCGCGCACTGGATGACGCCGACAAAGCGCTGGCGGCCAACCCTGACAGCGCCATTGCGCTACTGCAGGCCAAGCCGTCGCTGATCAAGCGCCCGGTGCTGAATAACGCCGGCAAGCTGCGTGTCGGTTTCAAGGATGCAGACTACACAGCGGAGTTCGGCCTATGAGCAGCACACTCGAGCTTACCCGGGCGCTGATCCGCCAGGATTCCATCACGCCTCGCGACGAAGGTTGCCAGGACATGATGATCGCCCGCCTGGAAGACCTGGGCTTCACCATCGAACGCATGCCGTTTGGCGACGTGAGCAACTTCTGGGCGCACCGCGGCCACGGCGCACCGGTGCTGTGCTTTGCCGGCCATACCGACGTGGTACCCACCGGCCCACTGGATAAATGGGACAGCCACCCGTTCGAACCCACCATCCGTAACGGCCACCTGTTCGGCCGTGGCGCCGCCGACATGAAAGCTTCGCTGGCCGCCTTCATCACCGCCAGCGAACGCTTTATTGCGGCCAACCCCGAGCACGCCGGCACCCTCGCCTTCCTGATCACCTCGGATGAAGAAGGCGTGGCCGCCGACGGCACGGTGCGCGTGGTAGACGAACTGGCAGCACGCGGCCAGCAACTGGACTACTGCATCGTGGGCGAGCCCACCTCGTCGCAAGTGTTTGGCGACACCATCAAGAACGGCCGCCGCGGCTCGCTGTCCGGCCACCTGATCGTGCACGGCATCCAGGGCCATATCGCCTACCCGCACCTGGCCAAGAACCCCATCCACCTGGTGGCCCCGGCGCTGGCCGAGTTGGCCGCAGAGGTATGGGACCACGGCAACGACTACTTCCCGCCCACCAGCTGGCAGGTGTCGAATATCCACGCCGGCACCGGCGCCACCAACGTGATTCCGGGCAGCTGCGAGATCAAGTTCAACTTCCGTTTTTCTACCGAAAACACGGCAGAAACGCTGAAAGACCGCCTGCACGCCATTCTGGACAAACACCAGCTGGCTTACGAACTGCACTGGGTACTATCAGGCAACCCGTTCATCACCGCCCCCGGCGCGCTTACTGACGCCATCAGCCAGGCCATCGTGGACACCTGCGGCGTGACGCCGGAGCTGAACACCACCGGCGGCACCTCCGATGGCCGTTTCATCAAGCGCATCGCGCGTGAGCTGGTAGAGTTCGGCCCTATCAACGCCAGCATCCACAAACTGAACGAATGCGTGTGCGTGGACGATATCGAGCCGCTGGCCTGCGTCTACGAAAAAACGCTGCATACCCTGCTGCGCTAAGCCACACCGGCCGCAACGCAAAAGCCAGCCCCGCGGGGCTGGCTTTTTACTGCGTATTTACCGGCCTGCGGCCTAGCTCACGCTACGCCGCTCGTACATGGCCTGGGCCAGCGTACCCGGGTCCACGTTTTCCAGCTCGCCACCCACCGGCATGCCGCGCGCGATACGGCTGACGCGCAAACCATGCGCCTGCAGCATCTCGCTGATCAGGTGCGCGGTTACCTCGCCCTCGGCAGTAAAGTTGGTGGCAATGATCACCTCCTGCACCACGCCGTCCACGGCACGGGCAATCAGCTTTTCCAGGTCGATGTCCTTGGGCCCGATACCGTCCATGGGCGACAGACGCCCCATCAGCACAAAGTACAGGCCGTCGTAGCAACGCGTCTGCTCCAGCATCAGCAGGTCGGCCGGCATTTCCACCACGCACAGCAGGTCCTGGCGGCGCTCGGCGTCGGCACACACATTGCACAACGGGCTTTCGCTAAAGGTATGGCAACGCTGGCAATGGCGCAGATTCAACAGCGCGTGATCCAGCGCCCGTGCCAGCTTGTCGGCACCACCACGGTCTTTTTGCAGCAAGTGAAAAGCCATGCGCTGCGCGGATTTGGGGCCAACGCCGGGCAGCACTTTCAGCGCCGCGATCAGCTGGTCGAGCGAGGGCGGGTTCTTCATGGGCGCTCCAGTAAAAAAGGTTGGCCGCAAGCTGCAGCCTGCGGCCAACCTTTCAGGTCATCAAGCGATCAGAACGGCAGCTTCATGCCGGCCGGCAGGTTCATGCCAGCGGTAAAGCCGGACATGCGCTCGGACGAGGTTGCTTCGGCCTTGCGGCTGGCGTCGTTGAACGCGGCAGCGATCAGGTCTTCCAGCATGTCTTTGTCTTCTTTGGCATCGGCCAGCAGCTCGTCGCTGATGATGACACGGCGGGTAACGTGCGCGCAGCTCATCACCACTTTTACCAGGCCGTTACCCGCCTGGCCTTCTACGTCGATCTGCGCCAGTTCTTCCTGCGCCTTTTTCATGTTTTCCTGCATTTGCTGCGCCTGCTTCATCAGGCCTGCGATACCGGCTTTACCAAACATTGTTTCTACTCCTGTACGGGTTGTACTGTCTCGGCGAGCAGCATGGCGCCCATTTCCTGCACCAGCTGCTGTACTACCGGGTCGTTTTCCATGTGTTGACGCGCACCGGCCAGCTGCTCACGCTTGAAGCGTGCATCGCGCATGGCGGGGGTCTCCATATCGAGGGTCTCTACCGACACCCTCAGTTCAATGCTCTGGCCGAGATACTCGCCCAGAACGCTTTTCAGCTTGTCCTGATAATCGCGCGTGGCCATATTGCGGAAGCCTTCCGGCACCGCCAGCTCGAATACTTTGCCATCCCATTGTTTCAGCGCCGCGTTTTGTGCCAGCATGCGCGCCGCGCCCAGCTTGTTACCCAGGCGGCCGATCAGGCTGGCCCAGTCGCCGTCGAACACCGGCGCTTCGCTCACCAGCTCGCCCGGGTCTTCTTCCATCATCATGGCGTAAGCGGGCAGCTCGTCGTCGCTATCACCCGCGGTATCCAGCACCTCTGGCTCGGCATCGTCATCGGCCTCCTCCGGCGCTTCCTCCACGCGGGCAGACACAGACGGGCGGGCAGGCGACGCGGCGGGGGCTGCAGCTACAGCGGCTGGCTGCTCGTCCCACGGTGCAGGCTCACGCGGTGCGGCCTGCGGTACCGGGGCTGGCGCAGCGGGCCGCGCGGGCTCGGGTTCCGGCTCGGGCGCGGCCGGTTTTTCAGCGGCGGCCGGGCTGCGCTCGGCAGGCTTGCCCCCCAGCTGCGCCAGCGCAGCACGCGCTGGCGAAACGCCTGCAGGCAAGGCTGCACTACTGGCGCCAGGGTTGGCCGCAGGCACTGGCGGGCGGGCTGCCGGCAGCGGGCGCACGGCACTCTCACCACCGTTTACCGGGTGAAAGGCCAGCATGCGCAGCATGCTCATGCTGAAGCCGGCGTGCTCGTCCGGCGCCAGCGCCAGGTCACGGCGGCCATGCAGGGCGATCTGGTAGTACAGCTGTACGTCTTCCGCCGCCAGGCGCTGCGCCAGGGCAAAGATAGCGTCACGCTCGGGCTCGTCACTGGCAATGGCGGCCGGCACGGTTTGCGCCAGCGCCAGCTGGTGCAGCAGGCTGGCCAGCTCGGCCAGCGCGCTGTCAAAACCGATACCGCGTGCGGCCAACGCTTCCACCTCGGCCACCAGGCGGGCGCCGTCGGCGTCGGCCAGCGCGTCCAGCAGGGCAAACAGGTAGCGCTTGTCCACCGCGCCCAGCATGGCGCGTACGCCGTCTTCCTTGACCTCGCCCAGGCCGTAGGCAATGGCTTGGTCCAGCAGCGACTGCGCATCGCGCATGGAGCCGGCTGCGGCGCGGCCCAGCAAGGCCAGCGCCGGGGTTTCGTAGGCAATGCCTTCCACGTCCAGCATGTGCGCCAGATGGCCGGCCACCTGCTGCGGTGTCATGTTGCGCAGGCTGAACTGCAGACAGCGGCTCAATACTGTCACCGGCACTTTTTGCGGGTCGGTCGTGGCCAGGATGAACTTGACGTGCGCCGGTGGTTCTTCCAGCGTCTTGAGCATGGCGTTGAAGGCACTTTTGGACAGCATGTGCACTTCATCGATGATGTAGACCTTGTAGCGCCCCATAGTAGGGGTGTACTGGGCGTTTTCCAGCACTTCGCGGATATTGTCGATACCGGTATTGGACGCGGCGTCGATCTCCAGCAGGTCGACAAAACGGCCGGCATCGATCTGGGTGCACGCCTGACACACGCCGCACGGCTCGGCGGTGGTACCGGTTTCGCAGTTCAGGCTCTTGGCCAGAATACGTGCGATGGTGGTCTTGCCCACGCCACGGGTACCTGTCAGCAGGTAGGCATGGTGCAGGCGGGATTCTTTCAGCGCATTGGACAGGGCGCGTACCACGTGCTCCTGGCCAACCAGGTCGGCAAAGCGCTTGGGGCGCCACTTGCGGGCGAGAACTTGATAGGTCATGGCGCGGAATTCTAAAGGGATTCGCCAGGGATGGCGACTATTTCAGCGCAGCGGCCTGCTACCTGGCACATCGCCAGCCATGCGGGGGCCGGGCCGCCTTTCGCCTTACTGCCCGGCAGGCACGGCCATGCGCGCCTGCACGAATCGTGCGCGCATTTCCTGCGCCAGCTCGTGCGTCACCATGGCGTACAGCGTGCTCTTGTTGTAGCGGGTAATGGTGTAGAAATTATTGAGGCCCAGCCAGTAGCGCATTTCACCCGGTGCCACTTCCAGCGGCACCAGCACTGCCAGCGCGTCGTCACGCACCGGGGCTTGTGGCAGCACGCCGCGCGCCTTGAGCTCGGCCACGGTGTAGTGCAGATTGAACTTGTCAGCGGCCAGCTCGTCCGGCACCGTGCCCGGCGCGAGCTCGGCCGGAATCACCACGTCGTCACCACCTAGCCAGCCATGCTCGCGGAAATAGTTGGCCACACTGCCAATGGCGTCCACCGGGTTGTTCCAGATGTCCTTGTGACCGTCACCGTCAAAATCCACTGCCCACTTGCGGTGGCTGGACGGCATGAACTGTGGCAGACCCATGGCGCCGGCGTAGCTGCCTTTCAGGGTAAGCGCGTTCACGTTTTCACTGCGCGCCAGGCGAAAGAACTCCGATAGTTCGGCGCGGAAAAAATCGGCGCGGCGCGGGTAGTCAAACGCCAGCGTAGACAGCGCATCGGCCAGACGGAAGCCACCGGTATTGCGGCCATAGCGCGTCTCGATACCGATAATCGCCACGATGATTTCCGGCGCCACTTTGTAGGTGTCTGCCGCTTTTTGCAGGGTAGCTTCGTGCTGCAGCCAGAACGCCACCCCCTCCTGCATCAGCTTATCGTTATAAAAACTGGGACGAAACTGGTACCACGGCCGCGCCGTGGAAGGCTTGTCCATGATGGCGATAATGTTCGGCTTGAGCTCCACATTGGCAAACACGCTTTCCAGCTCGGCACGCGACAGCTCGCCGCTTGCTACCTGCTCGTCGATATAGCGCTGCACATCCGGGCGCATCAGCAAAGCCACGTCGGCATAGGCAACGCTGGCCGCCAGCAAGCTGGCAGCGGCCAGCAGGTTTTTCAGCAAACTCATGGTGTCATCCAGGGTTGGTCGCAACAGACAGGCTGCGGCACAGGGGTCAATCGTTGAAATTCAGCGCACTGGATACCAGGCGCGCGGTGATGTCCACAATCGGGATCACCCGCTCGTAGGCCATGCGCGTGGGGCCAACCACGCCCAGTGCACCCACTACCTGGCCATTGAGCCGGTACGGGGCAATCACCACGCTGCAATCGTCCAGCGTCACCACGCCGGACTCGTCGCCAATGAAAAGGTTCACGCCGGGGGCGCGGCGGCTTTGCTCCAGCAGCTGCAACAGCTCGGTCTTGCGCTGGAAGGTATCAAACAACTCGCGCAGGCGGTTCAGGTCGCCGGAGAAATCGCTCACATTCAGCAGCTTGCCCTGCCCGCTAATCACCAGGTCGTCGCCACCGTGCAGCGTTTGCTGGCCAAACTGGATGGCCAGCTGCATCAGCTCGGAAATATCCCCGCGCAGGCGCTGCAGCTCCTCCCCTACCCGGCTGGCCACGCCGCCCAGCGCCTGGCCGGCATAGTGCTGGTTCAGGAAGTTGGCCGCTTCTATCAGCTCGCCACCGCTGTAGTCGCGCGCGGTGTTGAACAGGTGGTTTTGCACGTCGCCTTCCAGCGTGACCAGAATCAGCAGCACACGCCGCTCGGACAGGCGCAAAAACTCCACCTGGCGAAATGCGGCGTCGGCACGCTGCGGTGTCATCACCACACCGGCAAACTGCGTCAGCTCGGCTAGCAGCTGCGATGCTGCCTTCACCACCCGCTTGGGGCTGTCCGGCTGCAGCGTATGCCGCAGCTCGGCCACGGCAGGTTCGGCCAGCTGTTGCACCGTTAGCAGACGGTCGACAAACAGGCGGTAGCCGCGCGGCGTGGGCACGCGCCCGGCCGAGGTATGCGGCGAGGCAATCAGGCCCAGCCCTTCCAGGTCGGCCAGCATATTGCGGATGGACGCCGACGACAGCTCCAGCCCGGATACCGTCGCCAGGGTTTTGGACGCCACAGGCTGGCCATCGGCGATGTAGCGCTCTACCAGCACCTTGAGCAAATGTTGTGTGCGATCGTTCAGCATGCTGCCATTCTGTCACAGCTTGCCCGCCAGCCAAAGGCTTTGCCGCATCAGGGCATGGCACCGTGGCCGACGGCTTGGTAGCACCGTCTTTTGTGCGATAATCCGCTGATTGCATTCATGGCCACCACGCCCTTGTGGTGCGTTTGCATCGCTGCCTGTAGTTTTTATTTGGCAGGGCAGATGAAAACGTACATAATCAAAATCTGAATCGTTATCCACCCCGTTGAATGAATGGAGCAAGCATGGCAGAGCGTTCCGAAGACAAAAGCAAGGCGCTGAGTGCAGCGCTGGCGCAAATTGAAAAGCAGTTCGGCAAAGGCTCGATCATGCGCATGAGCGACAACCAGATCACCGAGAACCTGCAAGTCATCAGCACCGGCTCGCTGGGTCTGGATCTGGCACTAGGCGTGGGTGGCCTGCCGCGTGGCCGCGTAGTAGAAATCTACGGCCCGGAATCGTCCGGTAAAACCACGCTGTGCCTGCAGGTGGTTGCCGAAGCGCAAAAGCTGGGCGGCACCTGCGCCTATATCGACGCCGAAAACGCACTGGACCCGCAATACGCTCAAAAACTGGGCGTATCGGTAGAAGACCTGCTGATCTCGCAGCCGGATACCGGAGAGCAGGCACTGGAAATCTGCGACATGCTGGTACGCTCCGGCGGCGTGGACGTGATCGTTGTGGACTCGGTTGCCGCCCTGGTACCCAAAGCCGAGATCGAAGGCGAAATGGGTGACAGCCACGTAGGCCTGCAAGCCCGCCTGATGAGCCAGGCACTGCGCAAACTCACCGGCAATATCAAGCGTACCAACACCCTGGTGGTATTCATCAACCAGATCCGTATGAAGATCGGCGTGATGTTCGGCAGCCCGGAAACCACCACCGGCGGTAACGCGCTGAAATTCTACGCTTCGGTGCGCATGGATATCCGCCGCATCGGCGGTATCAAGAAGGGTGAAGAAATCATCGGCAACGAAACCCGCGTGAAAGTGGTGAAGAACAAGGTATCGCCACCGTTCAAGCAGGCCGGTTTTGACATCCTGTACGGCGAAGGCATCAGCCGTGAAGGCGAAATCATCGAGCTGGGCGTAGAGCACGGCTTTATCGACAAGTCCGGTGCCTGGTACGCCTATAACGGCCAGAAAATCGGCCAGGGCAAGGACAACACCCGCGAATGGCTGAAATCCAACCCGGCCATTGCCCAGGAAATCGAGCGCAAGATCCGCGAAGCCGTGGGCATCAAGGTAGAAATCACCGAAGGCAAGCCGGACGCTGACGAAGAGCTGCTGGACGACACCTTCGACGCCTGATGGAAAAACCGGGCAAAAGCCTGAAGGCAAGAGCCGTCGACCTTCTGTCCCGCCGCGAATACACGCGGCTGGAGCTGAAGCGGCGGCTTTCGCCTTTTGCAGAAAGTGCTGAACAAGTAGACACCCTGCTGGACGAGCTGGCCGCCAGCCGCTGGCAGAGCGACGCCCGCTTTGCCGAACAGTTTGCCGATAGCCGCAGCCGCAAGTACGGCAGCCGCCGCGTCGCCATGGAGATGCGCGAACGCGGGGTAGATAGCGACACCATCAAGCAGACATTATCCGGCCACAACGACATGGCCACCGCGCGCAGCCAGTGGCTGCGCAAATTCGGCCAGCCCGCCAGCGACGCCGCCGGGCGCGCCAAACAGATGCGCTTCCTGGCCAGCCGCGGCTTTGGCATGGACATCATCCGGCAAGTCATCAAGGGCTGTGACGAATGGCCCGACGATGACAGCGGCAGCTAGCGCACCGCCGCCATCGCCATAAGCACCCGCTGCGGCCAACCCGGCCAAGCCGCCGCACACAAGGGCAGAAAAAATGCGCTGGCGTGCACAAGGTTGGCCGCAAAGCTTGCCAGCACGGTGCGCAGTTGCCACAATCGACCGATATTCACGCCTTGCGTGTCGCCGTTTTCAGAATCCGATCCAATACGACCCATAAATCATGAAAACCTCCGCCATTCGCCAGAAATTTCTGGACTTTTTCGCTTCCAAAAATCACCAGGTTGTCTCCTCCAGCAGCCTGATTCCGGGCAACGACCCTACCCTGATGTTTACCGTGGCCGGCATGGTGCAGTTCAAGGACTTGTTCCTGGGCTTTGAGAAACGCGACTACACCCGCGCCACCACCAGCCAGAAATGCCTGCGCGCCGGCGGCAAGCACAACGATCTGGAAAACGTGGGCTACACCGCACGTCACCACACCTTCTTCGAAATGCTGGGCAACTTCAGCTTTGGCGACTACTTCAAGCACGACGCCATCACCTTTGCCTGGGAATTCCTCACCGGCGAACAGTGGCTGAACCTGCCTAAAGACAAGCTGATGGTGACCGTGTACGCCAGCGATGACGAAGCGTACGACATCTGGCACAAAGTAGTCGGCGTGCCTGCCGACAAGATCGTGCGCATTGGCGACAACAAGGGCGCACCGTACGCGTCCGACAACTTCTGGACCATGGGCGATACCGGCCCGTGTGGCCCGTGTACCGAGATTTTCTATGACCACGGCCCAAGCGTGGCCGGCGGCCCTCCAGGCAGCCCGGACGAAGACGGCGACCGCTACATGGAAATCTGGAACAACGTATTCATGCAGTTCAACCGCGACGAAACCGGCACCCTGCACCCGCTGCCGAAGCCGTCCGTGGACACCGGCATGGGCCTGGAGCGCCTGTCCACCGTGCTGCAAGGCGTGAAATCGAACTACGAAACCGACGCCCTGGCCTGCCTGGTACGCGCCGCTGCGCGTGAAACCGGCGTGGCCTACAGCCAGGATGTGCCGTCGCTGAAAGTGATCGCTGACCACATCCGCGCCTGCTCGTTCATGATCGCCGACGGCATCCTGCCATCCGCCGACGGCCGCGGCTACGTACTGCGCCGCATCGCCCGCCGCGCTATCCGCCACGGTTACAAACTGGGCCAGAAAGGCCTGTTCTTCCACAAGATCGTGGCTGACCTGGCTGCCGAAATGGGCGATGCCTACCCGGAACTGCGCCAGAAGCAGGCCGAAATCGAAGACGCGCTGCGCGCCGAAGAAATTAAGTTTGCCGAAACGCTGGACACTGGCATGGCACTGGTTGACGCCGCGCTGGCCGGCGGCAAAACCGCCATGGACGGCGATACCATCTTCAAGCTGTACGACACCTACGGCTTCCCGGTCGACCTGACCGCCGACATCTGCCGCGAGCGCAATATCGAAGTGGACATGGCCGGCTTCGAGCGCGCCATGGAAGCGCAGCGCACCCGCGCCCGTGCCGCATCTGCTTTCAAGGTAGCCGGCAGCCTGAGCTACGAAGGCAGCGACACCACCTTCCACGGCTACACCCAAACCAGCACCGATGCCCGCATCGTCGCGCTGTACAAGGGCACCGAGCAGGTAGACTGCTTGGCCGCTGGTGACGAAGGCGTGGTCGTGCTGGACCACACTGCCTTCTACGCCGAAGGCGGTGGCCAGGTAGGCGACGTAGGCGAGATCTCGCTGACTGGCGGCGTGGACGCACTGTTCGACGTGGCCGACACGCAGAAAGTGAAAGCGGCCGTGTTCGGCCACACCGGCCGCCTGGCTCGTGGCGCGCTGAAAGTGGGCGACACCGTACAAGCCACCATCGACCTGCACCAGCGCCTGGCCACCACCCGCAACCACTCGGCCACCCACCTGCTGCACGCTGCACTGCGCAAGGTACTGGGCACCCATGTAGCCCAAAAAGGCTCGCTGGTGAACCCGGAGCGTACCCGCTTCGACTTTGCCCACGGCCAGCCGGTCAGCGCCGAGCAAATCGCCGAAATCGAACGCCTGGTGAACCACGTGATTGCGGCCAACTACGAAGTCAAAGCCCAGTTGATGAGCTTCGATGACGCCGTGCGCGCCGGTGCCATGGCACTGTTTGGCGAGAAATACGGCGATGAAGTTCGCGTACTGAGCATGGGTGACTTCTCTGCCGAGCTGTGCGGTGGTACCCACGTACAGCGCACCGGCGACATCGGCTTCTTCAAGATTGTGGCTGAAGGCGGCGTAGCTGCTGGCGTGCGTCGTATCGAAGCGGTAACCGGCGAAGGCGCCATCGCCTACGTACAGGCCCAGGACGCGCTGCTGAAGGCTGCTGCGGCCAACCTGAAGGCCCAGAGCAACGACGAAGTGCTGGGCAAGATCGGCAGCCTGCAAGCCGACCTGAAAGCACTGGAAAAAGAACTGGCCGCCATCAAGGGCAAGCTGGCCGCTAGCGCGGGCGACAGCCTGGCCGAGCAAGCCAGCGAAGTCAACGGCGTGAAGCTGCTGGCCGCCGAACTGGAGGGCGCCGATAACGCCACCCTGCGCGACACACTGGACAAGCTGAAAGACAAGCTGGGCTCCGCCGTGATCGTGCTGGGCAGCAAGGCCGACGGCAAAGTAGCGCTGATTGCCGGCGTGACCAAAGACCTGACTGGCCGCTTCAAGGCCGGCGAGCTGGTAAACCACGTGGCGCAGCAGGTAGGCGGCAAAGGCGGTGGCCGCCCTGACATGGCCCAGGCAGGTGGCACCCAGCCGGAAAACCTGGCTGCCGCACTGGCCAGCGCCAAAGACTGGGTAGCGGCCAAGTAAGCACCACACCCTAAAAAACACCCCCGCGCGTACTACGCCGGGGGTGTTTTTCATTATTGATCGGCAGCCAGGCACGCCGGGCACGACACAGCTTGCAGTTCGGCCAGTATCAGCCACACTAAGGAGGCAGCCAGCAGGAAGACAAACCATGCACCAGCCAAAGCCCCATCCCAGAATCACGCCACGCCATCCGCTTGGCGGGCTGCTATTGCTGGCCAGCATCGCCACACACGGGCTGCCGGCCGACACCGCACTGATTGCCGTTACCGAGCCCTGGCCGCCTTACAACACCTTCAGCAATGACGATACGGCTGACGGGGCGCATGCCTTGATCTTGCAGCGCGCACTGGCACTAAGCGGCCTGGAGGCGCAGATTAACGTCTACCCTTGGGCGCGTGCCATGGCACTGGCGCAATCACGGCCAAACACACTGTTATTAAGCGTGGCCCGCACGCCAGCGCGCGAGCAGCAGTTTATCTGGCTAGGCAAGCTCAGCCAGACACAGCAGTTTCTCTGGCGGCTTGACACGCCGACTCTCAAACCAGAAACCTCACTACAGCCGATCATGCGCTGCTGCAGTATTTGTACGGTAAGAAAAGACGTCAGCGAAGAAGCCTTGCGCCAACAGGACAGCGCACACCGCCTGCAACTGGTTCTGACCGGTAGCCATCACGACTGCCTGCGCATGCTGCGCAACGGGAGCGTAGCCTATATGGCGGGCTCGCCTTACCGCATACAAACCACACTGCAACAAATCGGCCTGCCAGCCAGCACATTGCAGCGCGCCGCCGCCATTGCACCGCCGCGCATACTGTTTCTGGCCGCCAGCAAAGGCACGCCAGAGGCCACCATCCGCAAGCTTCGGCATGCCATGCACCAGCTGCAGCAAAGCGGCGAACACGACCGCATACTGCAGCAGATGCTCGCCAAGCCCTTGCCGGCCACGGGAGACGCCAATGCGGCCAACCCTCCGGCAAGTAAACCCTAGCACTGCGCGATAGTGGGTGTTTGTTGGTGCAAGTTTGTTACAAGTCAGAAAAGACAAAACCCGCCATATAGGCGGGCTTTGTCTTTGTATCTGGCTCCCCGAGCAGGGCTCGAACCTGCGACCTGCGGATTAACAGTCCGTCGCTCTACCGACTGAGCTATCAGGGAACACAACCTGTTTGAAATACTACCGGGGTAATACTTCAAAATTTTTTTGGCTCCCCGAGCAGGGCTCGAACCTGCGACCTGCGGATTAACAGTCCGTCGCTCTACCGACTGAGCTATCAGGGAACACAACTTGTTTGAAATACTACCGAGGTAATACTTCTAAATTTTCTGGCTCCCCGAGCAGGGCTCGAACCTGCGACCTGCGGATTAACAGTCCGTCGCTCTACCGACTGAGCTATCAGGGAACACAACTTGCTTGAAATACTACCGGGGTAATACTTCTAAATTTTCTGGCTCCCCGAGCAGGGCTCGAACCTGCGACCTGCGGATTAACAGTCCGTCGCTCTACCGACTGAGCTATCAGGGAACACAACTTGCTTGAAATACTACCGAGGTAATACTTCTAAATTTTCTTGGCTCCCCGAGCAGGGCTCGAACCTGCGACCTGCGGATTAACAGTCCGTCGCTCTACCGACTGAGCTATCAGGGAATTGCCTTAGAGAGGTGCGCATTGTAGGCAGCGCCTGCCTTTTCGTCAAGCCTGAATCGATAAACTTTTCAGGCCTGACGACGGAACAATGACTTAGCTATCGTCGCGTGCAGTTTGTACCTGCACCAACTCCAGCGGTGCCACCTCAGCCACCTCGCGCACCACCTCGCGACGGCGCTTGCCTTTTACTTCCACAGGCGCCACTTCCACTACCGGCAGCTCGGATGCCGGACGTGTGGTAACCAACACCAAACCACCCAGATCAGCTACTGGCTCGGCTGCCACTGCCACTACCGGCTCGGCAACCACAGCTGTTTCAGGTGCCGCAACAGCTTCAACCACTGCCTGCTCCACAGGTTGTGCTTCAACCACAGCGATCACAGCCACCTCTTTAGCCTGCGCTGGCGTTTCGGCTACAGCCTCTACCACCACCTGCTCAGCAGGCACCACCGGCTCGACCTGCGGCTGCACTGGTGCTGCAGCCACTTCTTCCACCACCTCAACAACTGCCGATTCTGCTACCACGGCAACAGGCTCTACCGCTGCCACAGGCTCTGTTACAGCCTCGACAACAGCAGTTTCCACGGCCACCGGCGCGGCCTCTGCCACAGGCTGAGCTACAGCGGCCACCACTTGCTCGGCAACTTCGGACACAGCGTCTGCTGCAGCTTCTGCCACCACCTCGCCCTGCTCTGCCACTACCGTATCGTCACGACGGTCACGACGGGAACGGCGACGACGGCGCTCACGCGGCTCGGCACCGGCTGCGTCACCCGCCACCACTGCAGCATCAGCCACAGCCTCGGCGGTTTCTTCCTGAACGGGTACCAACGCTACCGGCTGCAGCTCTTCAGCCAACTGCGGTGCCTGCACCTGCTCTTTGGCCTCACGCGAGACGTCACGGTTACGTTCGCGGCGGCGCTCGTTACGCGGTGCGGTTTCACGCTCTTTCGGCGCGGCATCGCCCAGCTCGGCACGCTGTACGTTTTCACGCGGCTCGCGTGGCTCACGCGGTTCGCGTTCGCGGCGCGGTGCGCGCTCCTGGCGTGGCTGCTGCTCGCTGCGCGGCTCGCGCTCTTCGCGCTGCGGCATATCGGCAGGCTGACGACGACGCGGCTCGTCTGCCTGACGCGGCTGACGCTCTTCGCGCGGCTCGCGGTTGGCACGATTCTCGTCGCGGCCGCCACGGCCATCTTCACGATCACGGCGGGCACCCGGGCGACGATCGTTACGCTGGCGCGGGTTGCGCGCTTCGCGCTGCGGTTTTTTCACTTCGGCCACCGGGGCTGGCGCGGCGACAGCCGGCTCTTCACCCAGCAAACCCTTGAACCAGCCAACGATCTTGGCAATCAGGCCTGGCTCGTCACGACGGGCAACCGGCGCAGCCACAGGGGCGGCTGGTGCAGCGGCAGGCACGGGATCAGCCGCCATAGGGGCTGGCTGGGCCGGGGTAATACCTTTCACCGCGGCTTCCTGGCGCTCTACCTTCGGCTTTTCCTGGCCAAACGGGTGCGCTGCGTCTTCTTCCGGCAGCTCGACACGGCGATAGCTTGGCGACTCGCTGACTTCAGCCAGGTCGTCGTGGCGTACGCGCACGATCTTGTAATGCGGGGTTTCCAGATGAAGGTTAGGAATCAGCACCACGGCCACGTCGAGACGGGCTTCAATGGAGTAGATCTCGGCACGCTTCTCGTTCAGCAGGAAGGTCGCTACATCCACAGGCACCTGTGCGTGTACCGCACCGGTGTTTTCCTTCATCGCCTCTTCCTGGATGATGCGCAGGATGTGCAGGGCGGACGACTCGATACCGCGGATGAAGCCGATACCGTGGCAACGCGGGCACGGCACGTGGCTGGTTTCACCCAGGCTAGGCTGCAGGCGCTGACGCGACAGCTCCAGCAGGCCGAAACGCGACAGCTTGCCCATTTGCACACGGGCACGGTCGTGCTTCAGCACCTCGCGCAGACGGTTTTCCACGTCACGCTGGTTCTTCTGGCTTTCCATGTCGATGAAGTCGATCACGATCAAGCCGCCCAGGTCGCGCAGACGCAGCTGACGGGCGATTTCTTCGGCGGCTTCCAGGTTGGTACGGAAGGCCGTGTCTTCGATATCAGAACCCTTGGTGGCACGGGCCGAGTTCACGTCAACCGACACCAGTGCTTCAGTGTGGTCGATCACGATGGCACCGCCGGACGGCAGGGTAACGGCACGCGAGAAAGCGGTTTCGATCTGGTGTTCGATCTGGAAACGCGAGAACAGCGGCACCGGGTCTTTGTAGAGTTTCACGCGGCCAACGTTGTTGGGCATCACGTGGCTCATGAACTGGCGAGCCTGCTCGTAGATTTCTTCGGTGTCGATCAGGATTTCGCCGATGTCAGGCTGGTAGTAATCGCGAATGGCGCGAATCACCAGGCTGCCTTCCTGCAGAATCAGGAACGGCGCAGACTGCGCACCTGCGGCGCCGTCTACGGCACGCCACAGTTGCAGCAGGTAGTTCAGATCCCATTGCAGCTCTTCCAGACTGCGGCCGATACCGGCGGTACGGGCGATCAGGCTCATGCCGTTGGGCACTTCCAGCTGCGACAGCAGGTCTTTCAGCTCCTGACGCTCTTCGCCTTCGATGCGGCGCGACACGCCACCACCACGCGGGTTGTTCGGCATCAGCACCACGTAGCGGCCAGCCAGGCTGACGTAAGTGGTCAGGGCGGCGCCCTTGTTGCCACGCTCGTCTTTTTCTACCTGAACCACTACTTCCATGCCTTCGCGCAGCACATCCTGGATGCGCGGGCGGCCGCCGTCGTAGTTCTGGAAATAGCTACGGGAAACTTCTTTGAAAGGGAGGAAACCGTGACGCTCGGTGCCGTAATCGACAAAACAAGCTTCCAGGGAAGGCTCGATGCGGGTGATCGTGCCTTTGTAGATGTTCCCTTTGCGCTGTTCTTTACCTACTGTCTCGATATCGAGGTCGATGAGTTTTTGCCCATCGACAATGGCGACGCGCAGTTCTTCTGCCTGCGTCGCATTGAAAAGCATGCGTTTCATGTAATAACAATCCCTACGCGTGCACTCACGGAAGGGGTACAGCAAGTATTTGACGGCCCAGTGATTGAGATGGGCGCATGCCGAAAGAAGTGTTCAGTAAAGAGCGAAATGACTGCGATGGCTAAGCCGACTTCCTGTTGTTATTTCACGTGGCCCCTGTAGTGCCAACTGCGCACTTGCGATAGTTCTGTCCCGTCCAGCACCTGGCCGGGAAAAAGAGGCGTGCGGGCCACGCCGGGTCAAATTTTGCTGCGAACCCCGGAACGGGCTTGATCGTTCCGGAATGGAAACTGGCGTGAGTGCGTCATGCATGTAAATGCATTAACATCGCTACTTTGGGTGAGCGAGATAACCTTGGCTGCGACCGGGGACACGGCATCAGGTCAGGCGCGTAGCCTGCCGGCCGGTTGATGTAGCGCAGCAGCGCCGCAATTGATAACTCTGCGACCCTAAACCGGTGTGCTTTCTGCCGCTGCAATTTCTGCGCGACAAAGCCCACGAAGTATAAGCAATATGACTGATATTCGCAAAGATTCCGTGACACTTCACAAGGTAGACGAAAATGGCGCCGACCAGCGCCTGGATAACTACCTGGTGCGCCTGCTCAAAGGCGTACCGAAAAGCCATATTTACCGCATCATCCGCTCGGGCGAGGTGCGCGTAAACAAAGGCCGCGCCGACGCCCAGCACCGCCTGAGCCTGGGCGACGAGCTGCGCATTCCGCCTATCCGCATTGCCGAGAAGCCTGCCGCGGCTACCAGCCATATTCCGCAGCACGAATTCCCCATCGTGTACGAAGACGAGGCCCTGCTGGTCATCAACAAGCCGGCCGGTGTGGCCGTGCACGGTGGTAGCGGCGTGTCGTTCGGCGTGATCGAACAGCTGCGCCGTGCTCGCCCGGATGCGCGCTATCTGGAGCTGGTACACCGCCTGGACCGCGAAACCTCCGGCCTGCTGATGATCGCCAAGAAACGCTCGGCGCTGGTAAAGCTGCACGAGATGATCCGCAACGACGTGCCGCAAAAGCGCTACTTCGCGCTGGGCCTGGGCCAATGGCCGGGCAATGTGCGCCACGTCAAGCTGCCACTGCACCGCTTCCACACCCCTAGCGGCGAACGCATGGTGCGCGTGGACGAAGACCAGGGCATTTACGCCCACACCATCTTCACCGTGCAGCAACGCTACGCCGACCTCACGCTGGTAGAGGCACTGCTGCGTACCGGCCGCACGCACCAGATCCGCGTACACATGCAGGCCAATGGCTGCGCCATCGCCGGTGACGAGAAATACGGCGACTTCGCCGCCAACCGCGAGCTGCAACGCCGTGGGCTGAAGCGCATGTTCCTGCATGCGGCCAACCTGAGCCTGCCGCACCCGCTGACCGGCGAGCCACTACAGCTGCACGCGCCGCTGCCAAAAGAGCTCAGCCGCTTCCTGGACACCCTGGATAAAATTTGACCGCCATGCGACACGCCTACGACCTGATCGTCTTTGACTGGGACGGCACCCTGATGGACTCCACCGCGCATATCGTGCGCAGCATCCAGCTCGCCTGCGTACAACTGGGCCTGCCCGAACCCAGCCGCGAGGCGGCCAGCCACGTGATCGGCCTGGGGCTGATCGACGCCATGCGCCACATCCACCCGCAGCTGCCAGATGCCACCCACCAGGCCATGGCCGACGCCTACCGCCACCAGTATGTGCATCAGGAAGAAACCGTGGAGCTGTTTGATGGCGTGCTGGAAGGGTTGGCCGCACTGGAAGACGCCGGCTACCTGCTGGCCGTGGCTACCGGCAAGAGCCGCAGCGGCCTGAACCACGCCCTGGTCAGCACCGGCCTGCAATCGCGCTTTGTCACCACCCGCACAGTAGACGAATGCCACAGCAAGCCGCACCCGGACATGCTGCTGCAGATCTGCGAGCAAACCGGCATGCAACCCGCCCGCACACTGATGGTAGGCGACACCAGCCACGACCTCTTGATGGCGCGCCACGCCGGCACCCACGGCGCGGGCGTCAGCTACGGCGCCCACCCGCTGCAGGTGCTGCAGGATTGCGGCCCGCAGGCCATCTTCCATAGCTACCACGAGCTGCAGCAATGGCTGATGCACGGCAACTGATCGCCAGCAGTAGCGAGCTGGCCGACGGCGGCAAGGGTGTGCGCTTTACCGTGCCGTGGCAGGGCGAGCAGGCCGCCGCCTTTGCCGTACGCCACCAGGGCGTAGTGCACGCCTACCTGAACCGCTGCCGCCACGTGCCTACCGAGCTGGACTGGCAGGATGGCCGCTTTTTCGACAGCAGCGGCCTGTACCTGATCTGCAGCCTGCACGGCGCGCTGTACCGGCCCGACAGCGGCCTGTGCGTGGGCGGCCCCTGCACCGGGCGCAGCCTGCAGAAGCTGCGCACGGAAGAATGCGACGGGCATGTATACTATCTGCCTGATTCAGCCCCTTAGAACAAAGGAATAGCGTGGAACAAGACCGCACCTGGGAACGCCAGCTGATCGAAAAACTGGCTACCGCCTCCCTCACAGAACAACGCCGCGCCCGCCGCTGGAAAATTTTCTTCCGCCTGACCTGGCTGGCCGTGCTGGCAGGCTTCATCGGCCTGATGTTTGTCGACATGGAAAGCCGCAACAACAGCAAGGCCATGGGCCAGCCGCATACGGCCGTGGTCTCGCTGGATGGCTCCATCGACAGCGAAAGCAACGTTACCGCCAAAATGCTGGACGGCCTGAACGCCGCCTACGAAGACAGCAACACCCGCGGCATCATCATCCGCGCCAATAGCCCCGGCGGCAGCCCTGCCCTGTCCGGCATGGCCAATGATGAAATCCTGCGCCTGAAAAAGCTGCACCCCAAGGTGCCGGTATACATGGTGGTAGAAGAAGTGTGCGCCTCGGGCTGCTACTACATTGCCGCCGCTGCCGACCGCATCTATGTTGATAAGGCCAGTATCGTCGGCTCCATTGGCGTGATTTCGGACGGCTTCGGCTTTGACAAGGCCATGGACAAGCTGGGCATCGAACGCCGCCTGGCCACCGCCGGCAGCAACAAGGGCATGGGCGACCCGTTCTCGCCGAAAAACCCGCAGCAAGAAGCCATCCGCCAGGGGCTGCTGGACGAAATCCACGGCCAGTTCATTGCCGTGGTCAAGCAAGGCCGCGGCAAGCGCCTGGCCGACGACCCGGACCTGTTCAGCGGCCGTGTCTGGCTGGGCAGCAGCAGCATCAAGCTGGGCCTGGCAGACGGCCTGGGCTCGGTGGGCTCGGTAGCCCGCGACGTGATCAAGGCTGAAGAGCTGGTGGACTTCACACCGGACGACGACCTGGCCAGCCGCGTAGCACGCCGCATCGGCGTATCGTTCAGCGGTGGTGTACGTGCCATGCTGGGTGACACCCGGCTGCACTAAGCCACCCTACCGAGCAACCCACGTTGGCCGCAGCTTGCGGCCAACCTTTTTGCAGGAAGCGCACCATGGCCCGACGCCGACGCGAGGAAGAAGAACACGAGAACCATGAACGCTGGCTGGTTTCCTACGCCGACTTCATCACCCTGCTGTTCGCCTTTTTTGTGGTGATGTACGCCATCTCGCAGGTCAACGAAGGCAAATACCGCGTGCTGTCCAGCGCCATGACCGACGCCTTCCGCAGCGGTAACCTGGCGATCCAGGTAACGCCCCCCAGTGGTGGCGCCAACACCATGATCGAGATTCCCAATACCAAGCCGATTGCCACCGCCATCAAGAGCGAAGCGCGCATGAAAGAGCGGCGCAAGCTGGAAACGCTGTCCAGCGGCCTGGCCAAGAGCCTGGCGCCGCTGATTCAGGGCGGCCAGCTGTCGATGCGCCAGGACGACGAAGGCGTGCACATCGAGATCAAGGACACCGCGCTGTTCCCGGCTGGCCAGGCTGCCCCCAACGGCACCTCGCCCGCGCTGCTGGCCGACGTAGCGCGCCAGCTGGCCACGGTAGACAACCAGGTACAAGTAGAAGGCTTTACCGACAACACGCCGATCCGCAACGCCTTCTTCCCGTCCAACTGGGAGCTGTCTGCCGCCCGCGCCGGCAGCATCGTGCGCCTGTTCATGGAAAACGGCATTGCACCCGAGCGCCTGGTAGCCGTTGGCCGCGGTGAAACCAAACCTAGCGCCGACAACGATACCCCGGAAGGGCGCGCGCAAAACCGCCGCGTGGCCATTACCATTATTTCCAATACCACGATTGACCAGGGCAGCCTGCCTGGCGGCATCGAGGTAAAAATACCGCAGTAAGCCCCCGACAAGACCTACAGCACGGAGACAACACGCCATGACAACGCACATCAGCCAATCTGCCCTGGAACAACTGTTCAGCAACGCGCGCAGCCACAATGCCTGGCAAGACCGCGCCATCAGCGACAGCACCCTGCACCAGCTGTACGACCTGCTGAAGATGGCCCCTACCAGCGCCAACTGCAGCCCGGCCCGTTTTGTATTCGTGCAGTCAGAAGCCGCCAAGGCCAAGCTGAAACCCTGCCTGATGGAAGGCAATGTGGAAAAAACCATGACCGCGCCGGTATGCGTGATCGTGGGCATGGACATGCAGTTCTACGACCAGCTGCCCAAGCTGTTCCCGCACGCCGACGCCCGCAGCTGGTTTGCCGGCAACGACGCCGCCATCCAGGCTACCGCTTTTCGCAACAGCAGCCTGCAAGGAGCTTACCTGATCATGGCCGCCCGCGCACTGGGGCTGGACTGCGGCCCGATGTCCGGCTTTGACGCCGCCGCCGTGGAAGCCGCCTTCTTCCCGCAAGGCAATGTCAAAGCCAACTTCCTGATCAACCTGGGCTACGGCGACGCCACCAAGGTCTACCCGCGCTCGCCGCGCCTGGGCTTTGACGAGGCGTGCCAGATCGTCTAGGGCTTGTCGCCGGCCACGCCACAGCCCCGCGCACGGCGCAGCCCCAAAACACCCCCGCCCGGTTATAATGCCGGGCGTTTTTTCGCCCACGGAGACCCTATGCTTTACCCCCTGCTACGCCCCTTGCTGTTCCGCACCGATGCCGAGTCTGCCCACGAAACCACACTGAAAATGCTGGATACCGCCCACCAGTTGCAGCTCACCGGCCTCATTGCCCGCAAGGTTGGCCGCAACCCGGTAAAAGCCATGGGTCTGACTTTCCCGAACCCGGTGGGCCTGGCCGCCGGCCTGGACAAGAACGGCGACCACATCGACGCGCTGGCGGCGCTGGGCTTCGGTTTCATCGAAATCGGCACCATCACCCCGCGCCCGCAAGACGGCAACCCAAAGCCGCGCCTGTTCCGCGTGCCCGAGCACCAGGGCATCATCAACCGCATGGGCTTTAACAACAAAGGCGTAGACGTGCTGCTGGAGAACGTACGCCACAGCCGCTTCAAGGGCATTCTGGGCATCAACATCGGCAAGAACGCCGCCACCCCGATCGAAAACGCCAAAGACGACTACCTGACCTGCCTGGACCGCGTATACGAGTGCGCCAGCTACGTGACGGTGAATATTTCCTCGCCCAACACCAAGAACCTGCGCCAGCTGCAGCAAGCCGACGAGCTATCCGACCTGCTGGGCGCGCTGAAAAACCGCCAGTCGCGCCTGGCCGACCAGTACGGCCGCTACGTGCCGCTGGCGGTGAAAATCGCCCCCGACCTGGACGCCGAGCAGACCGAGGACATCGCCCGCCTGCTGACCCAGCACCGCCTGGACGCGGTGATCGCCACCAACACCACGCTATCGCGCAGCGAAATCGCCGGCCACGCGCTGGCCGGCGAAGCGGGCGGCCTGTCCGGCGCACCGGTACGCGAACGCTCCACAGCGCTGATCCGCAACCTGGCGCGCGCGCTGGACGGCGCCCTGCCCATCATCGGCGTGGGCGGTATCCTGTGCGGTGACGATGCACGCGAGAAGATCGACGCCGGCGCCACGCTGGTGCAGCTGTACTCCGGCCTGATCTACCGCGGCCCGGGGCTGATCAGCGAGTGCGCCGACGCGCTGCAGCGCAAGTAAGCGGCGCAGCTGCAAAGCACAAGGCCCGGCTATGCCGGGCCTTGCTGTTTATGCGGCCAACCTTTGTTGCGTCAGCACACATCGTCACGAAACGGCACCCAGCGCCCGTTATCCAGCATCTGCAATGGCTTGTAATGCTGCTTGTACACCATCTTGGGCGACGCCTTGATCCAGTAGCCCAGATACACATAAGGCAAGCCCAGCTGACGGGCTTGCTCCACCTGCCACAGCACGTTGTACACACCGTAGGATGCACCGGGCACATCGGGGTCGAAAAAGGTGTACACCGCGGACAGGCCATCATCCAGCCGGTCGATCAGGCTCACCATGCGCAGCACGCCGTCTTCGCGAAACTCCACCAGCCAGCTATCCACCCGGCTTTTCAGGATGAATTCGGCGTACTGCACCGGGTCGTCGTCCGACATGCCGCCGCCGTCGTGGCGGGCGTGCTGGTAACGGTAGTACAGCTGGTAGTGCTCGTCGGAAAACGCCAGCGGCAAAATGCGGGTAGACAGGTGGCCATGCGCCTTGGCAGCACGGCGCTGGCTACGGCTGGGGCAGAACTCGGCGGCAGCCAGGCGCACCGGCACACAGGCACGGCAGTCATCGCAATACGGGCGATAGGTGAAGTGGCCACTGCGGCGAAAACCCAGGCCCACCAGGCGCGAGTACACGCTGCTGTCTATCGCATCAGCAGGAATAGCCACCTGGGAGCGGGCCTGGTGGCCTTCCAGATAGCTGCAAGGGTAAGGTGCCGTGGCATAGAAATGCACAACGGCAATCGCGTCATCGCGGTGGCTCATTGCGGAATTCGTCCTCCCACATGCCTGGTGGCTGCGGTAGATGGATGGCTTTTTCCAGTCTAGCAATAAATTCGCCACGCGAAATCAGCTGCGCGCCCAGGCTTTCCAGGTGCGGCGTAAACATCTGGCAATCCACCATGGCAAAACCGTGGCGATGCAAATGCCGCGCCATACTGACAAAGGTAATCTTGGACGCGTCGGTGGCGCGGTGGAACATGGACTCGCCGTAAAACATGCGGCCAACGGCTACCCCGTACAGCCCGCCGGTCAGCTGGCCATCTTGCCAGCACTCGTAAGAATGCGCGTAGCCCTGGCGGTGCAGCTCGCTATAGGCTGCCACCATCTCGTCGGTAATCCAGGTACCGGCCTGGCCACCGCGTGGCGCGGCACAGGCCCGCATCACAGGCTCAAAAGCCTGATTGATGGTGATGTGGTAAGCGCGGTTACGCAGCACCTTGGCCAGCGAGCGGGTAACGCGCACCCGCTCCGGCTCCAGCACCATGCGCTGCGATGGCGACCACCACAAGATGGGGTCGCCGGGAGAAAACCAGGGGAAGACAGCACTGCGATAGGCCGCCAGCAAGCGGTCAGCCGACAAGTCGCCGCCCGCCGCCAGCAGGCCATCGGGCTCTGCCAGCGCACGGCTTACCGGCGGAAAGGCATGGGCGGTACCCAGTACCGGGATCATCGTTTGAAGTATTTAGGCTCGCAGTTTGCGCAGTCGCTGCACTCGCCGTAGAGGTAGAGCGAGTGATCCTTGATCTTGAAGCCGTGCTGCTCGGCAATGCGGTTTTGCAGCGCCTCGATTTCCGGGTCGAAAAATTCGGTTACCTTGCCGCAGCGGTAGCACACCATATGGTCGTGGTGGCCGCCCTGGTTCAGCTCGTATACCGCTTTGCCCGACTCGAAATGATGGCGAATCAGAATGCCCGCCTGCTCGAACTGCGTCAGCACGCGGTAGATGGTGGCCAGGCCGATATCGGCGTCTTCGGAGATCAGCTTCTTGTAGACGTCTTCAGCCGACATATGCCGATCGTCGCTGGTCTCGAACAGGTCGAGAATACGCAGGCGCGGACCGGTGGCTTTCAGGCCGATCCCCTTCAAATGGCTGGCTTTGTTCATGTGGTGTATGTATATCGTGGTTGGCGGTCTTACAGTATGATAAAACCTTTTCACCGATTCCCCAACAGTGACCCTGGCGCCATGGCTATGATGCTCAAGTCTTTCCCCCTTATTGCAGTCCTGTTCCTGTCTGCCTGCAGCTCGTTTAACCCTACGACCTGGCTGACCGCACACCGTATGGACGTGCAACAAGGCAATTATGTAACGGAAGATGCCGTTTCCCGCGTCAAAACCGGCATGACCCGCCCCCAGGTAAAATTTCTGCTGGGCACCCCGCTGCTGGCCGATATTTTTCACGGCGACCGCTGGGACTACGCCTACCGCATTGAACGCCAGGGCAAACCTACCGAAGAAAAGCGCCTGACCGTCTACTTTGACAAGGATGTCGTCAGCCGTATCGAAGGCCAGGCCTTCCCTGCCCTGCGCCCGACACTGGATAACACCAACCCTAATGCCGGACAAAGATAAAGCATGAGCACCTTGAACATTGTCATCGTTGGCGCCGCAGGCCGCATGGGCCGCACGCTGATCGAATCCGTCCTTGCCGCCCCCGGCGCCCGCCTGCACGCCGCCATCGACCGCGCCGAATCGCCGTTCATCGGCCAGGACGCCGGCCTGTTCATGGGCCGTGACACCGGCGTGAAGATCAGCAGCGACTTCACCGCCGCGCTGGACGGCGCCCACGTGGTGATCGACTTCACCCGCCCGGAAGCCACCCTGCAATACCTGGCGGCCTGCGTGCAGCACAAGGTGCAGATGATCATCGGCACCACCGGTTTCGACGACGCCGGCAAAGCCGCCATCCAGGCCGCCAGCGAGCACATCGGCATCGTGTTTGCGGCCAACTTCAGCGTGGGCGTCAACCTTACCTTCAAGCTGTTGGACATGGCCGCCCGCGTGCTGAACGAAGGCTACGACATCGAAATCACCGAAGCGCACCACCGCTTCAAGGTAGACGCCCCGTCCGGCACCGCGCTGCGCATGGGTGAAGTGGTAGCCAACGCGCTGGGCCGCGACCTGAAAGACTGCGCCGTATACGGCCGTGAAGGTGTTACCGGCGAACGCGACCCCGGCACCATCGGCTTCGCCACCGTGCGCGCCGGCGACGTGGTGGGCGATCACACCGTGCTGTTTGCCGCCCTGGGCGAACGCGTGGAAATCACCCACAAAGCCAGCAGCCGCGCCACCTTCGCCAACGGCGCCGTACGCGCCGCCGGCTGGCTGGCCGCCAAGCCGCATGGCCTGTTCGACATGCAAGACGTGCTGGGCCTGCGCTAAGCCACCCTGCACTACGCAAAAGCCAGCCCGAGGGCTGGCTTTTTTCATTTCATGGGAAATGGCGCCATAAACTTGGCGTGGTTACTGCTGAGCGTGATTTAGGGCGTAGCCCGGATAGGGCATAGCCGCATCTTGCATCATACCCAGTGGCAATATCACTCAATTGCTTTGCACCACACCATTCCCGGCTGCGCCGTTGGCTTAGCCGAGCTACTCGCCAATCATCACACGTATACCATCCAGCATTTTATCATACATTTCGTGATAATTGTTATTTATCAATTCATACGGTTTAACTTCCACACCAAAACTCGACAACAATTCCATTTTGTTTTGACACTCACCTTCTTTTGCGTGAAAATATATTGAATTAATAAGATCTATTTCCATGCCAATTCTGGCGCGCTTATTTATTATCCACCACAAGTCTGTCTCACTAAAATCGGCTTTGTTGCACAAATCAGTGCTTGCGTCCGTCCGGTAGAATGACCGCATGAGCAAGCCCCTTCCTCCCAAGTACCAAACCATCAACTGGCAGTCATACAACCAGTCCCTCAAGCAACGAGGGCAGCTCCTTCTCTGGCTCGACAAAGGCATGAACTGGTTGGCACCGGCTACCGGCAGGCGGGGACGGCAGCTAACTTTTTCTGATGCTGCCATCCAGTTCTGTCTCACCATCAAATGCCTCTTTGGCCTGGCGCTACGGCAAGCCACAGGTATGGTCGAAAGTATGTTGCGCCTGGCTGGCCTTGACTGGGCCGTCCCCGACTTCAGCACGCTTTCCCGCCGCCAGAAAGACCTGCAAGTCCGCATCCCGGTACAGAAAAAGCAAGGTTGTCTGCATCTCTTGGTGGATAGCACCGGCATCAAGATGATGGGTGAAGGCGAGTGGAAGGTGAAAAAGCATGGCGCTGATTACCGCCGCCAATGGCGCAAGCTGCATCTGGGCATAGATGCGCAAACGCTGGAAATCCGGGCAATGGAAGTGACCGACAATCGCACTGGAGATGCCACGATGCTGCCAGAGCTGCTATCGCAAATTCCGGCGGGAGAGGGACTGGTAACCGTCACCACGGATGGGGCGTACGACACACGCCTATGTTACGCAGCGATTGCAGAGCGTGGGGCGGCAGCCATCATTCCCCCACGTCGAAATGGCCAATTCTGGAAAGGGAATTTACGGGGCAATCAGGCTCGCAATGAGTCGCTACGAGCGGTGAAGTATCTGGGGCGCGCGCTCTGGAAAAAGTGGAGTGGCTACCATCGCCGCAGCTTGGTCGAAACGAAGATGCACTGTTTCAAATTGCTGGCAGATCGGGTTAAGTCACGGGACTTTGACCGGCAAGTAGCGGAGCTTCAAATCTGTGCAGCGATTCTGAATCGCTTCACAGCACTGGGCACGCCGCAAACGGTCCGTATGGGATAAATCCGTCTGGGGATTGGGGTAGTTCGACCTACGGCTGATTTGTGCAACAAAGCCTTCTTTCAGCGCCGATGCAATTCCTTTTTTAATAGACATCTCATCATTAGCCTTGCTCCTACCAAGATATATTCTCTCATACACCATTGTATTTGGGAGGCCATTATCATCAAAATGGTCTTCGCCTTTTATTTTATTCAAAAGCTTATCCCAACTAATAGAATTAGGAGACACTCTATTCAAACCATTCCCAAAAAGAATAGCAGATTTTCTTTTTTTCAAACCACACCCTCCCATTGATATTTTACATACAATATATTGATAAAAATACTGTCTAGTTTTTAGCTCGTAGAAGAGATAGCCATATCTGGAACTGTCTCCAGCATCAATGTAAGCCGGTCCTTAGGCTCCCTCTATCCCCGGGTGCTCCACTGACAGCACCCTACGCAAACACTACCTTGCCCTTTCCGCACAAGGCGACACATGTTGGGCTGCGCTAGGCTCAACACCAGCCAACATCATCAGATCGTTCATCATACCCCCATGCCATAAAAAAATGGCAAGCCCGCAGGCTTGCCCTTGTTGTTACCGCTGCGCGTAGACCGGACTCGGGCATCGACCTAACCTGCTCGCGATACGACCCACTACGCGTCACGTTGGCCGCAGGGCTGCTACAGCGTGCCCACCAACAGCAGTGCGCCCGAGGCGGCGATGGCGGCGCCTAGCGCGCGCAGCAGCATGGCGCTGCGCAGCGTGCCCTGGCCGACTGCCACGCCAGCAATGTGCAGCAGCGCGCTGGCCAGCATGAAGCCGGCGGCGTAGGCGGCGCCGCTGGCGTCGGCCGGCATTTCCTGGCCGTGGGCCACACCGTGGTACAGCGCAAAGCCGGCGATGGCGGCCATGGCCAATAGGCGTGGCGGGCGCGCCAGCGCGGCCACCAGCAAGCCGCTAAGCAATACCGACAGTGCGATGCCGCTTTCCAGCCACGGCAGAGCGATACCGGCTACGCCCAGCGCCGCACCGGCAGCCAGCATCAGCACGAACAGCGCCGGGCCTTGCCAGCGCGCGTGGCCACCCAGCTGCGCCGACCACAGGCCGACGGCGAACATGGCCAGCAGGTGGTCCAGGCCGGAGAACGGGTGGCCAAAGCCGTGGACAAAACCGTCAGCGCCGTGGCCGGTGTGGGCTTGCGCCACGTTGGCCGCAGCGGCCAACAGGATAAATAGCAGGGGTTTACGCATGATGGGCTCCTTCGGCATTCAGGGTGAGCATGCCTTTTTCTTCGATGAAACGGATGATGTCGGCCAGGCCGTGGCCGCTTTTGAGATTGGAGAAGATGAACGGCCGCTCGCCGCGCATCTTGCTGGCGTCGCGGTCCATCACCTCCAGCGAGGCGCCTACCAGCGGCGCCAGGTCGATCTTGTTGATCACCAGCAGGTCGCTCTTGCAGATGCCGGGGCCGCCTTTGCGCGGGATCTTGTCGCCGGCGGACACGTCGATCACGTACAGCGTGAGGTCGGACAGCTCGGGGCTGAAGGTAGCCGCCAGGTTGTCGCCGCCGCTTTCGATGAAGATAACGTCCAGGCCAGGGTGGCGGGCATTCAGCCTCGCCACGGCTTCCAGGTTGATAGAGGCGTCTTCGCGGATGGCGGTGTGCGGGCAGCCGCCGGTTTCCACGCCGATGATGCGGTCTGGCGCCAGCGCTTCGTTGCGCACCAGAAACTGCGCGTCTTCCTGGGTGTAGATGTCGTTGGTAACCGCCGCCACGTTGTATTTGTCGCGCAGCGCCGTGCACAGCGCCCAGGTAAGGTGGGTCTTGCCGGAGCCCACCGGGCCGCCGATGCCGACGCGTAATGCTGCCTGTTTCATGCTGTGTCCTCTTTTGATCAAGACCGGAACAACCGGCTGTATTGGGTTTCGTGTTTCTGTGCCACCCAGGCGTACAGGGGGGCGAAATTGCTGATGTCGTCTTCCGGCAGCTGCCAGGCACGGGCGGCGGCGGCGGCGAGCTCCGGCAGCAGGCTGGAGATCAGGCGCTGGCCGGCGCTCTGCCCCATCGGCATGGCCTTCATCAGCACCATGATCTGGTTCTCCAGCCAGCCCCACAGCCAGGCTTCCAGCGCCTGCTCGCCCGGCAATTGCAGGCAGCGGGCGGCCAAGGCCCACGCCACCGGCAGGCTCAGCGCCTCGCCGGCCGGCCACAGGGCAGCGTCGCCGCCTTCGGGCAGGCCCAGCAGCAGCTGGCGTAGCGAGTAGCCCATCTGCGTGCTTTCCAGTACTTGCTCGCGGCTATCGCGGCTGGCCAGCAGCTGCGCGTTAAGGCGTTGCAACGCGGCCATGTCGCCGATTGCCGCCGCGCGGCAGCAGGCGGCCAACATGGCGCCATCAAATTGTGACAGCGGGCCGGCCAGCAGGTCGGCCAGCCAGTGGCGCGCCGTGGTTTCGTCGTGTACCAGGCTCAGGTCGAGCGCGGTTTCCATGCCCTGCGAGTAGCTGTAGCCGCCAATGGGCAAGCCGGGGCTGGCCAGGCGCAGCAGCTGCAGGCGGGTGGCGGTGCTGCTCATGGCTGGCCCTCGAACTGGTGGATTTTCGGCGCGTAGTGGAACGCCGCTTCCTGGCCGTGCGAATGGTGATGGCCGCCACCGTAGGCGCCGTGCTCCGGCGAAAAGCCTGCGGCCAACCTTTCCACCTGCAGGCCCATCTGCTGCAGCATGTCGGCCAGCACGTCGTCCTGCAGCAGGCGCAGCCAGCCGGCGCCGACTTCCACTTTCACGTGGCGGTTACCCAGGTGGTAGGCCGCGCGCGCCAGCGTTACCGCGTCGTGGCAGGCCACGTGCAGCAGCGGCTCGGCGGCGGCTACCACGCGCACGCAGCGGCCGTCGTCGGCCTGCAGCAAGTCGCCATCGCGCAGCGGCGGGCTGCCCGGCGGCAGCATCACGCCTACCTCTTCGCCGGCGGCGCTGCGGGTAAGCAGCCGCGTCTTGCAGCGTCGGTCAAAATCCAGCACCAGCTGGTCGGCAGGCGTGCCGCCGCTGGCGTGTTGTCGCAATACCAGCATGCTGGGCTCCTAGAACAGAAAGTAACGCTGCGCCATAGGCAGCACACTGGCCGGCTCGCACCACAGCAATTCGCCGTCGGCACGGACCTGGTAGTTTTGCGGGTCCACCTCGATCACCGGCAGGTAGTCGTTGTGGATGAGGTCGGTTTTCTGCACGCTGCGGCAGCCCTGCACCGCCACCAGCCGCTTTTTCAGCCCCAGCGCCTCGCCCACGCCGGCGGCCAGCGCCGCCTGCGACACAAAGGTGACGCTGCCGGCGGCAATGGCGCCGCCGTAGGCACCGAACATCGGCCGGTAGTGCACCGGCTGCGGCGTGGGGATGCTGGCGTTGGCGTCGCCCATCGCGGCGGCGGCGATGATGCCGCCCTTCAGGATCAGGCTGGGCTTCACGCCAAAGAACGCCGGCCGCCAGATCACCAGGTCGGCCAGCTTGCCCACCTCCACGCTGCCTACCTCGTGGGCAATGCCGTGGGTGATGGCCGGGTTGATGGTGTACTTGGCCAGGTAGCGTTTGATGCGGGCGTTGTCGTTGCTGGGGCCGTCGCCCGGCAGCGGGCCGCGCTGCTGCTTCATCTTGTCGGCGGTTTGCCAGCAGCGCAGGATGGTTTCGCCGACGCGGCCCATGGCCTGGCTGTCGGACGACATCATGGCGAAGGCACCCAGGTCGTGCAGGATGTCTTCGGCGGCGATGGTTTCGCGGCGGATGCGGCTTTCGGCAAAGGCCACGTCTTCGGCGATGGCCGGGTCCAGGTGATGGCACACCATCAGCATGTCCAGGTGCTCGTCGATGGTGTTGACGGTAAACGGCCGCGTCGGGTTGGTGGAGCTGGGCAGTACGTTACGTTGGCCGCAGGCCTTGATGATGTCCGGCGCGTGGCCGCCGCCGGCGCCTTCGGTATGGTAGGTGTGGATGGTGCGGCCCTTGAACGCCGCCAGCGTGGCCTCGATAAAGCCGCCTTCGTTCAGCGTGTCGGTATGGATGGCCACCTGCACGTCCATCTCGTCGGCCACGCTCAGGCAGTTGTCGATGGCGGCCGGCGTGGTGCCCCAGTCTTCGTGCAGCTTCAGGCCGATGGCGCCGGCGCGTACCTGTTCGCGCAGCGGCTCCGGCAGGCTGGCGTTGCCCTTGCCGGTAAAGCCTAGGTTCATCGGAAACGCCTCGGCCGCTTTCAGCATCTGCGCCATATGCCACGGCCCCGGCGTGCAGGTGGTGGCATTGGTGCCGGTGGCCGGGCCGGTGCCGCCGCCAATCATGGTGGTGACGCCGGACATCAGCGCTTCGTCGATCTGCTGCGGGCAGATGAAGTGGATGTGGGTGTCGATGCCGCCAGCAGTGACGATCATGCCCTCGGCGGCGATGATCTCGGTGGAGGCGCCGATCACGATGTCCACGCCAGGCTGAATGTCCGGGTTGCCGGCCTTGCCGATGGCGGCGATGCGGCCGTTTTTCAGCGCAATATCGGCCTTCACGATGCCCCAGTGGTCCAGGATCAGCGCGTTGGTCAGCACCGTGTCGGCCACCTCGGCCGCCAGTGCCTGGCTCTGGCCCATGCCGTCACGGATGACCTTGCCACCGCCGAATTTCACCTCTTCACCGTACACGGTGTAATCGTGCTCCACCTCGGCCAGCAAGCCGGTGTCGGCCAGCCGCACGCGGTCGCCGGTGGTGGGGCCGAACATCTCGGCGTATGCCTGTCTGCTGATTTTCATAATGCCCCCATTACCTTGCCCTGAAAGCCGTACACACGGCGCAAACCCGCCAGCGCCACCAGTTCCACGGTGCGCGTCTGGCCCGGCTCGAAACGCACGGCGGTGCCGGCCGCGATGTTCAGCCGGAAGCCGCGCGCCGCGTCGCGGTCGAACAGCAGCGCGTTGTTGACCTCGGCAAAGTGGTAGTGCGAGCCCACCTGCACCGGGCGGTCGCCGCTATTGGCCACGGTTAGCGTCAGCGTGGCGCGGCCAACGTTGAGCTCGATCTCGCCGGCAGCGGCGAGTGTTTCCCCTGGAATCATGGCGGCTCCTAAACAATGGGTTGATGCACGGTCACCAGCTTGGTGCCGTCGGGAAAGGTAGCTTCTACCTGGATATCCGGAATCATCTCCGGTATGCCGTCCATCACGTCGTGGCGGGTTAGCAGCGTGGTGCCGTAGTGCATCAGCGCGGCTACGCTCTGGCCGTCGCGCGCCCCTTCCATGATGGCGGCGCTGATAAAGGCTACCGCCTCGGGGTAGTTCAGCTTCAGGCCGCGCGCGCGGCGGCGTTCGGCCAGCAAGGCGGCGGTAAAGATCAGCAGCTTGTCCTTCTCGCGGGGGGTCAGTTCCATGGTTGTATTGCCTCGGTATCAGGTAGCCCAGATGCGCGGTGCGTGCGCCGGGCGGCCGTGGGTAAAGGGGTGGATCAGGTGGCGCGCGGCGCGCAGCCAGGCCAGCGCCGCCTCGGCACCGTCGCCGACAAAGCGCGCCAGCCACACGTCGTCCAGCTGGCTGGCGGCGGCCTGGCCGGCCAGCGGCAGCGCCAGTACCGCGTCGTGCAATTCGGCCGGCAGCGCCGGCCCGGCCCACAACAGCGTGGCCACTACGCTATGGCCCGCCAGGCCCACCGGCGAGTGCAGCAGGTGGCTGTCGGCCGGCAGCACGGTGCGCTCGCTGTAGATCAAGCGACCGTCGCGGTAGATGTCGGCCTGCTGGCGCCAGCAGCCGCAGTGGTACAAAAGGTTGGCCGCAGGGCGACCCAGGCACACTACGTCGCCCCACAGCAGGCGGGCATCGCCGGCCAGTTGGGCGCAGCTGGCAAAACGCACGTCGGCACCATCGAACAGGATGGTTTCCTGCGGCAGCCACGCCAGTACGCTGCCGCTAGCCTGGCGGATGCTGATGTGCTGCCGCGCCTGTCGGCCAAAGCCGTCGTACCACTTGGCGGCACCGGGGCTGGTGAGCAGTACCTCGCAGCCGGCCTGCAGCGCGATGTCCAGCGTCAGGCTATCGCCGCCGGCCACGCCACCCGGCGGGTGCACGATGATGTGTTCACAGCTGCCGTCGGCACCGATAAAGTGCTTCTGCACCCGTAGCGGGCCGCTATGGCGGCGCAGCACCGGAATGGTGCGGGCGCCGTCGCGGGCGTAAGCCAGCTGCAGGCTGGCAGGCCAGCCTTGCAGCAGGGACGGGGGAAGCAGCGCGGCAACAGCGTCGGGTTTCATCGGGCAGGTTGGGGGAAAGTCGAATCGATAACGGTATTGCAAGCCCCGTGCCAGTGCATGACACGGGGCGGGTGAGGCACTAGATCGCCAGCAACTCGCGCACGCCGTCCTGCGGCATGGCCTTGCCCTGCCCGGCCTTGATCACCTCGCCGCGCGACATCACCACGTAGCGGTCGGCCAGCGCCTCGGCAAAGTCGTAGTACTGCTCTACCAGCAAGATGGCCATGTCGCCGCGTGCGGCCAACCTTTTGATCACGGCGCCGATGTCCTTGATGATGGACGGCTGGATGCCCTCGGTCGGCTCGTCCAGAATCAGCAGGCTGGGCTGGCTGACCAGCGCACGACCGATGGCCAGCTGTTGCTGCTGGCCGCCGGACAAGTCGCCGCCGCGGCGGTGCTTCATGTCGTGCAGCACCGGAAACATCTCGTACACGCTGGCCGGAATCTCGCGCCCCTGGCGGCCGCCAAAGCGCGCCAGCCCCATCTTCAGGTTTTCTTCCACCGTGAGCCGGGCAAAGATCTCGCGCCCCTGCGGCACGTAGGCCATGCCGCGCGCCACGCGCTGGTGCGGCGCCAGGCGCTGGATGTCCTCGCCCTGCCACGCTACCGCGCCGCTCTTGGCGGCGATCTGCCCCATCAGGCAGCGCAGCAGCGTGCTCTTGCCCACGCCGTTGCGGCCCAGGATGCAGGTGACCTCGCCAACCGGCGCCTCGAACGCCACGTCGCGCAGGATGTGGCTGCCGCCGTAAAACTGGTTGAGTTTGTCCACTTTCAGCATGATTCAGCGCCCCAGATACACTTCGATTACCCGCTCGTCGGCCTGCACCTGCGCCAGGCTGCCCTCAGCCAGCACGCTGCCTTCGGCCAATACCGTTACCTTCTGCGCGATGCTGCCGACAAAGTCCATGTCGTGCTCCACCACCATCAGCGAGTGCTGGCCTTTCAGCGTCAGCAGCAGCTCGGCGGTTTTTTCGGTCTCGGCGTCGGTCATGCCGGCCACCGGCTCGTCCAGCAGCAAGAGTTGCGGCTCCTGCGCCAGCAGCATGCCGATTTCCAGCCACTGCTTCTGGCCGTGCGACAGCAGGCCAGCCTGGCGCTGGTGCTGGTCGGTGAGGCGGATGGTGGCCAGCAGCTCGCCAATGCGGTCGCGCTGTGTACCGGTGAGCCGCGAGCGCAGGCTGGCCCATACCGATTTATTGCCGGCCAGCGCCAGCGCCAGGTTGTCGTGCACGCTCATCGCCTCGAACACGGTGGGTTTCTGGAACTTGCGGCCGATGCCCAGCTGGGCGATTTCCGGCTCGGTATGGCGCGTGAGGTCGATGGTCTGGCCAAAAAACACGCTGCCGCTATCGGGGCGGGTCTTGCCGGTGATGACGTCCATCATGGTGGTCTTGCCGGCGCCATTGGGGCCGATGATGCAGCGCAGCTCGCCCACGCCGATGTCCAGCGTCAGTTTGTTCAGCGCACGGAAGCCGTCAAAGCTGACGGTCACGTCGTCCAGGTACAGGATGGCGCCGTGGCGGGTGTCCAGCTTGCCGTCTACCGGGTGCGCCAGGCCACGGGCCTCGCCTTCCCAGTTTTCACGCTGGCTTTGGGTAGTAGATGCGGCCGACATTAGCGGTCCCCTTTCTTGCGCAGCAGGCCCAGCACGCCGTTGGGCAACAGCAGCGTGGCAGCGATAAACAGAAAGCCCAGGAAGAACAGCCAGTACTCGGGAAACGCCACCGTGAACCAGCTCTTGGCGCCGTTGACGATGGCAGCACCCAGCACCGGGCCGACCAGCGTGCCGCGCCCGCCCAGCGCCACCCAGATGGCGATTTCGATGGAGTTGCCCGGCGACATTTCGCTGGGGTTGATGATGCCCACCTGCGGCACGTACAAGGCACCGGCCAGCGCGCACAACACTGCCGACAGCACCCAGATCGCCAGCTTGTAGTACAGCGGGTTGTAGCCGCAGAACATCAGCCGGCTTTCGGCATCGCGGATGGCGGTGAGGATGCGGCCGAACTTGCTGTGCACCAGCCAGAACGCGCCCCACAAGGCCAGCGCCAGCAGCAGCACGGTGGCAGCAAACAGCACGGCGCGAGTAGCTGGCTCGGCAATGCCGAAACCGAGGATGCGCTTGAAGTCGGTAAAGCCGTTGTTGCCGCCAAAGCCGGTTTCGTTGCGGAAGAACAGCAACATGGCGGCAAAGGTCAGCGCTTGGGTCATGATGGAGAAGTACACGCCCTTGATGCGCGAGCGGAACGCCAGCCAGCCGAACACCAGCGCCAGCAGGCCCGGCACCAGCACGATCACCAGCAGCGCCCAGGCAAAGTGCTCGCTGCCCTGCCAGAACCACGGCAGTTCTTTCCAGTCCAGGAACACCATGAAATCGGGCAGGTCGCTCTGGTAATTGCCGTCACGGCCGATCTGGCGCATCAGGTACATGCCCATGCCGTAACCGCCCAGCGCAAAGAACAGGCCGTGACCCAGGCTGAGCAGGCCAGTGTAGCCCCACACTAGGTCCATGGCCAGCGCCACGATGGCGTAGCACAGGATCTTGCCGGTGAGGGTGAGCGTGTACGCCGACACGTGCAGTGCATGGCCTTCCGGCAGCGCCCAGTGCCCCAGCGGCAACAGCAGCAGCAAGCCCAGCAGCAGGCCCAGGCCCAGTGTGGTGGCACGCGGCCCGGCCGCTGCGGCCAACTTGAGAGAGTAAGGTTGTGACATGGCAGGCCTCAGTCAAGCACGCGGCCCTTCAGGGCAAACAAGCCCTGCGGACGCTTCTGGATAAACAGGATGATGAACACCAGGATCAGGATCTTGGCCAGCACGGCACCCAGCGACGGCTCGATCACCTTGGCCAGCATGCCCAGGCCCAGCGCACCGGCCACGGTACCGGCCAGCTGCCCTACCCCGCCCAGCACCACCACCATGAAGCTGTCGATGATGTAGCCCTGGCCTAGGTCCGGCCCCACGTTGCCGATCTGGCTCAGCGCCACGCCGCCCAGCCCGGCAATGCCGGAACCCAGGCCAAAGGCCAGCATGTCCACGCGGCCGGTGGGCACGCCCACGCTGTCGGCCATGCGGCGGTTCTGGGTAACAGCGCGCACGAACAGGCCCAGCCGGGTACGGTTCAGCAGCAGCCAGGTCAGCACCAGCACGCTGGCCACAAAAGCGATGATGGCCAGCCGGTTGTACGGCAGTGTCAGCGTGGTGGACAGCGCAATGCCGCCGGACAGCCACGCCGGGTTGGCCACCTCCACGTTTTGCGCGCCAAACGCCACGCGTACCGCCTGCATCAGCATCAGGCTGATACCCCAGGTGGCGAGCAGCGTTTCCAGCGGGCGGCCGTACAGGTGGCGGATCACCAGCCGCTCCAGCAGCATGCCTACCGCAGCGGTGACGACGAAGGCCGCCGGCAATGCCGCCAGCAGGTAGTAATCGAACGCCGCCGGCCACTGGCTGCGGAACAGGTTCTGCATCAGCCAGGTGGTATAGGCGCCCAGCATCAGCATCTCGCCGTGCGCCATATTGATGACGCCCAGCAGGCCGTAGGTAATGGCCAGCCCCAGCGCGGCCAACAGCAGGATGGAGCCCAGGCTGATACCGCTGAACAGGTGGCCGATGAGGTTGTAGCCAAACTGCGTGGCCTTGATGCTGGCGATGGCGTCGCCGGCAGCGCGGCGCACGTCGGCGTTTTCTTGCGGGTTGTCCGCCAGCGGCTGCAGCAGCGTCAGCAGGCCGGGGTCGCTGGCTTCACCCAGCACGGCAATGGCGGCCAACTTGTCGGCGGTGGACGGCCCGCCCAGTTGCAGCGTGGCAGCAGCCAGACGCAGCGCGTCGCGCACGCTGTCGTCGGTTTCGATCTGCAGCCGCTTTTGCAGCAGTGGCAACAGCGCAGGGTTGGCCGCGTCCTGGATGGCCTTGACGGCGTTCAGCCGTCCGCCGCTATCCAGCGCGTTCAGCCCGCTGGCGGCGTGGAAGGTTTGCAGCGCGCTGCGCACGCTGTTATTCAGCGGCACGCTGTCGGTGCCATCGGGCACGCTGTCTACCGGCTGGCCGCTGTCGGCGTCCAGCCACAATTCACCTTGCTGCACAAAGAAACGGGTAGCGTCCGGGTCGGCCAGCAGGCGGCCTTCTTCCAGCGCCGCCACCGCTGCGGAGTGCGCAGCGGTGGGGTTGGCGGCCCAGCTGGCGATCAACTCGGCGCGGCCTGCCGGGTCGGCAGCCGCCAGCTCGGCGGCGGGGCTGGCGGCAAAAGCCGGTGCCCACAGCAGGCTGCATGCCAGTATGGCCATCAGGTACTTGAGCTTGTTCATGGTGGGGGTCCTTGCAAAAAAACGGGCTGCACTGGGCAGCCCGGGAAATACCGCAGCCTGGCTGGCAACCGGCCAGTGGCAGTGGCCAGCCAGCAGCTACGGCGATCAGGACTTGGTTTTCACCGGGGTGTCCGGCTTTTTGTCGTTGCCGGGGATGAACGGGCTCCACGGCTGGGCGCGGATCGGGCCTTTGGTTTTCCATACCACCGAGAACTGGCCGTTGGGCTGTACTTCGCCGATCATCACCGGCTTGTGCAGGTGGTGGTTTTTCTCGTCCATCTTCAGCGTGTAGCCGGACGGCGCCTTGAAGCTGATGCCGGCCATGGCCTTGCTGACGGCGGCTACGTCGGTGGTGCCGGCTTTCTTCACCGCCTCGGCCCACATATTGATGCCCACGTAGGTGGCTTCCATCGGGTCGTTGGTCACCAGCTTGTCGGCGCCGCTCATGCCCTTCTTGGCAGCCCAGGCCTTGTAGGCGGCGATCCACTTGCTGTTCACCGGGTTCTTCACGCTCATGAAGTAGTTCCAGGCGGCCAGGTGGCCCAGCAGCGGCTTGGTGTCGATACCCTTGAGCTCTTCTTCACCCACCGAGAACGCCACCACCGGCACGTCGGTGGCTTTCAGGCCCTGGTTGCCCAGTTCCTTGTAGAACGGCACGTTGGAGTCGCCGTTGATGGTGGAGATAACGGCGGTCTTGCCACCGGCGGCAAACTTCTTGATGTTGCCGACAATGGTCTGGTAATCGCTGTGGCCGAACGGGGTGTACACCTCCTGGATGTCGCTATCTTTCACGCCTTTGGATTTGAGGAAGGCACGCAGGATCTTGTTGGTGGTGCGCGGGTACACGTAGTCGGTACCCAGCAGGAAGTAGCGCTTGGCGGCCCCGCCTTCCTTGCTCATCAGGTATTCCACCGCCGGGATGGCTTGCTGGTTCGGCGCGGCGCCGGTGTAGAACACATTGGGCGACAGCTCTTCACCCTCGTACTGCACCGGGTAGAACAGCAGGCCGTTTAGCTCTTCGTATACCGGCAGTACCGACTTGCGCGATACCGAGGTCCAACAGCCGAAGGTGACGGCTACCTTGTCGCGGGTCAGCAGCTGGCGCGCCTTTTCGGCAAACAGCGGCCAGTTGGACGCCGGGTCTACCACCACCGGCTCCAGCTTCTTGCCCAGCACGCCGCCCTTGGCGTTGATTTCGTCGATGGCGAACAGCGCCATGTCCTTGAGCGAGGTTTCCGAAATGGCCATGGTGCCGGACAGCGAGTGCAGCACCCCCACCTTGATGGTGTCGGCGGCATGAGCCTGCGCGCTGAAACCAGCGGCCAGCAGCGATAGCGTGAGAACAGAAGACTTCAGAACGAGACGGCGAGTGGTCATGGCAAAGCTCCCTGATGGACAGTTGGTTTTGTTGCAGTGCAGGGCCAGATTACGGTACTACCCGCTACGCAGGAATACGTCAAATAGCGTACACGCTGCAATGCAACATAAACCCATCACCACCGTGCCGTCATGCACACGCGCATGACACCACCTCGCCATAAAATCTATAAATATCTGTTTTTAAAGAAACTATCCAACACCGTACTATCCAACAGCAATACGGTTGCATACATGAATAAAGGAGACATCATGCATACCATTTTGGTGATAGCAGGCGGGATGGTTTTGCTACTGTGCGGCCAACTACTAGCCCGTTTTACCGGCATCACCAGCCAGACGCAGGCAGCCTTGTATTTTGTGCCGCTCTGGCTACTGATCACCTCCGACGATATGTGGGCCGGGGTACAAGATGCCGGCCATAGCCTGATGGAGGAGCTACCCACCTTTCTGCTGGTTTTTACCGTACCGTCCCTGCTGGCGCTGGCACTATGGCGCCGGCTACGCTACTGAGCCGCCATGTGCCGCGAACCGGCCACGCCTCCCCAAGGCATAATTGGCCAAGCAAAAGCCCCCTGTTGTTAAGGGGGCTTTTGCTTGGCTAGCCGGACAGGCCGGCAAATAGGCATATGGCTGCCTGGCAGCCCGGTGGCAGCCTCATCGTGGGGCAATGGACCAGCTTGCTTCACAACACCCGCGGTGGCATCAGCAGCACCATCTTGCCCCCCGCCAGCCCCCATTCCCCCAGGCGATGCGCCTCGGCCGCATCAGCCATGGGCAAGGTACGAGCGACCTCAACACGTAGCTGGCATGCCAGCAAAGTGGCCAACACATTGCCACGTGGCTGGGTCATGACCAACCCGGCACGCACGCCTGCCTGCTGCGCACGCTCCTGCGAGGGCGCCATGCTGGTGGCCAGTAACAGCCCCCCGGCCTGCAGGGTGCACCATGAAGCGTCCTGTACTTCGCCACCAATGGTATCCAGCACCACATCCATGCCTCGCAATGGCAAGGCGGCGCGGCCATCGCGATAATCCAGTACCTCATCAGCGCCTAATGCTTTTACGCGTGCAGTACGGTTGGCACTCGCCATCGCCACGACATAGGCACCAAGCTGCTTGGCCAGCTGTACCGCTACCCCGCCTACCGCCCCCGCAGCACCATGTATCAGCACGCTGTTGCCAGGCTGGAGGCGCGCCATGTCTACCAGCGCAGTCCAGGCTGCCTGCCCCGGTGTGGGCAGTGCTGCCGCATCGACAAACGATAGCCCGGGCGGAATACATGCCGCCTGTGTCGCGGGCACCACAACGTATTCGGCATAGGTACCGTCTTGCACGGTATTAGCGTAAAAACATACGCGGTCCTCCAGCGAAAAGCCTTGTACCCGGCCACCCAGGGCCACTACCACGCCTGCGGCATCCAGCCCCGGGGTAAATGGCAGGGGTTTGTCCAGCGTGCCCGCCATGGCACCGGCTCGCAGCTTCCAGTCCAGCGGGTTGATACCGGCAGCCACGACGCGCACCAGCAGGTCGCCAGGGCCGCAGTCCGGTATGGGTACATCGGTCAGTTGCAGGACTTCGGGGCCACCGTAGGCAAAGATTCGGATCGCTTTCATATTTCCTCCGGAAGTCATCCGCTGTTTTGCGGCCAGTGTGCGTGAAAGCGATTCTTGCATTTAAAGAACAAAGTTAGATAAATTATCCATATATGAAAGAAAAGAGACAGTTTCACCACACTCCCTCTCTGGACGATATGGTTCTGTTTGTCGAGGTGGTGCGCACAGGCAGCTTTCACCGTGCCGCACAGCTGCTGGACATGCCCGGTGCGACCCTGTCGCGCCGTATTGCCGCCATGGAAAAACGCCTGGGCGTGCGCTTGCTGGAGCGCACCACGCGCCGCGTGGCGCTAAGCGAATGCGCGCGGCCTTTTTTCGAGCGCTGCGCGGTACTGGTGGACGAGGCAAGACAGGCAGAGTCGCTACTGCAAAGCCAGCAAGCCATGGCGGCGGGGAAACTGCACGTACGGATAGCGCCTGATATCGCCGTGCTATGGGTAGGCCCGCTGCTGGCGGAATTCACTCGGCTGCACCCGGATATCACGCTGGATCTGGACTTGAACAGCACAGTAGACGAGCAAGGCGATTGCCAGCCAGACCTGACCATCCGCCAGGGCAGCAGCCGCCCCGCCGGCCGGCAGGTGTGGGCACTCGCCACCCTCACACAGGGCCTGTTTGCCGCGCCGGCCTATCTGGCAAGGCATATGGCCCCCCTGGCACCCGCCGAGCTGGCCACACACGACTGTCTGCACCAGCGCGGGCAGGGGCAATGGACACTGCGCCAGGCGGGCAAGCCACAACAGCCCTTGCTTGGCGGGCGAGTTGGCCTGAATGATCTGGGCCTGATGCGTACACTGGCGGAGCAAGGCGTGGGTATCGCCATGCTGCCCAAACAGCTGACGCAGGAAGCGGTACGTAGTGGCCGGCTGGTTGCCGTACTACCCTACTGGGAATGCCCGTCGCTCACCCTGGTCGCCCTGGCGGCCAACGACACGCCTACCCCCCTGGCCGTGGCGCTGCGCGATTTTCTGGCCAGCCGCCTGGCGCTGGACTAGGCTTTGTCAAACCATGCAGGCAGGGATCGCCCTGCTGCGCCCGGTTTTTCGCGCATTGCCACCGACTGACAAGCGCCGCCGTATCAAAAATAGCGTAAACAGGCCCTAGCTACCCCGCACTACGCCGTACTGCCGCGCAGCTTGCCTAGTGCCAGGCTGGCCGCCGCGGTGCGCGTTTCGACAGCCAGCTTGTCGAATACGTGCTCCAGGTGCTTGTTCACCGTGCGCGGGCTCATGCCCAGAATGTCGGCGATATCGCGATTGGTCTTGCCCAGGCTCAGCCAGTGCAACACCTCGGCCTCGCGCTGGGTCAGGCGGAAGGCCCCCATCAGCGTCTTGATGCTGGCTTCATCGTTTTCTTCGCGCAGCACCACCAGCCACTCTTCGTCGCCCGTCTGGTCGTGAAAACTGGCCAGCAGTCGCCGCCCTTGCTGTGCCAGCAACAGGGCCGGTTGCTCGGTGCCGGCCAGCCTGGCGGCCTGCGCCGCCTGGGTCCAGGCCAGCAAAGCCGGCGGGGCCTGGTCGCCCGCGCCAAAATAATGCTCGATCAGACGCCGGGCCAGCGCGGTTTGCCACACCAGCCTGCCACTGCGCGCGGCGATGGCCACCGTGGCCTGGCCAAAGGCATCCAGTGCGCTGCTGGCCTGCGTCATCTGGCGTGCGTTCTGGATATGGGCGGCGATGCGCACCAGCACCTCGGGCGGGCGCAGCGGCTTGGTGACATAGTCGGCGCCGCCTGCGGCAAAGGCGGCGACCACGTGCTCGCTTTCGGTCAGGCCCGTCATGAACACGATGGGGATGGCACGGGTGGCAAACGCGGCTTTCAGGCGGCGTGCCACCTCGAAGCCATCCAGCCCCGGCATGACCGCATCCAGCAGGATGACATCGGGCAAGGACAGCCGCGCACGCTGCAAGGCAGCTTCGCCATCGGTAGCCACCAATACGGTGTAGCCAGCGTCGTCCAGGGCGTCGTGCAGCAGGGTAAGGTTGTCCGGCTGGTCGTCTACGATCAGCACCACGTGCTGCTGGTGTGGGGTAATCATGCTTTATTCTCCGGCTGTAAACCGTGGTGCAGCAGCTCGCGCAGGGCTTCAAACTGGAACTGGCGCACATGCTCGCCAGCCACGCGGGCAAACTCGGCATACGCGGTATCCAGTGCGGCCAACCTGGCCAGCTCGCTACGCAGGCCGCGCACATAGCCCAGCTCCACCGCTTCCAGCAGGCCGGCCAGCTCGGCGGCCGGGGGCAACACCAGCTCGTGTACGGCGGGTAGCGGCGACGGCGGCGCGGCGGCGGGCTGCCCAATGACCCACGCCAGCCCCAGCTTGTGCCCTATCCAGTCCAGAAGTTCTTCTACCCGTATCGGTTTGAGGATGAAATCTTCGCTGGCAATACCGGCATCGTTGTCCTGCCCCTTATCAAAAGCATTGGCAGAAATCACGGCCAACTGCGCGGTGCTGCCGCTCTGGCGCAGGCGGCGCAGCGTTTCCCAGCCGTCTATGCCCGGCATGGCCAGGTCCATGAACACCAGATGCGGCTGGAAGCGGCCAACCATGGCCAGGCAGTCGTAGCCGCTGGCCGCCTGTGCCACCTCAAAGCCCAGCCCCTCCAGCACGCTGGCCAGCATTTCACGGTCGATGGCTTCGTTGTCCACCAGCAGGATGCGCTGGCGCACGCCCACATAACCCACCCGGTTGCGCCGCGGCAGCTCGCGCTCGGCCAGCGCCGCGTGCACGTGCGGCAAAAACAGGCGCACGGTGAAATGGCTGCCCTGCCCCGGCGTGCTGCGTACGGTGAGCTCGCCGCCCATCAGGTCGGTGAGCATCTTGCTGATGGTGAGCCCCAGGCCGTTGCCGCCGGCGCCGCTGCTACTGCCGCGCTCGAACGGCTCGAAAATGCGCAGCAGTTCCCCCTCGGCAATCCCCGGCCCGGTGTCCATCACCTCGAAAGTGGCCATTTCGCCACGGTATTGCAGGGCAAAGCGCACACTGCCACGGCGGGTAAACTTCACCGCATTACCCAGCAGGTTGATCAATATCTGGCGCAGGCGCTTTTCGTCGGCGCGCACCACCTGCGGCAGGTGGGCGGCGGGTTCGTAATGAAAATCCAGCCCCTTGTTACGCGCTTGCAGCTCGAACATGGCCACCAGCTGGCTGAGAAACGCGTCGAAATCCATGGCGCGGGTTGCCAGCTGCAGCTTGCCGCTTTCGATACGGGCAATATCCATACTGCCTTCGATCACCGACAGCAGGTGGTCACCGCTGCGGCGTATCACCTCGATGGCCTGGCGGCGCGACGGCGGGATCTCGGCGTCGCCATCCAGAATCTGCGCATAGCCCAGAATGCTGTTCAGCGGGGTGCGCAGCTCGTGGCTGATGGCAGACACGTAGCGGCTCTTGGCCTGGTTGGCTTGCTCGGCCGCCTCGCGCGCGCGCTTGAGTTGCTCGTCGGTAAGCCGGTGCGACTCGATTTCGGCCAATAGGCGCGCGGTCTGGCGGTTGGATTCCAGCTGCGCCACCTCGCGGCTTTTGGCGGTGAGTACCATCCACCACGCCACCACGCCGCTCACCAGCAACAGTACGGCAAACAGCCGCCAGAACAGCTGCGGCAGCCAGGCTGCATAGCCGCCTTGCAGCGCGCCCTGCCATTCGATGTAGTACAGCAAGCCCAGTATCAGCAGCAGCACGCTGCCTATGCTGGTCATCAGCAGCAGGTAATGCCCCAGCCCGTGCGCCAGATACGGCTGCAAGGCCCGCGGCAACAGGTAATGCAATAGCGCCGACCACTGTGCGGCCAACCTCGCCTGCGGCTTGCAGGCATCGCCACAGCGTACGTCCAGCGTGCAGCACAGCGAGCAGATCATGCCCTGGTAGGCCGGGCACGGTGCCATGTCTTCCGCTTCGTAATCGCGCTCGCATACCACGCAGCGGTACTGGCTGGCGCTGGCGACCAAGGTTGGTCGCGCGCTGTAGTAGCGCCCGCCGGTGAGCCAGGCAATCAGCGGGGCACTAACAAATGCCACGCTCATGGCCACAAAGGGCGCCAGCGGCTGCCAGTGCTCGCCAAACACGCCGACATGGGTGGCAATGGACAGCAAAGATGCCAAAGCCATGGCCCCCACACCCACCGGGTTGATGTCGTACAGATAGCTGCGCTTGAACTCGATACCCTTGGGGCTCAAGCCCAGCGGCTTGCTCACGACCAAGTCTGCCACCACGGCCATGATCCACGAGATGGCGATATTGGAATACAGCCCCAGCACCTGACCCAGGGCGTGGAACACTTCCAGCTCCATCAGCAGCAGGGCAATGGCCAGGTTGAACACCACCCACACCACGCGGCCGGGGTGGCTGTGGGTCAGGCGCGAAAAGAAATTGGACCACGCCAGCGAACCGGCGTAGGCATTGGTAACGTTGATTTTCAGCTGCGACACCAGCACGAACAGCGTGGTGGCGGCTACGGCCAGCGTGGTGTTATCAAAGACGTGGGCAAAGCCGATGAGGTACATCTGGTTCGGGTCCACCGCACGCTCGGCCGCCACGCCGTTGCGCAGCGCCAGCCAGGCCAGCAGCGCGCCGCCCAGCATTTTCAGTACGCCAGGCAACACCCAGCCCGGCCCGCCCACCATCACCGCCAGCAGCCACTGCCGACGGTTGGCCGCGGTGCGTGGCGGCATGAAGCGCAAGTAGTCGGCCTGCTCGCCCATCTGGGTAATCAGTGCGATGCCCACCGTCAGCGCCGCACCAAACAGATGCAGGTCAAACGCCTGCGGTGCATGGCTTGCACCGGCGTAGCGCCACAAGCCGGCCAGCGCCTGCGGCTCGTGCCACAACACGAAAACATAGGGCAACACCAGCAAACACAGCCACAGTGGCTGCGTCCATACCTGCAAGCGGCTGATGGCAGTGACCCCATGCGTGACCAGTGGCAGCACCACCAGCGCACATAGCAGGTAGCCCCACTGCGGCGGGATGCCAAAGCCCAGCTCTAGTGCATAGGCCATGATGGCCGCTTCCAGCGCAAAAAAGATAAAGGTGAACGAGGCGTAAATCAGCGAGGTAATGGTGGAGCCGATATAGCCGAAGCCGGCACCACGGGTAAGCAAGTCCATATCCACGCCATAGCGGGCGGCGTACAGGCTGATGGGCAGGCCGGCCAGAAAGATAATCAGGCCGGTAGCCAGAATAGCCAGGAAGGCATTCAGGAAACCCGCCTCCACCATCATGGTGGCGCCCACCGCCTCCAGCACCAGAAACGACGCGGCGCCGCCCACCGCGGTATTGGCCACCCGCCATGCCGACCAGCGCCGGAAGCGCTGCGGGGTAAAACGCAGCGCGTAGTCTTCCAGCGTTTCGCTGGCCACCCAGCGGTTATAGTCGCGGCGGACAGTCACCACGGCTTGCGGCGGGGTGTGGGTGGCTTCGGTATGCGTGGTCATGCCTGTTTACTGGCAAGAAACAGGCCAAGCCGGTAGCGCCTCTGTGATTTTAAAGTCGTAACAATAGAAAAAGCGCACCTTTCACGGTGCGCTTGCGTTAACCCAGGCTGTGCGGCCAACCCTGTGGCCGATGGATTCAGGCCATGGCCGACACATCCGGCTTGCAGCTGAAGGTCTGGGTAATACTGCCGTCGGCGTCCACGCTCTCCAGCTTCACGTCAAAGCCCCATAGCCGGCTTACGTGTTTGAGTACCTCCTGCGCACTGCCGGCCTCCAATGGCTTGCGGTTGTGCATGCTGTGGCGCAACGTGAGGCTGCGGTCGCCGCGCAGGTTGACGTTCCACACCTGGATGTTCGGCTCGCGCGAGCCCAGGTTGTACTGCTCGGACAGCATCTGGCGGATACGGCGGTAGCCGCGCTCGTCGTGGATGGCGGCCACTTCCAGCTTGTCGTCGCGGTCGTCATCGCGAATGGCAAACAGGCGGAAGTCACGGATCAGCTTGGGCGACAGGTATTGCGAGATGAAGCTTTCGTCCTTGAAGTTCTTCATCGCAAACTCCAGCACCGGGCGCCACGGCGTGCCGGCGATATCGGGGAACCACTCGCGGTCTTCGTCGGTAGGTGCCTCGCAGATGCGCTTGATGTCCTGGTACATGGCAAAACCCAGCGCGTACGGGTTGATGCCGTTGTACCAGCGCGCGGTAACCGGCGGCTGGTACACCACATTGGTGTGGCTTTGCAGGAACTCCATCATGAAGCCGTCGGTCACCATGCCCTTCTCGTACAGGCGGTTCAGCAAGGTGTAGTGCCAGAAGGTGGCCCAGCCCTCGTTCATCACCTGGGTCTGGCGCTGCGGGTAGAAGTACTGCGCCACCTTGCGCACAATGCGGATGATCTCGCGCTGCCACGGTTCCAGCAGCGGCGCCGACTTCTCGATGAAGTACAGCAGGTTTTCCTGCGGCTCGGCCGGAAAGCGCGGCGCGGCCTTGGCGCTGTCGTCGCGCTCGCGGCGCGGAATGGTGCGCCACAGGTCGTTGACCTGCGTCTGCAGATAGGCTTCGCGTTCGTGCAGGCGGGCTTGTTCTTCGGCCAGCGACAGTTTTTGCGGCCGCTTGTAGCGGTCTACGCCGTAGTTCATCAGCGCGTGGCAGCTATCCAGCAGCTCCTCCACCGCGTCGATGCCGTAGCGCTCTTCGCAGCGGCTGATGTACTGCCGGGCAAACACCAGGTAATCGATGATGGCGCTGGCGTCGGTCCAGGTGCGGAACAGGTAGTTGCCCTTGAAGAAGCTGTTGTGGCCGTAGGCGGCGTGCGCGATCACCAGCGCCTGCATCGTCATGGAGTTTTCTTCCATCAGGTAGGCGATGCAGGGGTTGGAGTTGATCACGATTTCATACGCCAGCCCCATCTGGCCGCGCTTGTAGCTCTTTTCGGTGCTGACAAAGTGCTTGCCAAAGCTCCAGTGGTGGTAGTTCACCGGCATGCCTACCGACGAGTAGGCATCCATCATCTGCTCGGCGGTAATCACCTCCAGCTGGTTGGGGTAGCAGTCCAGCTGGAACTCGTTCACCGCAATGTCGCGGATGGCTTTGTCGTATTCGTCAATCAGGTCGAAGGTCCATTCGGACCCGGTGGAGATAGCTGTCATGATGCTGCCCTCCTGCTGCTGTGCCTGCGGCCAACCCTAGCGGGTGGCCGGCTGCCGCTTGAACAGTTCGCGGAAAACCGGATAGATATCAGCCGGCGAGCGGATTTTCTGCATGGCGAAGTGCTTGTGCTGCTCGGCCACGCGCAGGTACTCGTACCACAGGTTTTGCGGCTCGCCCTCGGTGATTTCGATGTACGCGTAGTACTGGCACCACGGCAGGATGTTCTCCTGCAGGATCTTGCCGCAGTTGGCCGAATCACTATCCCAGTTATCCCCGTCGGACGCCTGGGCGGCGTAGATGTTCCATTCGCTGTTGGCATAGCGTTTCTTCACGATATCGGCCATCAGGTTCAGCGCCGACGACACTACGGTACCGCCCGACTCGCGCGAGTGAAAGAAGTCGTGCTCGTTCACTTCTACCGCGCTGGTGTGGTGGCGGATGAACACCACTTCGATCTTCTCGTAATTGCGCTGCAAGAACAGGTACAACAGGATGAAAAAGCGCTTGGCCATATCCTTCTTGCCCTCGTCCATGGAGCCGGACACGTCCATCAGGCAGAACATCACCGCCTTGCTGGTGGGTTTGGGCTGCTTGACGCGGTTGTTGTAGCGCAGGTCGAACGGGTCGATGAACGGGATGTGGTTGATCTTTTCGCGCAGCGCATGGATATGCCGACGGCGCTCGCGCACTTCCAGCGCGTTGTCGTCGTCCGACTCCAGCAGCGTGTCCAGGTCTTCTTCGGCTTCGCGCAGGCGCGCCAGCGTGGGCGCCGCCATCGCCACGCGCCGCGCCAGGGCACCGCGCAGGCTGCGCACGATGCTGATATTGGCCGGCGTGCCATCGTTGGTGTAGCCGGCGCGCACCGGTTTCATTTCCTCGATGCCCATCAACTGGGTTTTCACCAGATTGGGCAGCGCCAGGTCTTCGAAAAACACGTTCATGAATTCTTCGCGCGACAGCTGGAAGGCAAAGTCGTCTTCCCCCTCGCCTTCATTACTGGCTTTGCCCCCCCCGCCGCCGCCACCGCCGCCCTGGGGGCGCTTGATACGGTCGCCCTGCACAAATTCTTCGTTGCCGGGGTGCACGTGTTCGCCCACGCCACCGCGGCCGTGGTGGAACGACGGTTCCGAGATGTCCTTCACCGGGATGGATACGTTCTCGCCGCTTTCAATGTCGGTGATGCTGCGCCCCTTGATGGCCTTGCCGACGGCTTCCTTGATCTGGGCTTTGAAACGGCGCAAAAAGCGCTCGCGGTTGACGGCGGATTTGTTCTTGCCGTTCAGTCTTCTGTCGATAATGTGCGACATGCTTGCCTCCTAGCCGTGTGGTCACGGTGACAGGTTGGCCGCAACGCTGCGGCCAACCTGGTGCCGCGTACTGCTCAGGATGACTTGCGCACCCGCAGATACCATTCGCACAGCAGGCGTACCTGCTTGGGCGTGTAACCCTTGGTGACCATGCGGTTGACAAAGTCTTCGTGCTTTTTGGCCTCGTCGGCGCTGGCTTTGGCATTAAAGCTGATCACCGGCAGCAACTCTTCGGTGTTCGAGAACATTTTTTTCTCGATCACGGTGCGCAGCTTCTCGTAGCTGGTCCAGGCCGGGTTATTGCCGGCATTGTTGGCGCGGGCACGCAGCACAAAGTTCACGATCTCGTTGCGGAAGTCTTTCGGATTGGAGATGCCTGCCGGCTTTTCGATTTTCTCCAGTTCGGCGTTCAGCGAGGTACGGTCGAAGTTCTCGCCGGTGTCCGGGTCGCGGTATTCCTGATCCTGGATCCAGAAGTCGGCAAAGGTCACGTAGCGGTCAAAAATGTTCTGGCCGTATTCGCTATAGCTTTCCAGGTAGGCGGTCTGGATTTCCTTGCCGATGAACTCCACGTACTTGGGCGCCAGATACTCTTTCAGGAAGGTCAGGTATTTCTGCTCCTGCTCTGCCGGAAACTGCTCGCGCTCTACTTGCTGCTCCAGCACGTACATCAGGTGTACCGGGTTGGCCGCGACCTCGGTGTGGTCGAAGTTGAACACCTTGGACAGGATCTTGTAGGCAAAGCGGGTAGACAGGCCGTTCATGCCCTCGTCCACGCCGGCAAAGTCGCGGTATTCCTGGTGCGACTTGGCCTTCGGGTCGGTGTCTTTCAGGTTGTCACCGTCGTACACCAGCATCTTGCTGTACAGGCTGGAGTTTTCCGGGTCTTTCAGCCGCGACAGCACGGCAAACTGCGCCATCATCTTCAGCGTGCCCGGTGCGCACGGCGCACCACCCAGCGAAGAGTTGCGCACCAGCTTGTCGTAGATCTTGATCTCGTCCGACACGCGCAGGCAGTACGGCACCTTCACGATATAAATACGGTCGAGGAAGGCCTCGTTGTTCTTGTTGTTGCGGAACTGCTTCCATTCGCTCTCGTTGCTGTGCGCCAGCACGATGCCGTCAAACGGAATGGCGCCAAAACCTTCGGTACCCTTGAAGTTGCCTTCCTGGGTGGCGGTCAGCAGCGGGTGCAGCACCTTGATCGGCGCCTTGAACATTTCCACGAATTCCAGCAGGCCCTGGTTGGCCAGGCACAGGCCACCGCTGTAGCTGTAGGCGTCCGGGTCGTCCTGGGCGTAGCTTTCCAGTTTGCGGATGTCCACCTTGCCCACCAGGCTGGAGATGTCCTGGTTGTTTTCGTCGCCCGGCTCGGTCTTGGCCACGCCCACTTGCTTCAGCACCGACGGGTAACGTTTCACCACCCGGAACTGGCTGATGTCGCCATTAAACTCGTGCAGCCGTTTTACCGCCCACGGGCTGGGGATGGCGCGCAGGTAGCGGCGCGGAATGCCGTATTGGTCTTCCAGAATAGGGCCGTCTTCCTCAAAGTTGAACAGACCCAGCGGTGACTCGTTCACCGGGCTGCCCTTGATGGCGTAGAACGGCACGCGTTCGGTGAGCTCCTTGAGCTTTTCGGCAATGGACGATTTGCCGCCACCCACCGGGCCCAGCAGGTAGAGAATCTGTTTTTTCTCTTCCAGGCCCTGGGCGGCGTGGCGGAAGTAGGCCACTACTTGCTCGATAACCTCTTCCATCCCGTAAAACTCGCGGAAGGCCGGGTAGACGCGGATCATCTTGTTACTGAAGATGCGCGACAGGCGGGTATCGTGGCGGGTGTCGATGACCTCCGGCTCGCCGATGGCCATCAGCATGCGTTCCGCCGCACTGGCGTAGGCCAGGGGCTCGCGCTTGCAGATATCCAGGTACTCCTGGATGGTGAATTCTTCTTCGCGGGTGCGATCGTAGCGGGATGCGTAGTGGCTGAAGATGTCCGGGCTCATGGCGTGACCCTCCTGTTAGAGGCAAGCAAGTCGCCATGGTGCGGAGCACCCTGCTTCCCCTTGCCTATTAGTCTGCTGACGCGGAAAACCTGTTCTTTGTTTGGGTATAGCACAGCAAAAAAAAGGCAAGTACAAAATCTAAAACTATCGTTATGCAAAAACCAATACACAAAAGCCATCAGCTCAAAGTGGGCATTCCATAGCAAAAATCAAAAAAACAATACTCTATTAAATATCAAAAACTTATAGATTAATTTTCTGCCACCCTGCTTGCGCCAACCCCACAAAAGCACAAGGCCGGCATGATGCCGGCCTTGTGCTTTTTACTGCCAAATTATCCCGTCATGGCTTGCGATCCAGAATACGCGTGCCGATCTCGTACAATTTGCCACGCTCCACTTCGTTGCAGCGCCGCACTTCTACCACCGCCTCCAGTGGCTTCATCGGCATATTGCCCACACCCGGCACAATCACGACAACCTCCAGGCGTTCACCATGCTGCGGCACATACATGCAGCGTATGGCCATGCCGTCTACCGACAGGTCCACGCACTCGCCATAGTGCGTCTCCCCGGTATGCAGCGATTTCATCTTGGCACGGCAGCCCATGCGCAGGCGCCTGCCTACGCGGCGGTCGTGATAGTGGGTGTCAAATGGCTTCACCTGACAGGGTTCCTTGTTGCCACGCGGCCAACCAGTGCAGGCCGACCAGGGTTTTGCTATCGGTAATGCGGCCATCCAGCGACATGGCTTGCGCTTCTTTGGCGGGCAGCAACATCACCTCCAGAAACTCGCCTTCGTCCAGCTGGCGCGGGGTTTGCGTCAAACCGGTGGCCAGATAGTAATGAATCACCTCGTCAGCATAACCGATACACGGGTAGGCTTTGCCAAGATAACGCCATTGCGTTGCGATAAAACCGGTTTCTTCCCACAGCTCGCGTTTGGCGGTGTCGGCCGGGTCTTCCTGCGGGTCAATTTTACCGGCCGGAATCTCGACGAAATCCTGCCCTGCCGGGTAGCGGAACTGGCGCTCCAGCACCAGCTCGTTATTGTCACTCAGTGCCAGCACGGCCACGGCGCCCGGGTGGCGGATAAACTCGCGATACGCTTGCTTGCCGTCCGGCAGGCTTACCGTGTCGCGCCGCACCTTCAGGAAACGCCCTTCAAAAACCTGTTCGCTATCGAGCTGCTTTTCGGTGAGATCCACTAGTTTTCTTTCTGTTACGCCATTGCCACGCCACGGCCGCACGCCACAGCACCATAACCAGCACATAGCCGCAGGCCGCCAGCAACAAACCCAGGGCCGGCACGCCCAGCAGCAAAGGCTGGCCGTAATCGGCTAGCCAAGCCTGCAGCTGCGGCCCCCAGACCGTGATGTCATGCCACGACCCATCCGGTATGACAGGCATTGTAACGGTGTCAGTCTGCCCGAGTAAGAGCCTGCCCAAACGGTAGGCCACGAAGTAAAGCGGCAGATAGGTCAAGGGGTTGGTATAAAGGGTACACAACAAGGCGAGCGGCAGATTGGTGCGAAAATACAACGCCAGCATGCCCGCGGCGAGCATCTGGGTAGGCCCCGGCATCAGGCCGGCAAACATCCCCACGGCTACCGCACCCGCCACCTTGCGCCGCTGTACATACCACAGCTCATCCCTGTCCAGATAAGGCTGCAGCCACGCCATGCCAGGCTGCTGCACCCAGCCGTGAATGTGCTGCATCTTGTCCTGCACCCAGCGTTTCAGTTTTGACATGGCTTATCTGTTTTCATGTTTTTTCCTGGCGTAATAAAAAAGTCCGAAAAAATTAAAACAAGCGTTTGAACTGCTTCTATAATCACCCTCACTTGCCCGAATGTGGCAGTAAGACACTAACAGGCCAGAAGCGGCCAACACGAGGATGCAGCACCGCCAGCGGGCTGCGACAACACTGGAGATACGACATGCCTAGCTACAAAGCTCCCCTGCGCGATTTCGACTTTGTCCTGAACGAGCTGATCAAAGTTCAGGAAGTGTTGCCCGGCCTGCCTGGCTACGAAGAAGCCACCCAGGATATCTTCAGCTCTTATCTGGAAGCCGCGGCGCAATTCTGCGAAAACGAGCTGGCGCCGCTGAACCGCCAGGCCGATGAAGAAGGCTGCAACTTCGACCCGGCCACCAAGTCGGTTACCACCCCGGTAGGCTTCAAGGAAGCCTACAAGCAGTTCTGCGAGCTGGGCTTTACCGCACTGGACTGTGACCCGGCCTACGGTGGCCAGGGCATGCCCAAGACACTGTCTTTCCCCATCATCGAGATGCAATGTTCGGCCAACGTCGCCTGGTCGATGTACCCGGGTCTGTCGCACGGTGCGTATTCCGCCATCCACGCCCACGGTACCGACGAGCAGAAAGCAACCTATCTGCCACACCTGGTAGACGGCAGCTGGACCGGCACCATGTGCCTGACCGAGCCGCACTGCGGCACCGACCTGGGCTTGCTGAAAACCAAGGCAGAGCCCAATGGGGACGGCAGCTACAACATAACCGGTACCAAGATCTTCATCTCGGCCGGCGAGCATGACATGTCCGACAACATCATCCACCTGGTGCTGGCGCGCCTGCCGGATGCCCCGAAAGACGTCAAAGGCATCTCGCTGTTCATCGTGCCCAAATTCCACGCCGACGGTAGCCGCAACACCGTGTACTGCGGCAGCCTGGAACACAAGATGGGCATCAAGGCCAACGCCACTGCCGTGATCAACCTGGACGACGCCAAAGGCTATCTGATTGGCGAGCCGAACAAAGGCTTGGCCTGCATGTTCACCATGATGAACGCCGCCCGCCTGGGTTGCGGCATGCAAGGCCTGGGCATTGGCGAAGCCTCGTTCCAGGGCGCGCTGACCTACGCCCGCGATCGCCTGCAAATGCGCGCCATGGCCGGTGCCAAGTTCCCGGAAAAAGCCGCCGACCCCATCATCGTGCATCCGGACGTACGCCGTATGCTGCTGACGCAAAAAGCCTACACCGAAGCAGGCCGCGCCCTGGCCGCCCTGCTGGCGCTGCAGCTGGATATCGAAGAGAAACACCCGGACGCCGACGCCCGCGCCGAAGCCGCAGACCTGGTAGCCCTGCTGACCCCGGTAGCCAAGGCCTTCATGACCGACAACGGCTACACTGCGGCCAACCTGGGCATGCAGGTATTCGGCGGCCACGGCTTCATCCGCGAATGGGGCATGGAGCAACTGGTACGCGACTGCCGTATCTCGCAGATTTACGAAGGCACCAACGGCATCCAGGCCATCGACCTGCTGGGCCGCAAAGTGCTGCTGGATCAAGGCCAGAAGCTGCGCAAGTTTACCAAGCAGATCCACAAGTTCTGCCAGGCTAACGAGGGCAATGCCCAGCTGGCCGAGTTCGTAGGCCCACTGGCCAAGCTACTGAAAGACGTTGGTGATGTCACCATGGGCATCGGCATGGCTGCCATGAAAGACCGTGACGAAGCCGGCGCCGCCGCCACCGACTACCTGCGCCTGGTAGGCCACCTGACCTACGCCTGGCTGTGGGCACGCATGGCTGAAGTGGCTTATACCAAGCTGGACAGTGCCAGCGACGACTTCTACAAGGCCAAGATCGCCACGGCACGCTTCTACTTTGCCAAGCTACTGCCCGAGGTAGAAAGCCTGAAAGCCACCATCAAAGGCGGTGCCAAACCGTTGATGTCGCTGGAAGACGAACAGTTTGCCTTCTAAGCCAGCCTAGCAACGCAGCCACGCCCCCGCTAGCCGGGGGCTTTTTCATGGTGCCGCGCTGGCCACTACAGTAATACCACCTGGTTCCGGCCACGCTCCTTGGCGTGATAAACAGCACGGTCGGCACGCTGTAGCAGCGTTTCCGGGTCGTCGCTGCCCGGTGTAAACACCGCCAGACCAAAGCTGGCAGTAAGCGGCCAACGTGTCTCTGCCCACACAAAAGGCGTTTGCTCCAGCGCGATGCGCAGCCGGTTGGCCACCGCGGTTGCACCGTGTTCAGTGGTATCCGGCAGCAGTATGCAAAACTCCTCGCCGCCTGCGCGGCAAAGCAGGTCCTGCTCGCGCAACACGCTGCGCAATACCGTCACCAGGTGCACAATGGCAGCGTCACCGGCAGCGTGGCCCAGCCGGTCGTTAATCTGCTTGAAGTGGTCTACATCCAGCACACAGAGCGCATAAGGCATGCCACGCTGCGCCATGCTGTGTTGCTGCTTCAGGCTGATACTGAAAGCACGGCGGTTCAGCGCCCCGGTCATCGGGTCGGTCATCGACAAGTGTTCCAGCTTGCCCACCAGGCGCATGGTCACCACGCCGGCCATGGCAATGTTTACAGCCAGATTCAGCACCAGGCCCACCAGCAGGAACACCACGTTGAAAGGCTCGGTTGACGCGACAGACGCGGTGGCCACATTGCCCCCCAACACCATCAGTGCGCGTAGTACAAACAAGCCCCCCACCGCCGCCAGCGGGCTGACCACCAGCGCCCGCGCGCCTGGGGTAAAGTGCTGTTCCTCATGCGACAGGGCATCCTGCGTGGCGCGCAACAACAGCCACGCCGCAGTCAAGGAATACACCACCGCATGAAAACCCGGCATGCGCCCGTACGGCTGGCTAAGTAACAAAGCCCCGCCCAGCAAAACCACGCCCAGGCTTTCTGCCACACCGCTACCATCGCGCCGCACAAAATAGCGGATGCCCAAACGCAGGCTACACAGCGCCAGCAGCCCCAATACATCGGCAAACGGGTAAACCAGCCACACCGGTGCCATGCCGTCACGCTGCAGCGTCAATAGCAGGCTAAGGCCCATCAGAAAATCGCACAGGAAAAAGCGGCGCGCCACGGTAGGTGCCATTTTCAGCACCATGCCGGCCACGGCCCAACCACTGGCTGCTACCCAGCAGACAGTGATATTGGCTTGTACAATCGTCAGGGGGTCACTCATGCCAGGCTCAAGAAGGGTTTATTTATTGTTATTCACGGTCAGCGCGGCCAAAGCAAGGCCGGAAGCCAGGGCATCGGCTGCTAGAATCATGGCCTACCCAGCCACGGACACACTACCATGCTGTTTGATACCGCCACACTGGACACACGAACTGTCTATCAGCTACTCACACACGCTGTAAGTCCGCGCCCGATTGCCTGGATCAGCACACGCAGCCCGGCAGGCATCATCAACCTGGCACCGTTTTCATTTTTTACCGTGGCCAGCATCAAGCCGCCGGTCTTGCTGTTTACCCAGGTCAACCCGCGGGACGGCCAGATCAAAGATACCCTGCGCAATCTGCAAGCCAATGGCGAATGTGTCGTCAATATCGTCACCCACGCCCAGGCCGATGCCATGAACCAAAGCTGCGCGCCCTACCCGTACGAGATCAGCGAGCTTGCCGCGGCGGGTCTGGAAAGCAAGTCCCTACCCTGGCTGGCCACCCCGGGGGTGGCCGGCGCTCCGCTACAGCTGGCGTGCCGCCTGCGTCAGCAGCTGCATATCAGCCCCGAGGCGCAAAGCGGCACTCTCGTCCTACTGGATGTACTGGGCATTGCCGTAGACGATGGGCTGCTGCAAAACGGCCAACTCTCGGCGGAACAGCTTGATGTAATAGGGAAAATGGGGGGAGACAGCTACTGCACGACCCGCCAGCGCTTTGACCTGACGCGCCCGGAGCTACCCGTTTGACAAAACGGTGTACTGGGCGGGTTGCACAGCGGCCAACACGGCTTCATGAACGGCAATAAAAGTTTTTCTAGACAAATCATGCATTTACCCTTACACTGCTTTTTGCCTCATTTTCTGGTTTGGCGCACATCACCAAACCTGCCTTGCTTTAACTGCTGTTACCACTCCGCACAGCAATTTCCCGCTTAGGTTTAAACGATGCAAACCGCCGCCCGGCGGCGCAAGACTTTGTGCTTTGCGTGATTTGACCGGGCTCACCCCTCATCCGGAAGGAGACACTGTGTCTAAAGAAGACATGATCGAACTGCAAGGTGTTGTTATCGAGATGCTGCCAGAATCGCGCTATCGCGTTCGGCTCGATAACAATGTGGAAATCCTTGCCTATGGCTCCGGCAAAATGAAAATGCACCGTATTCGTGTGCTGGTGGGTGATCGCGTTACTGTAGAAATGTCGCCTTATGATCTGACTAAAGGCCGCATTAACTTCCGCCATCCAACGGCGAAGATGGAAGGCTTGCCGCCTGCCAAACGCCGCTATTGAAAAAGACACAACCGGGTTCCGGCTGTGTCGTATAGGAATCCAATGAAAATTAATGAATTGAAACCGGGTGACTGTGTCACCCAAGAGCTTGATAACAGTACTGTTGCTTTTGAAGTTGTTGCCATCCGCCAGATCGGCCGCCGTTTTCTGGTAACTTTCCGCTCCGCGCTGGGCATTGCCAGCGCCAGCTATCAAGGCGACGCCTACATCAGCCTGGCTCATTGATTAAGCCGCTGACTACACAACCCCGCACTGGCAACAGGCGGGGTTTGTTGTTTCTGGCCAAGCTACTCCCGCCCCTCACCCCGCTCCAGGCGCTGCATCAGCTGGCGCACCTCACCCAGCTGCTCGTCCGGTAGCGTTTCATGCCGCATCAAGCGCAAATACAGCAGCAGATTATCCAGCACCAGGCGTGCGGTAGACACCAGGTACACCAATTGGCGGTCCTCGGCAGTCACGCCTTGCTGATGCAGCATGGCATCCCGCTCCAGCAAGTCGGCCACCACCAGCCGGCGCAGGGCATTCTCGTCAAACGGCAGCTCTTCCGTGAGCCATGGGTAGTCCTGCTCGATGGCAGCCAGCAGGGTCAATACTTCATCCAGCCCCAGTTTCATGGCCAAGCTCCACAGCAGGTGATACTGCAGTCTAGCCCACGCCACAAACAAAAAGCCCCGCATTACGCGGGGCTTTCAGGTACGGTTGCGGCGCTTAGTTGCGGCCGCAGCAGGCTTTGTATTTCTTGCCGCTGCCGCAGGTGCACGGGTCGTTGCGGCCAACCTTGCCATCGTTACGCACGGTAACCGGCGCCGCTTCCTTGGCGCGCCAGTAGTTGTGCACCGCCACCACGGCGTCGTCCAGCTCGCCCTTGAAGCTTTCCAGCTCGCTGGCGCTAAACTGCATCAGCGGGGCTTCGCCTTCTTCGGCCTCGAACATGCCACCCAGTGCCATCACCGGCATCAGCAGCTCTTCGAAGCCTTCGTCGTCGGCCGCTTCAAACCAGTCAGTCGGCACCACGTCCAGCGCGTACATATAAGCATTGCACCATGGGCGGAAATCCGGCTCGTCGCTGTCGTCGGCGCTATACAGCACCAGTTCCGGCAGCTCGCCTTCGGCCAGCGCAGCGGCCACGCTATCGTAGAATTTCTGCAGCAGCGCGCGGATTTCGGCTTCGGTCTCCGCGCTTTCAAATGCTGGCGCATCACCCAATACATCATCCAGCCACTCGTCCACACCCAGGCGGTCCGGGCCACAGGCCAGCGCGGTAAAGAAACCCTGCACTTCGTCCGGGCGCATGGTGGTGCCGGCTTGCGACAGCGGGGTCAGCAGGGTTTCCAGACGGGTCAGGTCGGCTTCGTTGAATACGGTCATGATGCAATCTCCAAAAGTATGGCGCGCATTGTAGCGTATCCACGCCGCCACAGAATTGTGACAGCACAAAAAACCCCGCCTTGCGGCAGGGTTGGCCGCAGTCCATCAGGCGGTTTTTGTCTCGTCTAGCCCCAGTTTTTCTTTCATCTGCTGGCGCATCACGAATTTCTGGATCTTGCCAGTGATGGTCATCGGAAAGCTGTCGACAAACTCGATGTAGCGCGGAATCTTGTAATAGGCAATCTGCCCGTCGCAGAAGGCACGGATATCGTCGGCGCTGCAGCTTTCGCCTTCGCGCAGGCGTATCCAGGCGCACAGCTCCTCGCCGTATTTGGCATCCGGCACGCCGATCACCTGCACGTCCTGCACCTTGGGGTGGCGGTAGAGGAATTCCTCGATCTCGCGCGGGTAGATGTTTTCACCGCCGCGAATCACCATGTCTTTCACGCGGCCAACGATATTGCAGTAACCGTCGTCGTCCATTACCGCCAGGTCGCCGGTGTGCATCCAGCCGGCGTCGTCGATGGCCTCGCGGGTTTTGGCGGGGTCGCCCCAGTAGCCCAGCATCACCGAGTAACCGCGCGTCAGCAGCTCGCCAGTGTCGCCGCGCGGCACGATGCGGCCGTTGGCATCCACGATCTTCACTTCCACGTGCGGGTGGATGCGGCCAACGGTGGCCACTTTTTTCTCCACCGGCGTGTCGGTGTGGCTCTGGAAGCTTACCGGGCTGGTTTCGGTCATGCCGTAGGCGATGGTGACCTCGGCCATGTGCATGTGCGCCACGACGCGCTTCATCACCTCGATCGGGCACGGGCTACCAGCCATGATGCCGGTGCGCAGCGTGGCCAGGTCGAACTCGGCAAAACGCGGGTGGTCCAGCACGGCAATAAACATGGTGGGCACGCCGTGCAGCGCGGTACAGCGCTCTGCCTGCACCGCCTCCAGCACCGCCAGCGGTTCAAACGCTTCGCTCGGGAACACCATCGCCGCGCCGTGGGTAACGCAGGCCAGCACGCCCAGCACCATGCCGAAGCAGTGGTACAGCGGCACCGGAATGCACAGCCGGTCGTCCGGGCCCAGGCGCATGGCCTCGCCCACAAAAAAGCCGTTATTGAGGATGTTGTGGTGCGTCAGCGTGGCGCCCTTGGGGCTACCGGTGGTGCCGGAGGTAAACTGGATGTTGATGGCGTCGTCAAACTGCAGCGTAGCGGCGGTGGCGGCCAACCCTGCGCGCTCTTCTGCACTGGCATCTGCCAGCAGGCTGGCAAAGTTCAGCATGCCCGGCGTGGCCTCGTCGCCCATGCGCACCACCCAGCGCAGCTCGGGCAAGCGCGCGGCGTGCAGCTGGCCTGGCGCACTGGCGACCAGCTCCGGCGCCAGGTCTGCCACCATGGCCAGGTAATCGCTACTCTTGAAGCTGGGCGACAACACCAGCGCACGGCAGCCCACCTTGTTCAGCGCGTATTCCAGCTCGCTGCGGCGGTAGGCCGGGTTGATGTTGACCAGCACCAGCCCCGCCTTGGCGGTAGCAAACTGCATCAGCACCCATTCCACATTGTTCTGCGACCAGATCCCTACCCGCTCGCCCGGCTGCAAGCCCAGCCGGCGCAGGCCGCAAGCCAGCCGTGTGACTTGCTCGCCAAACTCGGCGTAGGTCCAGCGGACATTCTGCTGACGCACGATCAACGCGTCGCGCGCGGCGTAGCACTGGCAGGCGTCGTCGAAATACTGGCCGATAGTTTGGCCGATGAGCGGGGTGGCACTGGTACCGTGCACGTAGCTGGGCAAGCGGGTCATGGCGAAGTCTCCGGTGAATGCTGTTGTCTTTGTGCATGCAACTTACTATTACGTTAACGTAAACTCAAGCACGCCACGGGCAAGGTGAGCAAAAAACGCTACAATCGCGGCAGAACAACAGGAACCATCATGAGCGACGACCGCCTCTTTACCATTTCCGACCTGGCACGCGATTTCGACATCACGTTGCGCACCATCCGCTTTTACGAAGAACAGGGTTTGATCGAACCGCAGCGCGAAGGACGCCAGCGGCTGTTTACCCACCGCGACCGCGCCCGGCTCAAGCTGATCCTGCGCGGCAAGCGCATTGGCCTGGCGCTATCAGAGATCCGCGAGATCCTCGACCTGTACGAACTGGCACGCGACGAAGCCAGCCAGTCGCTGAAGCTGCTGCAGCTGCTATCGGAGCGCAAGAAACAGCTGGAAGAACAACGCCGCGACATCGACGCGGTGCTGGCCGAAATCGTCACCCTTGAAGGCCATTGCCGCCAGGTGATCGATACCGTTACCGGCAAAGAAGCCACAAGCTGAGCCATTTTTTACCATCCTGCGGGATGGTTCTGTCATTTTGTATTGACGTTAACGTAAGCGTAAGTCAACATAAAACCATGCACGGCGGAAAAACCGCCTATCAATACAAGGGCCCCCCCGACACACGGCACGAGGGGCACACAGAGACAGCCGCCCGCCCGGGCACGGAGGAGAAAACATGTACAGCAGCCTGCGCTTTGACTTTGGCGAAACCTACGACATGCTGCGCGAAGCGGTGCGCGAATTCGCCGCCAGCGAGATCGCCCCGCGCGCCGCCGATATCGACCGCGACAACCTGTTTCCGGCCGACCTGTGGAAGAAGTTCGGCGACCTGGGCCTGCTGGGTATCACCGTGTCCGAGCAATACGGCGGCGCCAATATGGGCTACCTGGCGCACATGATCGCCATGGAAGAAATCAGCCGCGCCAGCGCCTCGGTGGCGCTTTCCTACGGCGCGCATTCCAACCTGTGTGTGAACCAGATCTTCAAGAACGGTAACGACGAACAGCGCCAGAAATACCTGCCCAAGCTGATCAGCGGCGACCACATCGGCGCACTGGCCATGTCCGAACCCAATGCCGGCTCCGACGTAGTCAGCATGAAGCTTCGCGCCGACAAGGTAGACGGCGGCTACATGCTCAACGGCAGCAAGATGTGGATCACCAACGGTGGCGACGCCGACACCCTGGTGGTGTACGCCAAAACCGACATCAACGCCGGCCCGAAAGGCATCACCGCCTTTATCGTGGAAAAGGGCTTTGCCGGCTTCAGCCACGGCAGCAAGCTGGACAAGCTGGGCATGCGCGGCTCCAACACCTACCCCATTTTCTTTGACGACTGCTTCGTGCCTGCGGCCAACGTACTGGGCGGCGAAGGCAATGGCGTGAAAGTGCTGATGAGCGGCCTGGACTTCGAACGCGCCGTACTGGCCGCCGGCCCCTTGGGCATCATGCAAGGCTGCATGGACGTGGTGGTGCCCTACCTGAACGATCGCAAGCAGTTTGGCCAGGCCATCGGCGACTTCCAACTGATGCAGGGCAAACTGGCCGATATGTACGTGAAGCTGTCTGCCAGCCGCGCCTACGTCTACGCCGTGGGCCAGGCACTGGACCGTGGCGAGTCGGGCCGCCAGACTCGCAAGGACGCCGCCGGTGCCATCCTGTACGCCGCCGAGGGTGCTACCCAGATGGCGCTGGACGCCATCCAGTGCCTGGGCGGTAACGGCTACATCAACGAATACCCCACCGGCCGCCTGCTGCGCGACGCCAAGCTGTACGAAATCGGCGCCGGCACCAGCGAGATCCGCCGCTGGCTGATCGGCCGCGAGCTGATGGCCGAAACCCGCTAAAACCTGAAAAACATATAGGCTACGAAACCCGCAAGAGAACACGAACAAGACACGCCCTGACCAAAGCTCATCGCTCGGTTTGCTTTCGTGTCTCTTAGTGGGTTTCGTGGCAAAAAGGGGTTGTCCAACCATGCCCATCATCGAATCCAAACTGTCCCCGCGCGCAGCCGACTTCCAGGCCAACGCCGACAAAATGCGCAGCATCGTTGCCGACCTGAAAGCCAAAGTGGCCCGCGCCGCACTAGGCGGCGGCGACAAGGCACGCGACAAGCACGTAGCCAAAGGCAAGCTGCTGCCGCGCGAACGCATCGACCTGCTGCTGGACGCCGGCTCGCCGTTTCTGGAGCTGTCGCAACTGGCCGCCTTCGGCATGTATAACGACGATGCACCGGGCGCCGGCGTGATCACCGGAGTTGGCCGCATCAGCGGCATCGACTGCCTGATCGTGGCCAACGACGCTACCGTCAAAGGCGGCACCTACTACCCGATGACGGTCAAAAAGCACCTGCGCGCGCAGGAAATCGCCCGTGAAAACCGCCTGCCCTGCGTTTATCTGGTGGATTCCGGCGGCGCCTTCCTGCCGCTGCAAGACGAAGTATTCCCCGACCGCGAACACTTCGGCCGCATCTTCTACAACCAGGCCAACCTGTCGGCGGCCGGCATTCCACAGATTGCGGTGGTGATGGGCAGCTGCACCGCCGGCGGCGCCTACGTGCCGGCGATGAGCGACGAAACCGTTATCGTCAAGGAACAAGGCACCATCTTCCTGGGCGGCCCGCCGCTGGTAAAAGCGGCCACCGGTGAAGTGGTGTCTGCCGAAGAGCTGGGCGGTGGCGACGTGCATACCCGCATCAGCGGTGTGGCCGACCACCTGGCGCAAAGCGACGCCCACGCGCTGGCCATTGCCCGCCGCATCGTGGCCGACCTGAACTGGCAAAAGCAGGGCCGGCTGGACCGCGCCGCGCCGCTGCCACCGCGCTACCCGGCCGAGGAGCTATACGGCGTGATCCCCGCCGACAGCAAAAAGCCGTTCGACGTGCGCGAGATCATCGCCCGCCTGGTGGACGACTCCGACTTCGACGAATTCAAGCAGAACTACGGCACCACACTGGTCACCGGTTTTGCCCGCCTCAACGGCTACCGCGTCGGCATCATCGCCAACAACGGCATCCTGTTTTCCGAGTCGGCACTGAAGGGCGCCCACTTTGTCGAGCTGTGCTGCCAGCGCGGCATCCCGCTGATCTTTTTGCAGAACATCACCGGCTTCATGGTGGGCAAAAAGTACGAAAACGGCGGTATCGCCAAGGATGGCGCCAAGCTGGTTACCGCCGTGGCCTGCGCCAGCGTGCCCAAGTTCACCGTGCTGATTGGCGGCAGCTTCGGCGCCGGCAACTACGGCATGTGCGGGCGCGCCTACAGCCCGCGCTTTTTGTGGATGTGGCCAAACAGCCGTATTTCGGTAATGGGCGGCGAACAAGCCGCGGGCGTGCTGGCCCAGGTGAAGAAAGAGCAGCTGGGCGACGCCTTTACCGCCGAGCAGGAAGAAGCGCTGAAAGCACCGGTACGCGAACAGTACGAAGCGCAGGGCCACCCCTACTACGCCAGCGCGCGACTGTGGGACGACGGCGTAATCGACCCGGCGCAAACGCGCGAAGTGCTGAGCCTGGCGCTGGAAGCCAGCCTGTCGGCACCGGTAGAAAGCACACGTTTCGGCGTGTTCCGCATGTGATTTTTATTTAGCCACGGGCAGGCACAAACCTGTCTGCCACGAAAAACACGAAACAACACGAAATAAAGGCAAAGGGCCAATAGCCCCAAGGGAATCATCAACCAAACCCGAGCGACAGTTTGCTTTGATTTTTTCGTGTGCTTTTGTGGGTTTCGTGGCAAAGAACCAGGTTTTTCTGTGTCTTCTACAGGCAAAAAATGAAAGGGTTTTCAAATGAATTACAGCACTTTGGAAATCACCCGCAGCGGCCAGGTGGCCACCGTCTGGATGAACCGCCCCGAGCTGCACAACGCGATGAACGAACACCTCATCGCCGACCTCAGCACCGCTTTCCGCGAGCTGAACCGTGACGACACCGTGCGCGTGATCGTACTGGCCGGCCACGGCAAAAGCTTCTCCGCTGGCGCCGACCTGGACTGGATGCGCCGCGCAGCCGGCTACACCGAAGCGCAAAACCTGGAAGACGCCAACAAGTTGGCCGCCATGCTGAAGGGCATCTACCGCAGCAAGAAGCCGGTGATCGCCCGCATTCACGGCGCCGCGCTGGCCGGCGGCACCGGCCTCACCGCCGTGTGCGACATCGCAGTAGCCACCGACGCCGCCCGCTTTGCGCTCACCGAAGTGCGGCTGGGCCTGATCCCGGCCACCATCGGCCCCTACGTGGCCGACGCCATCGGCTGGCGCCAGGCACGCCGTTACTTCCTGAGCGCCGAGCGCATCGACGCCGCCACCGCGCTGCGCATCGGCCTGGTGCACGAAGTGGTAGCCGAGGACGCGCTGGATAGCCGCATCGCCGAGATCGCCGCCGAGCTGGGTAAAGGCGCACCGCACGCACTGGCCGCCGCCAAAGAGCTGCTGGGTTGCCTGCACGACAGCTCGCCGCTGGATGACGAGCTGCTGTCGGACACCGCGCACCGCATTGCTGCCATCCGTATTACCGACGAAGCCCGCGAAGGCCTGGCCGCCTTTTTCGAGAAGCGTCCGCCTAGCTGGCAATGACTTTTCGCCACGGAAGCACACGCAAGACACGGACAAGCGCGCCAGCGCAGCGCAGGCTGCGCGGCCTGACAGGCGCGCGTGGCACCCGCCAGCCGTGACTTGCGTGGGCTTCGTGGCCAGACAGGACACACCATGCACGCCTACCCTACCCCTTGCGCCAGCCGCGTTGCGGCCAACCCTTCGCCGGCCGCCCCCGAGGTAAACCGCACCATGTTCAGCAAGATCCTCATTGCCAACCGCGGCGAGATTGCCTGCCGCGTCATCAAGACCGCCCGCGCCATGGGTATCCGCACCGTGGCGGTGTACTCCGACGCCGATGCAGGCGCCCGCTTTGTCAAGCTGGCCGACGAAGCCTGGCGCTTGGGCCCGGCCCCGGCCGCCGAGTCGTACCTGAAAGCCGAGCTGATCCTAGATATCGCCCGCCAAAGCGGCGCCCAGGCCGTGCACCCCGGCTACGGCTTTTTGTCCGAAAACGAAGACTTCGCCGCCGCCTGCGAAGCGGCCGGCATCGCCTTCATCGGCCCGCCGGCCAGCGCCATTGCCGCCATGGGCAGCAAGTCGGCCGCCAAGGCGCTGATGGAAAAAGCCGGCGTACCGCTGGTACCCGGCTACCACGGCGACGAACAGGCACCCGCCTTCCTGCAGGCGCAAGCCGACGCCATGGGCTACCCGGTACTGATTAAAGCCAGCGCCGGCGGTGGCGGCAAAGGCATGCGCATCGTGGAAAAAAGTGCGGACTTCGAGGCCGCGCTGGCTAGCTGCCAGCGCGAGGCGCGTGCCAGCTTCGGCGACGACAAGGTGCTGGTAGAAAAATACCTGACCCGCCCGCGCCACGTGGAAATCCAGGTGTTTGCCGATAGCCTGGGCGGCTGCGTTTATCTGTTCGAACGCGACTGCTCGGTACAGCGCCGCCACCAGAAAGTGCTGGAAGAAGCGCCGGCCCCGCACCTGCCGGCCGATACCCGCCGCGCCATGGGCGAGGCCGCCGTGGCCGCTGCCCGCGCCGTCGGCTACGTGGGCGCCGGCACCGTCGAGTTCATCATGGACGTCAACAGCGGCCAGTTCTACTTCATGGAAATGAACACCCGCCTGCAGGTAGAACACCCGGTCACCGAGATGATCACCGGCCAGGACCTGGTAGCGTGGCAGCTGAAAGTGGCCTGCGGCCAAGCTTTGCCGCTGGCACAAAACCAGCTGCAGATTCGCGGCCACAGTATCGAGGCGCGCATCTACGCCGAAGACCCTGACAAGGGCTTCCTGCCGGCCACCGGCACGCTGGTGCACCTGGTGCCGCCGCAGGAAAGCTGCAACGTGCGCGTGGATACCGGCGTGCTGCAGGGCGACAGCATCAGCCCGTTCTACGACCCGATGATCGCCAAGCTGATCGTGTGGGGCGAAAGCCGCGAAGCCGCGCTACAGCAGCTGGACGCCGCGCTGGCCGCCTACCAGGTTGTGGGCGTCACCACCAATATCCGCTTCCTGCGCCGTATTGCGGCCAACGTGGACTTTGCCAGCGGCAATGTGGACACCGGCCTGATAGCACGCCACCACGACAGCCTGCTGCCCGCCCCGGCCGCGCCAAGCGCGACACAGCTCGCCCTGCTGGCGCTGGCCGAAGTACTGGCCAGCCAGGCAGGTGGCGATGAGGCTTTTGCCACGCTAGCCGGCTGGCGCCTGAACGGCAGCCACACCCGCGGCATCCGCTTCGAGCAGGGTGATACCCGCCACAGCGTGACGCTGCAACACAGTGCCGACGGCTACCGCATCGCCGCCGCCGGCAGCACGCTGCACGCCCAAGCCAGCCTGCACGGCCATACCCTGCGCGTGACGCTGGACGGCAAGCAACTGGCCGCCACCGTGGTACGCCACGGCCGCCAGCGCGTGCTGTTTGCCGACGGCGAACGCGTGGCGCTGGACTACGTGGACCCGTACGCCTTTACCGAAGGCGGCGTGCACGGCGAAACCCACCTCAAGGCACCGATGCCGGGCCGCGTGGTGGCACTGGTGGCGAGCGCTGGCGCCCGCATCGCCAAGGGCGAGCCGCTGCTGATCCTGGAGGCAATGAAGATGGAACACACCATCACCGCCCCGGCCGACGGCGTGGTGAAGGCGTTCTACTTTGCCGCCGGCGAGCAGGTTGGCGACGGCGACGAGCTGGTGGATTTCGAGGCGGACTAATGCTGTTGGGTTAACATGGTGAGCATCATCATCGCCTTGCCAACCCTATGACCCGATATACCTTTGGCTGGCTAGTTACCTTGGCCGGCCTGGCTTTGGCGGCTTACCACCTGTTTGCACTCTGGCAGGCCTGGGATGCCAGACCGCCAAACGCCGGGCTGTGGGGGTGGTTGCAGCTGCTGCCACCCGACCCGGCGTGGCCGAGGCGACTAGGTGCACTCGGCAGCTTTATCCATCTGATGTGCTGGGTCGCCCCGCCCGGCTTGGCGCGGCTGCTTGTGCGCGCGGGCTGGATCGCGGCCGGCTTGTGGCTGGCTCGCTTCGGCTACCGCAGCCGCTATTGAAATATCTGCGCCCGTCAGCAATGGGTGCATGGAGGAAAATCGGCATGACACACGTGAAGATTGTGGAAGTCGGCCCGCGTGACGGGCTGCAAAACGAAAAACAGACCGTGCCGCTAGCGGTAAAGGTCGAGCTGATTCAAAGCCTGGCCGCCAGCGGCCTGCTGAACATCGAAGCCGGCGCGTTTGTGTCGCCGAAGTGGGTGCCGCAGATGGCCGATAGCGCCGAGGTGCTGCAAGCGCTGCCGCTGGACGGCACGGTGAACTACCCGGTGCTGGTGCCCAACGACAAGGGCCTGGACGCGGCGCTGGCTGCCGGCGTGCGCGAGATTGCCGTGTTTGGTGCTGCCAGCGAGGCCTTTAGCCAGAAAAATATCAACGCCAGCATCTCGGAGAGCCTGCAGCGCTTCGAATCGGTGATGCAGCGCGCGGTGGCGGCCAACGTGCGCGTACGCGGCTACGTGTCGTGCGTGGTGGGCTGCCCCTACGAAGGCGCCATCGCACCGCGCAAGGTGGCCGAGGTGGCCAGCGCGCTGTACGACATGGGCTGTTACGAGATTTCGCTGGGCGACACTATCGGCGTGGGCACGCCGGATAAAGTAACCGCCATGCTGGACGCGGTAAGCGAACAGGTACCGGTAGCCAAGCTGGCCGGCCACTTCCACGATACCTACGGCATGGCCATCGCCAACATCCACACCGCGCTGCAAGCCGGCGTGCGCACCTTCGACAGCTCGGTGTCCGGCCTGGGTGGCTGCCCGTACGCCAAGGGCGCATCGGGCAATGTGGCCACCGAAGACGTACTCTATCTGCTGCACGGCCTGGGTTATCACACCGGGGTAGACATTAACCGCGTAGCCGATGCCGCATGGTTTATCGCCGATGCGCTGGGTCGCGAGCCTGGCTCGCGCTACGCCAAGGCGCGTGGCCGGGGGCTGGCGGCCTAGCCGTGGTAGCCCAGGCTGCGCGAGGTAGCGGCGGCGCAGGCCGCCAACGCCTGCGCCAACGGGCCATCCCAAGCCGCGTCGAAAGCGGCAGCGGGGCCCAGCGTGGTCATCACCAGCGCCAGTTGGCCGCTACTGTCAAACACCGGTGCCGACAGCGCATTGATACCCGGCAGCGGGTAGCCTACCGCACGCGCCATGCCGTGCTCGCGTACCTCGGCCAGGGTAGCCGCCAGCTCGGGCTGCTGCCCTGGCGGCTTGTGCGCCAGCTCGCTTTCTATTACGGCGCGTGTCAGCTCGGCCGGCAGCCAGGCGGCAAACACGCGGCCGGTAGCCGAATCCAGCACCGACATCACGCTGCCGGTGCGCATATTGATGTGCACGATGCGGTTGCACTCCACGATGCGCACCACGGTAGGCCCGTGGTTGCCCCACACCGCCAGCGCCACGTTCTGGTTGATGTCCAGCGCCAGCCGGGTGGCGGCGTCGCTGGCGATCTTGACCGCATCCAGCTCGTGCAGGGCGGTCAGGCCCATTTGCAGTGCAAAGCTGCCCAGCCGGTACTGGCCGGTTACGGCGTCTTGTTCCACCAGGCCCAGCTTGCCGAAGCTCACCAGGTAAGGGTGCGCTTTGGCCGGCGGCATGCCGGCATCGCGCGCCAGGTCTTTCAGCATCATCGGTGTACCGGCGCGCACCAGCGCTTGCAACAGGGTGCCGCCCACCTCGATCGATTGAATGCCGCGGCGGGCGTCTTTTTCTGCGTCCATAACGATAAAAGCAAGTCAGTATCGCCACAGTGTAGCATTGCTGCCGCCCGGATCGAGTTTGTTAATATCAAACTTGTTGAGCAATATTTAACATTGCAGTATGGTTCAGGCCATGCAGCCATCGCTGCCCCGCACACGGAGACAACACCATGCTGATCCAGAAAATCCACCACGTGGCCTACCGCTGCAAAGACGCCAAAGAAACCGTCGAGTGGTATGTAAAACACCTCGACATGAAGTTCGTGCTGGCCATTGCCGAAAACGAAGTACCGTCCACCAAGCAGCCGGACCCCTACATGCACGTGTTCCTGGACGCAGGCCAGGGCAATATCCTGGCCTTCTTCGAGCTGCCCAACAGCCCGGAAATGGGCCGTGACCCGAATACCCCGGCCTGGGTGCAGCACCTGGCGCTGGAAGTAGCCGACATGGACACCCTGCTGGCCACCAAAGCACGGCTGGAGGCGGCCGGTATCAAGGTGATCGGCCCCACCAACCACACTATTTTCCAGAGCATCTATTTCTTCGACCCCAACGGCCACCGCCTGGAGCTGGCCTGCAATAGCGGCACGCCGCGCATGATGCAGCTGCTGGACGAAGCCAAGTGGGACATGCTCAACGAATGGGCCACCACGCGCAAAGCCCCGCAGCACGCCCGCTGGATGCACGACGGCAGCTATAAGGAAGACTAAGCCTGTTGCGGCATAAGCCGTCGTCGTACACTACATATAACGATACCGCCGGAATAACACGACGTAGAGGAGACCCACCCATGCACGCCCCGGATACCCCGATCTGGCAGCCCGCTGCTGGCCGCGCAGCCGCCACCCACCTGGCTGCTTTTGGCAAACTGATGTCCACGCTGGACGGCACCGAGTATGCCGACTACCACAGCCTGTGGCAGGCCAGCGTAGACCGGCCAGACCGCTTCTGGAACCAGGTGTGGGATTACAGCGGCGTACTGGGCAGCAAAGGCGGTATCGCGCTGCAGCAGCCGGGCGGCATGCGCGAGGCACGCTTTTTTCCCGAAGCCGCGCTGAACTACGCCGAGAACATGCTGCGCCGCAAAGACGACGCGCTGGCGGTAACGTTCTGGGGCGAAGACAAGGTCAAACGCGAGCTGAGCTGGTGGGAGCTGAACGACCTGGTATCCCGGCTGCAGCAAGCCATGAAGGAACACGGCATCCAGCGTGGTGACCGCATTGCCGGCTATATGCCCAATATGCCGGAAACGCTGGCCGCCATGCTGGCCGCCACCAGCCTGGGCGCGGTGTGGACCAGCTGCTCGCCGGACTTCGGCACCGACGGTGCCATAGACCGCTTTGGCCAGACCGCGCCACGCATCCTGTTCTGCCCCGATGGCTACTGGTACAACGGCAAGCAGGTGCAGATCCTGGACAAGATGCGCGTCATCGCCGCCGGCTTGCCATCGGTAGAAAAAATCGTGGTGGTGCCCTATCTGGGCGAGGCCGACGCTTTTGCGGCCAACCTGCCGCAGGCCAGCACGCTGGATGGTTTCCTGCAGGGCTTTGTGGCACGCGAGCTGACTTTTGCGCGTGTGCCCTTCAACCACCCCTTGTTCATCCTGTACTCCAGCGGTACCACCGGCAAGCCCAAGTGCATCGTGCATGGCCACGGCGGCACCTTGCTGCAGCACCTGAAAGAACACCAGCTGCACGCCGACATCCACGCGGGCGACCGCCTGTTCTACTTCACCACCTGCGGCTGGATGATGTGGAACTGGCTGGTGTCCGGCCTGGGTAGTGGTGCCACGCTGATGCTGTACGACGGCTCGCCGTTTGCCAAGGGCGGCCATATCCTGTGGGAGTACGCGCAGGCTTACCGTTGCAGCCATTTTGGCACTTCGGCCAAGTACATCGACGGCCTGAAGAAAATCGACCTGCAGCCACGCCAGCATTACGACCTGTCCAGCCTGCGCGCCGTGTTCTCTACCGGCTCGCCGCTGGTAGCAGAAAGCTTCGACTGGGCTTATCAGGCCATCAAGGCGGATATGAATCTGGCGTCCATCTCGGGCGGCACCGATATCGTGTCGTGCTTTGCGCTAGGCTGCGCCGCCTTGCCGGTTTACCGTGGCGAGCTGCAATGCCGCGGCTTGGGCATGGCGGTGGAAATCCGTAACGACCACGGCCAGCCGGTACAGGGTGAAAAAGGCGAGCTGGTATGCACCAAGCCGTTCCCGTCCATGCCGGTAGGCTTCTGGGGCGATGACAGCGGCGAAAAGTACCGCAAGGCCTACTTTGACCGCTTTGCCGATGTGTGGTGTCACGGCGACTACGCCGAACTTACCGCACATGGCGGCATGGTGATCTACGGCCGCTCCGACGCGGTACTGAACCCTGGCGGCGTACGCATCGGCACTGCGGAAATTTACCGCCAGGTAGAAACCTTCCCGCAAGTACTGGAAAGCATCGTGGTAGGCCAGCGTTGGCAGGACGACGAGCGCGTCGTGCTGTTTGTGAAGCTGCGCGACGGGCAGGTACTGGATAGCGAGCTGACCGCCATGATCAAGGACAAAATCAAGAATGGTGCCAGCCCGCGCCACGTACCGGCCAAGATCATTGCCGTCGCCGACATCCCCAAAACCATCAGCGGCAAGATCGTCGAGCTGGCGGTGAAAAACGTGATTCACGACGAACCGGTCAACAACCTGAGCGCGCTAGCCAACCCAGACGCGCTGCAACTGTTCGCCAAGCTACCCGAGCTGCAAAGCTAGCACGTAGCCTGCGGCCAACCCAGCTTGACCGCAACCGCCACAAAGCCAAGGCCACCGCATGCGGTGGCCTTGGCTTTTACTGACAGCGCCCTAGCGCAAACTTAATGCGCTGCCGGCACGCGCTGCAGCAGGTAGTACACCTCGTGCTTGTCGCGCGGGCGGCTACCCTGCCAGCGCAGCTGCCAGCCATCGTAGCGGGGTGCCTGGTCTTTGTCCCCTACCACCAGCTGCAGCGTGCACGGCAGGGCTTGCCCTGCCGCCACCGGCTTCAGACGCAGCTGCGCATAATATTGCCAGCTGACCCGCGCCATCATCTGGCGCTCGTCTATCGCCACGCATTTATCCCCTGCCGGCATGGCTTTCATCATGCCTGTCACCACCGGCTGGTAGCTTTTGGCCGCGTCCAGAAACGGCAGCCACAGCGTTAGCAGCAAGCCCCACAACAGCGACAAGCCGGCTGCCCAGTTGGTAATGGCCTGGCGGCCGCGCAAATGGCGCCGCGTGACAGCCCACACCCACACCGCCGTCGCCAGCAGCGCCAGCAGCACGGCCAGCAGCGAAACCTGCGGCGTGTAGTAAGGGCTGAAATACTCGGCGCGTGCGGCCAACCTGGCCGGCCAGCCAAAGTTCATGGCCGCCCAGCCCAGCCACACCAGCAAGGCAAAAAAGCCAAACGCCATCAGGCCAAACCAGTTCAGGAAAGCTGCTGCACCACGGCGCAGGCTATCGAGCTCGACCGCAGCCAGCACCGCCAGCGGCAATAGCAGCGGCATGGCCTCTTCCGTGTGACTGTTGTTGGAGAAGGTCAGCAGCAACAGCAAGACCGCAAAGCTCAGCAAAGGCAGCTGCAGCATCGGCAGCTCGTAACGGCGGTTTTTCCATAGCGCCCACGCCGCAAGCGGCCAGGCAGGCCAGGCGTACCACAGCACCAGCTTGGGGTAGTAGCCCAGCTCATGAAACAGGCCGATACCGCCAAAACCATGCAGCGGCCCCAGCGCGTAAGCCTGCCACCACTGCTGGAATACCAGCGGGTAGTTTTTATAGAGTGCCCACGGCCACACCATCAGCAAAGGCAAGGCAAACAACAGCGCCATAACCAGGGTGATGGCATAGCGCTTGTTACGCCAGCTGGCAAAGGCAGGCAGCAGCAGCGCCACACTCCACACCAGTATCAGCTGCAGCAGGTTGGTCGACAGGAATACCACCACGCTGGCCGCGCCCAGCAGCGCGCCAGCCAGCGCCGGGGCGCGGCGGCTGAGTACCATGGCGTACAGCGCCGCCGAAAAGCCGGCGAAGCCCGCCACGATCGGGTTCATTTCATGCCCGGTAACGATCAACCCCAGGCAACCGATCAGGATCATCACCACACTGCGGCCGTGGCGGCGGCCGATCAGCTCGCGCCCGATGCCACCGGCAAACGCCAGCGCCACCGCCATGAATAGTGGCGTGGCCAGCCGTGCCGCATCGTGCAACGGCAGCAACCACGGTGACAGCAAACGCGCCAGACCCGCAGCAAGCCAATAGTACAGCGGCGAGTTTTCCAGATAAGGTTGGCCGTCGATGGCGGGCAGCAGCCAGTGGCCACCGGCAACAAAGCCCTGCACCACGGCAGTGACGTAAGGCTCGTCCGGCTTCCAGGGGGTATGCCCCAAAATGCCTGGCCACAGCCAGACAAAACACAGCAGCAACAGTACCCAGGGTTTTTCGGTAGGCCGGGCGGCAACCTGGCTTTGCGCGGAATAAGTCAGCATGCGCGGAAATGACCAAGAGAGAGTAAGCCGACATTGTAGTGATAATCGCCGCCTGCACCTAGCAGGCAAAACAAACGCCACGCGGCAAGCAGCGTGGCGCGGGCGGGCAAACGGCTTGCCGGGCTAGCCTAGCTGGCCACGCAGGCGCAAACCCAGGCGGGCGATGGCAATTTTCAGGTCGATACGGCGCTTTTGCAGCGAGTTACGCAGCTTGTTACGGCGGCGCTGGCGCTTGTGCTCGGGCGCGGCCTGCAGGCGTTTGAGCTCGTCTTCGCGCCAGTCGTGCCGGGCGCACGCCGCCGCCAGCTGTGGTACCGACAAACCAGGCGGCTGCGCGGCAAAGAAGCTGGCCAGATACAGCGGTGCTTCGTAGCTGTAGTTCCAGTAATGATGCAAGGCGGCGTCCAGCGCCACCATCTCGTAGCGGCTGCAAGCCACCAGCGACAGGGCAAACTGCTCTACCCAATTGCGCGGCACCACACGGGTAAACAGATAATCGCTGACACGAATCACGTCATCAAAGAAAACGGTACTGCCTGCCGGCACGCCAATGGCACCGGCGTTCCACATCAGCAGCCGCGAGGTATCGGCAATGCCCAGCTGCTGCAGCTGCGCCTGCTTTTGCTGCACATAACGGTGATAATCCGGGAAGAACGCTGGCGAAAACGCGCCCTCTGGCACGTGCATGCAACACAGCGGGGCCTGGCCGCCGTCGCCGCGCAGGCGGCTGAAGATGTTGTCCGGCAGATGCAGCCAACGGGTGTCGCAGTCTACATACAGTAGCGGGCCGTCCAGCTCGGCGCTGGCACGGCGCAGCACATTCAGCTTGATGCGATGCACGTAATCAAACGGGCCACGGAATGCGGCCAACTCGGCGCGCTGCAGGACGATAGCCTGAATCAACGGGTGCTGCGGTACTTCGCGGGCATCGTCGGTGTACACCACGATACGGATATCATCGCGCTGTTGTTGCAGCAGCAGATGCAGCAGGGTCAGTACCGAAAAACGGGTCTGGTCGTGATATTTGCGGCTGCCGTGCGACAGGTACACGATATTGACGGGCATCATCTAACAGGCTCGAAAAAGTAAACCGGCATAGTGTAGACGATATGCCCGCCCCCGGTAGCTGACATTTCAGCCAAGGCAAGGCGGGTAGCGGCGCACAGGCATGAAAAAAGGCAGCCGAAGCTGCCTTTATGTCCATCTTGCAAGCGGTAATTAGCGCTTGAAGAAGCTGCCGAACTTCTGGTTGAAGCGATCAACGCGACCAGCGGTATCAACGATCTTCTGTTTACCGGTGTAGAACGGGTGGCACTGGGAGCACACTTCAATGTGGAAGGCGTCTTTAGCCATGGTGGACTTGGTGGTGAACTGGTTACCGCAGGAGCAGGTAACGGCTACTTCTTTGTAGTTCGGCTGAATATCGGCTTGCATGGCTTTTCCTTTTAACTCGGGTACAGGGGTTTTGCCTGTACTTCTTCAAAACGCGTGATTATCCAGACTAAAACGGCCATTGGCAAGGAAAAGCTGGCCGCGGCCAACCTTTCCTGCTATGGGCAGCGCGGTTTCGACTCAGGCACGGCGCCAGGTTGTGGCGCCGGCACTGTCTTCCAGCACGATGCCGGCGGCGGTCAGTTCGTCGCGAATGCGGTCGGACTCGGCCCAATTTTTGGCGGCGCGTGCGTCCTTGCGCGCCTGGATCAGCGCCTCGACTTGTTCGGCGCTCAGACCGCCCTCGGCGCTATCGCCTTGCAGGAAAGCTTCCGGGTCGCGCTGCAACAGGCCCAGCACGCCGCCCAGGTCTTTCAGCAGGCGCGCCAGCGCCAGGTCTTTGCTCTTGTTCACCTCGCCAGCCAGCTCGAACAGTACCGATACGGCTTCGGAGGTGCCGAAGTCGTCGTCCATCGCGGCCTTGAAGCGCGCCGCGTACGGGTTGGCCCAGTCGATGCCGGTGCTGGCTGGCAGGTCCAGGCCACGCAGTGCGGTGTACAAGCGGGTCAGACCCTGCTTGGCGTCGTTCAGGATGCCGTCGGTAAAGTTCACCGGACTGCGGTAGTGGCTGCGCACGATAAAGAAGCGGATCACTTCGCCGTCAAAATGGCCCAGCACGTCGCGGATGGTGAAGAAGTTGCCCAGGCTCTTGGACATCTTGGTGCCATCCACATTGATAAAGCCGTTGTGCATCCAGTAGTTCACGTACTGGTGACCGTGTGCGCCTTCGCTCTGCGCGATCTCGTTCTCGTGGTGCGGGAACTGCAGGTCTTCGCCGCCGCCGTGAATATCGAAATGCTCACCCAGGTGGTGGCAGCTCATGGCCGAGCACTCGATGTGCCAGCCGGGGCGGCCGGCGCCCCACGGGCTTTGCCACTGTGGCTCGCCCGGTTTGGCGGCTTTCCACAGCACAAAGTCGAACGGGTCGCGCTTGTTCGGGTCTACGTCGATGCGCTCGCCGGCGCGCAGGCTTTCCAGCGTCTTGCCGGACAGCTTGCCGTAGCCGTCGAACTCGCGCACGGCGTAGTACACGTCGCCATTGGGCGCCGGGTAGGCCTTGCCACGGTGGATCAGCTTGCTGATGATGTCCTGCATGCCGCCAATGTGCTGCGTGGCACGCGGCTCGAAGGTTGGCCGCAGCAGGCCCAGCGCTTCGGTATCGGCGTGCATGTCGGCGATGGTTTCTTCCACCAGCGCCTCGGCACTAATGCCACGCTCGGCAGAACGCTTGATGATCTTGTCGTCAATATCGGTAATATTGCGCACATAGGTCACGTCGTAGTTACTGGCGGCAAACCAGCGGTAGATCACGTCGAAGGCGGTGAGCATACGGGCGTGGCCGATATGGCACAGGTCATAGACAGTCATGCCACACACGTACATCTTTACCTGGCCGGGTACGAGCGGTTTGAATTCTTCTTTCTGGCGGGTCAGTGTGTTGTAGAGCTTGAGCATGACAACTTGGCCTGTATCGGTTAAGTAACGAACCGTTATTGTAGCAAAGCCGTCAAGCCCCTAGCAGGCAGCTTTCATGCACGGCGTAGTGCCTTGTTTCATAAGCAGAATTACAACAGGAGCCATAGAAAATGAACTGGGGAAACGAACTATTGGCCAGCGGCATCTGGCTGGGCAAGGCCATGCTGATTACGGTGCTGGTCAGCAGCATTGCCATCTGGCTCACTACCCGCTTTAGCCGCTGGGGGCGCCAGTTTCTGCGCCTGGCAGGGGACTTTTTCCGCCCGGTTAACAATGGCTGGCGGCCATTGCTCACCATCCTGCTGGTGCTACTGGTGACGCTGGCGGGGGTACGGGTGAATGTGCTGTTTTCCAACTGGTACAACGAAATGTACGCCTCGCTGCAAAAGCTGGATGCCAAGCTATTCTGGGCGTCTATGCTGATTTTTGCCGTGCTGGCCAGCGTACACGTTGGCCGCAGCCTGTTCGAGGTGTACATCCAGCAGGCTTTCGTCATCCGCTGGCGCGAATGGCTGAACGAGCGCATGTTGTCGCGCTGGCTGCAGGGGCAGACTTTCTACCGCACCCAGCACCTGGCCGACCCGGTAGATAACCCGGACCAGCGCATCCAGCAGGACATCGCCAGTTTTGTCAGCAGCAGCCTGTCGCTGTCAATGGGTGTCATCGACGCCCTGGTGTCCACCTTCGAGTTCACCCTGATACTGTGGGGCCTGTCCGGTGTACTGGCGGTATTCGGGCTGGAGATTCCGCGCGGCATGGTGTTTGCCGTATACCTGTACGTGATCGTCGCTACGGTGTTTGCCTTTGGCATTGGCCGCCCGCTGATCCGCCTGAACTTCCTTAACGAAAAACTGGGTGCCGATTATCGCTACGCACTGGTGCGGCTACGCGAGTACAGCGAGAGCATTGCCTTTTATCGCGGCCACCTTGTCGAAGGCGCGCAGCTACGCCAGCGCTTCGGCCGACTTATCGATAACAGCTGGGCCATCCTGTTCCGTAACCTGAAATTCACCGGTTTCAACTTTGTTGTCAGCCAGACCGCCGCCGTATTCCCGTTCATCATCCAGGCGCCGCGATTCTTCTCCAAGCAGATCTCGCTGGGCGACATGGTGCAAACCGCGCAGGCTTTCGGGCAGCTGCAAGACAATCTGTCTTTCTTCCGCCGTGCTTATGACGACTTTGCCCAGTACAAGGCCGTGCTGGATCGTCTTACCGGCTTTCTGGATGCCGCCGAAGCCAGCGATGCCCTGCCCTGCGCCCACACGCAGCCGCAAAGCAGCGGCCTGCAGCTTGGCCAGCTGGACGTCACTACACCGGATGGCCGCCCCTTGCTAAGCGGCCTGAGCCTTAGCCTGGCAGCGGGTAATGCGCTGCTGATACGCGGCCCGTCCGGCAGTGGTAAAACCACCTTGCTACGCGCCATTGCCGGCCTGTGGCCGTATTGCCAGGGCAATATCGGCTACCCGCTGGACAGCGTGCTGTTCCTGTCGCAAAAGCCTTACCTGCCGCTAGGCAGCCTGCGCGATGCACTGAGCTACCCGCAGGCCGCCGTTGCCGACGCCGACCGTATCCAGCGCACCTTGCAAGCGGTACAGCTGGGCCACCTGGCCAGCCGGCTGGACGAAGAGGCAGACTGGAGCCGCATCTTGTCGCTGGGCGAGCAACAACGCCTGGCGTTTGGCCGCCTGCTGTTGGCCGCACCGAAAGTGGCATTCCTGGATGAGGCCACCTCGGCCATGGATGAAGGCCTGGAAGACGCACTGTACCGGCTGGTACGCAGCCAGCTGCCGGACACGGTACTGGTCAGCGTCGGTCACCGCAGCACCCTGCTGGTACACCATAGCCATCAGTTACAGCTGCAAGGCGAAGGGCGCTGGCTGCTGCAATAGCCCCGTTATTGCTACGCAAGCCGTCTCGCGGTGGGGCGGCTTGCGGGTTTCACAACAGATACGCGCGTTGTTACGTAAGCGTTATATATAAATACTGTCACATTATTCATTGTGGGTGATAATTCCGCATCCGCCCTTCGCGAGACACCCATGACCACCGCCTCCCCATGCGAGCCATTACTGGCAGCGCTGCACGCCCTGCTGGGCGAGCGCCTGTCCACCAGCGAGGCCATGCGCGCCCACCACGGCCACGACGAATCCTGCCATCCGGATGCCCTGCCCGATGCCGTGGTGTGGCCACACAGCACCGCTGAAGTCAGCGCCATTGCCTGTCTGTGCAGCCAGTACGGTGTGCCCATGGTCCCCTACGGTGCCGGCAGCTCGGTAGAAGGCCACACCCTGGCCGTGCACGGTGGCATCTGCATCGACTTGTCGCAGATGAACCGCATAGTGGCCATTCACGAAGCCGACCTCACCGCCACGGTAGAAGCCGGCGTGACACGCATGCAGTTGAACCGTGAGTTACGCCACAGCGGGCTGTTCTTTCCGATAGACCCCGGTGCCGATGCCACGCTGGGCGGCATGACCGCGACGCGGGCCAGCGGCACCAACGCCGTGCGCTACGGCACCATGCGCGAAAACGTACTGGCGCTCACAGCCGTGCTGGCCAGCGGCGAGGTAGTCCACACCGGCACGCGGGCACGCAAGTCGTCTGCCGGCTATGACCTGACCCGCCTGCTGGTGGGTTCGGAAGGCACGCTGGCGATCATTACCGAAGTCACCGTGCGCCTGTACGGCATGCCGGAGGCCATGTCGGCCGCGGTGGTCAATTTCGACAGCGTCACCGGTGCCGTGGATACCGTGATCCAGAGCATACAGTGCGGCATACCGCTAGCCCGCGCCGAGATGCTGGACGCGCTGACCATGCAGGCGGTGAACCGCCATAGCCGCACCGACTATCCCGAGCGCCCTACGCTGTTTCTGGAGTTCCACGGCACCGCCGCCAGCGTGGCAGAACAAGCCGCCATGGTGGGCGAGCTGGCCGCGGCCAACGGCGGCGGCGGCTTTGCCTGGGCCACGCGCGACGAAGAGCGCAACAAGCTGTGGCAGGCGCGCCATAACGCCTACTTTGCCGGCTTGCAGCTGCAACCTGGCAGCCGCTGCGTGGCCACCGACGTATGCGTACCGATATCACGCCTGAGCGAGTGCATTGAAGCCACCTACGCCGACCTGCGGCACGAGGGCATGCAAGCGCCGCTATTCGGCCACGTTGGCGACGGCAACTTTCACCTGATGCTGCTGGTACAGCCCGGCGACGAGGCTGCCATGACACAGGCCAAGGCCGTCAATCACCGCCTGATACAGCGCGCACAGGGCATGGAAGGCACCTGCACCGGCGAGCACGGCATCGGCATTGGCAAACAGCCATACCTGGCAGCAGAAGCCGGCACCCATGGCATCGCCATGATGCGCGCCATCAAGCTGGCGCTAGACCCGGCACAACTGCTGAACCCCGGGAAAATATTCAGCCGCTAGCATGGCACGGCCGGACAAACCCTACCGCACGGCGTACTACCACGCGCGGCAAGATCAGCACGCCCTGCCCGCCAGGCGCACTGCCGCACTACTGGTAGGTAGCATCTTTACGCTGATGCTGTGCGTAGAGTACGTACAGCATCCGGCGCACTGGCAGAGCATTCTGGTGCCACGTGTCGCCGGCATCTGCTGGGCTTTTGGTGCACTCATGCTGATGCATGGCCGCAACGCCAGGAGGTGGGGCAATGTATTCCATGTCGGTGGCGGCCTGCTCTACCCCGCCACCGTGGTGTGGTTCGGCTACGAGCTCGATCGTATCGGTATCAGCTATTTATCCATGACCCAGGGCTTTGCCATCGTCGACCTGATGCTGATTGCCACCACTTCGCGCTTTTCCCTGCTCTGTGTGGCCTCGGTCGGTAACTGGCTCATTGCGATTGCCTCACTGCAGCTGTTCAAGCTGCCCGCCTTGGCCGTGGCTACCGTGACAGAAAACGTCACCATCAGCCTACTACTGTGCCTGGCCGTAGGCCGCATCATGTGCAAGCAGGCAAAACGCCACGATAACAACCTCTACTTGCTGAAAAAGTCACGGCAGCGTGCCGAGCAAGCCATGCGCCAGCTCGCCAGCAGCCACCGCGAAATGCAGCATATGGCAGACCGGGACCTGCTGACCGGCTTGTTCAACCGGCGGGCGGGAATACGCCATATCAGCCAGCTGCTGGAACAGGCGGCCGGGCCTGGCGACAAGGCCTTGCTGGAAATCGACCTGGACCGCTTCAAACCCATCAACGATCAGCACGGCCACAAAGCGGGCGATATGGTGCTGCAAATCACGGCAGAACGGCTGCTGACCACCCTGCAGCAGCAAGACGTATGCTGCCGTTTTGGTGGCGACGAGTTCATCGTGGCACTGTGCCGGGACAGCAGTCAGGCGATCCGCCACACCATTGACGAGCTGGACTATGCGCTAAGCCGCCCTATCGCCCTGCCATCCGGCGCTATCGTCTCGGTCAGTGCCAGCATCGGTTATTGCCCGATCAGCGCCCATAGCCAGCTGGAAGCCCTGATCGAGCAAGCGGATAACGCCATGTACCTGAAAAAACGCGAACGCAGCAGCGACAGACAGCTGCCCTTTGCCGAGCGCCGACAACAGCGCACGTCACGCTAGCCGCCAGGCACGGCAGGCACTACACTGCCGCCTGACTTTTGCCGCAGGAAGAATGACTTGGCCCAGCTCCACCCGGATGACGTGACCTTTACCGCCATACGCGCCCAGGGGGCGGGTGGGCAAAACGTGAACAAGGTGTCGTCCGCCATCCATTTGCGCTTTGACATTCGTGCTTCGCGCCTGCCGGACAGCCTGAAAGACAAACTGCTGGCCAGCAGCGACCAGCGCATCAGCAAAGACGGCGTAATCATCATCAAGGCGCAGCAGTACCGCACCCAGGAGCAAAACCGCCATGATGCACTGCAGCGCCTGCAGGCCATGCTCGATGCGGCCAACATCACGATAAAAGCGCGCAAAGCCACCAAACCCACCTGGGGCAGCCAGCAGCGCCGGTTGGCAGGTAAATGCAATCGCGGTAGCATCAAGGCCATGCGCGGGAAAGTAGACTACTGACATGTTGCACTGCGGCTGGTAATCCGGCCGTATCTGTCCTTAAATTCACTCACATCCACGCCTTGCACACTTAGGGGAACGCAGGCTCATGAACGTTGGTATCGGTTACGCAATTGCGCTGATTTGCATTTTTGGCGCCTACATCATTCACGGCGGTGACATCATGGTGATTGTCCATGCACTGCCTACCGAACTGATGGCCATTCTGGGCGGTGCCATTGGTGCCTTTGTGGTGTCCAACCAGGGCAAAACACTCAAGGCGGTAAAAGGCGCCCTGCCTACGCTGTTCAAAGGCTCGCCTTATACCAAGGCCCGCTATATGGACTTGCTGGGCATGCTGTTCGAGATTCTGGTCAAGATCCGCAAGGAAGGCCTGATGTCGGTGGAAAAAGACATCGAAGACCCGCATAGCAGCGCGGTGTTCTCCAAGTACGAAGCCATTGCCCACGACCACCACGTGATGGACTTCATTACCGACTACCTGCGTATCATGGTGTCCGGCAACCTGAACGCCATGGAAATCGAAAACCTGATGGACATCGAAATCGAAACCCATCACCACGAAGGCCACTCCCCCGCCGCGGCGATTACCCGCCTGGGTGACGCCCTGCCGGCCTTCGGTATTGTGGCCGCGGTGCTGGGTGTGGTGAACACCATGGGCTCGGTAGGCCAGCCACCTGCGGTACTGGGCGGCATGATCGGCTCGGCACTGGTGGGTACCTTCCTGGGTATTTTGCTGGCCTACGGTATCGTGGCGCCGCTGGGTACCCTGCTGGAGCAAAAGCTGGACGAAAGCTCCAAAGAGTTCCAGTGCATCAAGACCGTGCTGCTGGCCAGCATGCAGGGTTACGCCCCGCAAACTGCAGTGGAATTTGGCCGCAAGGTGCTGTACTCCACCGAACGCCCCACCTTCCAGGAGCTGGAAGAAAGCATCAAAGGCAAGAAATAACCTGCTTCATGCCGAGAAAAGCGCCCTGCGGGGCGCTTTTGTTTTTTCACCAGGCCGCGCATTGACAGGCTGCCCGCCGGCTTTTTAAATGGGCGGCCTTTACCGGAAAGCCACACCATGACGCACGCTCTACCCCACTGGCAGGCCGTCTGCCGCGACCTGGCCACACGCCATGCCGACAACGATGGCGCCCACGACCTGGCCCACTTGCAGCGCGTATGGCAAAGCGCCAGCCAGCTGCTGCACAGCTACCCCCAAGCCGATGCGCTGGTGGTGATGGCGGCCTGCTACCTGCACGACCTGGTGAACCTGCCCAAGAACCACCCGGAACGCCACCTAGCTTCGCGCCAGGCTGCCGCACTGGCCAGCCAGGCGTTGGCCGCTGCCGGCTTTCCCGCCGACAAGTTGGCCGCAGTCAGCCACGCCATCGAGGCGCACAGCTTTTCTGCGGCCATCACGCCGCAAACGCTGGAGGCGCAAATCGTGCAGGATGCCGACCGGCTGGATGCACTGGGGGCTGTCGGCCTGGCGCGGCTGTTTTACACCGCCGGCAAGATGGACAGCCAGCTGGCGCACTCGGACGACCCGCAGGCACAGCAGCGCCCGCTGGATGACCGCCGCTATGCGCTGGACCACATTACCGTGAAGCTGGCCACACTGCCGGCAACCATGCAGACCGAGGCTGGCCGCGCGCTGGGCGAACAGCGCCTAGCCTGGATTATGCAATTCCGCGCAACTTTTCTGGCGGAGTGGGGTTCCAAGCAGCCCTGAATGCACGCGGTTACACCCGCGGCAGCCTGCGGCCAACCCTGGCGGCAGGCCCTGGCAGCAGGGTGGCAAAGACCACCCGCGCCACCTTCTCCACCACAACACCCGTGATAAAAATGGACATTCAGCAACTGATCGACGATATCGCCCGCGATATCGCCCCTTATCTGTCGGCCGGCAAGCCGGCGGACTACATCCCGGCGCTGGCCGGAGAAAGCGCCACGCAGTTTGCCATGGCGGTTTCTACCCTGGACGGCCAGCACTTCCATACCGGCCTCGCCGACAAGCGCTTTTCCATCCAGAGCATTTCCAAGGCCTTCATGCTGGCGCACACGCTGGCACAGAGCGGCGAATCGCTATGGCAACGCGTAGGTAAAGAGCCTTCCGGCAACCCGTTCAACTCGCTGGTGCAGCTGGAGTACGAGCACGGCATTCCGCGCAACCCCTTCATCAACGCGGGGGCTCTGGTGGTAACCGATATCGCCATCGGCCAGCAGGGTGACAGCAGCGCGGCGCTGCGTTCCTTCCTGCGAGAGGAAAGCGGCGAAGAGGCGCTGGATTTCGACTACGTGATTGCGTCGTCGGAAGCCGAACACGGCCACCGCAATGCGGCGCTGGCACATTTCATGAAGAGCTGCGGCAATATCCGCAACCCGGTAGACCAGGTGCTGGCGCACTACTTCCGCGCCTGCAGCCTGCGCATGTCGGTACGCGAGCTGGCGCGCGCCGGCCTGTTTCTGGCCAACCACGGCGCCTCGCCGGTCAGCGGCCAACAGCGGCTCAGCCGCAGCCAGGCCAAGCAGGTGAACGCCATTATGCTGACCTGTGGCACCTACGATGCCGCCGGCGAGTTTGCCTACCGCGTCGGCTTGCCCTGCAAGAGCGGCGTCGGCGGCGGCATTCTGGCCATCCTGCCGGGCAAGATGAGCATTGCAGTGTGGAGCCCGGGGCTGGACACGCGCGGCAACTCGCTGGCCGGGCTGGAGGCGCTGGACCGCTTCACCACCCGTAGCGGCCAGTCGGTGTTCTGAGCCGGGTTGGCCGCTACGCGGCAGCACGCTGCCTGCGGCCAACCTTGCCAGGCCTAGTACTGCGCCTGGAACTCGGCCAGCAAGCGGTTAAGGCTGCGATCCTGGCGCATTCTGGCGATGGTGGTATTCAGGCGTGCTACCAAGCCACCAGCGTCAGGAAAATGCCGCGATACGGCAAAAAAGTTCGGGTCCAGCATGACGGGCAAGCTGACAATACGCAGCTGTTCGATAGCAATACCCGCCTGGCGCGCGTTATAGCGTACTGCGTGCACCCCGCCGGCGATCACCGCGACGTCCAGACGGCCGACAACCAGCATCTGCAAACGCTGCTGTGGGCCACCATCCTCGTTGATTTGCATGGATGGCATGGCTGCGTTAAACGCATCGGTAAAGCGCGAAGCACGGGTGGTCCCCACCCTGCGCCCGGCCAGATCAGTGGGGTGGCGAAAGGCAAACGGCCGTGCCGCAGCCTGTACCAGTACCACCGGGTCATCCATGACTTTCTGCGAGAACAGCAGCTGCTGCTCGCGTTCCGGTGTTTTGGAAAACACCGGTGCCATGATGCCCTTGCCAGCTGCCACCTCCTGGATGGCGCGCGCCCACGGCATGCAATGCGCTTCGGCCTCAATGCCTGCCTGTTTCAGGATCGCCAGGCCCAAGGCCACGCCATAACCAGCGGGGCGGCCATGCTCGGCAAAGTGCTTGGGTACGGTGTGCTCGCTGCAATACATGCGCAGCGGCTCGGCAGCGGCCAAGCCGGCGTGGGCAAGCAAAAAGAAAAAGCCTGCTATGAAGCAGGCCTTGGCCAGACGCACTAACGGCATCAATCTTCCAGTACGGCGGAGGTATACACCTCTTGCACGTCGTCCAGGTCTTCCAGCGCGTCCAGCAGCTTCTGCATACGCACAGCGTCGTCACCGGCCAGCACGCTTTCGTTTTGCGGGCGCATGGTCACTTCGCCCATTTCGGACTTGAAGCCTGCGGCTTCCAGCTCGCCCTTGATACGGGTGAACTCGTACGGCGGGGTAATTACCTCCAGCGAGCCGTCGTCGTTGCTGACTACGTCGTCGGCACCGACCTCCAGTGCTTTTTCCATCAACGCGTCTTCGTCAGTACCCGGTGCAAACACCAGGTAACCGCAGTGGGTAAACTGGAAAGCCACGCAGCCATCCGTACCCATATTGCCGCCGTACTTGGAGAAAGCATGGCGCACGTCGGCCACGGTACGGGTTTTGTTGTCGGTCAGGCAGTCCACCATCACGGCAGCGCCGCCGATACCGTACCCTTCGTAACGGCATTCCAGGTAATCCACGCCTTCCAGCGTGCCGGCACCACGGTCGATGGCGCGCTGGATGTTGTCCTTGGGCATGTTGGCATCCCAGGCCTTGTCCACCGCCAGACGCAGGCGCGGGTTGGAATCAATATCGGCACCGCCCATTTTGGCGGCAACGGTGATTTCCTTGATCAGACGGGTAAAGATTTTGCCGCGCTTGGCGTCAGCGCGTTCCTTCTTGTGCTTGATATTCGCCCATTTACTGTGGCCAGCCATAAAAGCCTCGGTTTCAGTGTGTTGGCAGCCTGCCACCGGCAAGCCGCAAAAATTTTCAGTGCGGGATTCTAGCAAAAAGCTAGCGCGCCTTCAGCAACGCTGCAATAAAGTCGAATGACTCGCGGTAAAGCTGCGACAAAGCCGGCTCCATCAGTGGCAGCGACAGGTATAGCGCCACAAAGCCGATAAACAGTGTCACGGGAAAGCCAAAAGAGAACACGTTGAACTGCGGCGCCGCGCGCGTCATCACCCCGATGGCCAGGTTCACCACCAAGAGCGTGCCGACCACAGGCAGTGACAGCCACAGCCCCCACTCGAACAGCTTGCCCCCCCATACCGCCAGGCTATACAGCGAAGTCGCCGGAAATGGCGCGCCCACCGGCATCAGACGGAAGCTTTCCGCCAGGGTGGCAATCAAGACCTGATGGCCGTCAAAAGTCAGGAATATCAGGGTAGCAAACACGCTGAGCACGCGGGATACTGCCGGCACCTGGGCAGAATGCTGCGGGTCAAAAAACATGGCAAAGCCCAGCCCCATCTGGCTACCCATCAGAAAACCGGCCATTTCCACACCGGTCAGCACGATACGCATCACCAGCCCGATGCTAACGCCAATCAGTAGCTGCTGGATCACGATCAGCGTACCCTGGGCCGACACCACCGACACCTCGGGCATGGGCGGCAGCACCGGCGCCAGCAAGATGGTGAGAAACATGGCAAAACCGGCCTTGTAGCGGCGCGGTATGCTTTTGGACGATAGCAGCGGGTCGGCCAGCATCAGGCCCACAATGCGGGCAAATGGCCACAGGAAATACGCCAGCAGCGCATTGATCTGGGCATCGCTGAAACTGATCATGCCTTAGCCGATAACGCTGGGAATGCTCTGGAACAGGCGTGTCATGTAGTCCAGCAGGGTAGTCATCATCCACGGCCCGGCCAGCACCAGCACCAGAAACATGGCCAGTAGCTTGGGGATGAAAGTCAGCGTCATTTCGTTGATCTGGGTAGCCGCTTGCAGGATGCTGACCAGCAAACCCACCAGCAGCGACACCGCAAGCGGCGGCGCCGATACCAGAATCAGCACAAACAGCGCGTTTTGCACCAGGTTAATGACGGTTTCAGGGGTCATGTCAGCTCCTACTTGGCGGCAAAGCTCTGTACCAGCGAGCCCATTACCAGTGCCCAGCCGTCTACCAGCACGAACAGCATCATCTTGAACGGCAGGGAAATAATGACCGGCGACACCATCATCATACCCATGGCCATCAGGATGCTGGCCACCACCAGGTCGATAATCAGAAACGGGATAAAGACCATAAAGCCGATCTGGAAAGCCGTTTTCAGCTCGCTGACCACAAAAGCCGGCACCAGGGTTTTCAGTGACACATCAGCCTTGCTGGCCGGCGCGGGTGACTGCGATATCTCGATAAAGAACTGCAAATCTTTCTCGCGCGTCTGCGACAGCATGAACGCCTTCATCGGGGTGGCGGCCTCTTCGGCTGCCTGCTGGAAGCTGATGCGGTCTTCCGACAGCGGCACCCAGGCTTTGTTATAAACCTGGTCCAGCGTGGGGGTCATCACGAAGATGGTCAGGAACAATGCCAGGCCGATCAGTACCTGGTTCGGTGGCGACTGCATGGTACCCAGAGCCTGGCGCAGCAGCGACAGCACGATCACGATGCGCGTGAACGCCGTCATCATCAGCGTCATGGCGGGGATAAAGCCCAAGCCCGTCATGAACAACAGCATCTGCAGGCTGAGCGAATAGTTTTGCCCACCGCCCGGCGCTGGGGTGCTGTTCATCATGGGCAGGCCTGCTGCCCACGCGCTTACCGGCAATACCAGCGACAGCAGCATCGCCAGCCAGAACTTTCTTTTCATTCGCCCTCGCCCCCTTGGCGCTTACGGCTTTTTTCTATGGCTGCGGCCAACCATTGTGCAAATGGCGGCGTAACAGCCGCCACGTTGGCCGCATCGGCCTGCGGCGGTTTATCCATGGTTTTCAGCAGGTTGACACTGCGGGAAGTAACGCCCAATACCAGCCACTCGCCCCCCAGCTCGACAATCACCACGCGTTCATGCGGGCCCACCATGACCCCGCTCACCACGCGAGCGGGCTGAAAGCGCCCCAGCATGCTGCCCATGGTAAAGCGGCGGAACAGCCAGGCCGCAGCAAAAATTAGCCCCAGCACCAGCAGCAGGCCAAACACCATCTGCACCATGCTCCAGAAAGGCGAAGGCCCCTCTACCGGAGGGGCCGCCCAGGCCGGGCTGGCTAGCAAAACGCACAGCGTAGATTTCAGTTTCATTTTTGCAGGCGGCGAATACGCTCGGCAGGCGTAATGATATCGGTGAGGCGGATACCGAAGCGGTCGTTCACCACCACCACCTCGCCCTGTGCAATCAGGCAACCGTTTACCAGCACGTCCATGGGCTCACCGGCCAGGCCGTCCAGCTCCACCACCGAGCCTTGCGCCAGTTGCAGCAGGTTGCGGATCGCAATCTTGGTACGCCCCAGCTCGACCGTAAGCTGTACCGGAATATCCAGAATCATGTCCAGATTCTGCGGTACCGACTGCGCACCGGTGGCGCCGGAGAAATCCTGGAACAGCGAGCTGGCGGTCTTTACCTCGGCAGCAGCTGCACTTTCCGCCACTTCCTGCTCGGCCATAGCGGCCGCCCAGTCGTCCATGACACCTGCGTCACTGCTATCGTCTACAGCACCAGCAATAGAATCCGGGTCAAAGGCTTGTTCTTCAGCCATCTTCGTTCTCTCCATTTGGCAGGTCGGCCAGATCGTGCGCGCCGGCCAGGATTGCATCTACTTTCAGTGCGTAGTTACCGGTAACCGTGCCATAGCTGCACTCCAGCACAGGGATACCCGACACGTCTGCGACAATTTTTTCCGGTATATCCACCATGACCACATCCCCTTCTTTCAGGTTCAGGATCTGGCCCAGGCTGATCTTGGCGGTTGCCAGTGTAGCCACCAGCTCGACCTCGGCAGCCTGCACCTGGCGCTGCATCAGGTTGACCCAGCGGTTATCCACCTCGGTTCGGTCAGCCTGCATGGTACTGGCCAGGATGTCACGCAGCGGCTCTACCATCGAGTATGGCAGGCAAACGTGAAAATCGCCGCCACCCGCACCCAGCTCGATATGGAACGTCACCGCGACCACCACCTCGGTCGGCGTGGCGATGTTGGCGAACTGGGTGTTCATCTCGGAACGCAGATAGGAAAACTCGATCGGGTATACCGGCTCCCAGGCTTTCTGGTATTCGGTAAACACCACTTCCAGCATTTTCTGGATGATGCGTTGCTCGGTAGGCGTAAAGTCACGCCCCTCTACCCGCACGTGGAAGCGGCCGTCACTACCAAACAGGTTATCTACCACCAGAAACACCAGATCCGGGTCAAAAATCAGCAAGCCGGTACCGCGCAGCGGCTTGATGTGAACCAGGTTCAGGTTGGTAGGCACCACCAGGTTACGTATGAATTCGCTGTACTTCTGCACCCGGACCGGGCCGACCGAAATCTCGGCATTACGGCGGATAAAGTTGAAGAAACCGATGCGCAGGTTACGCGCAAAACGCTCGTTGATGATCTCGAGCGTTGGCATGCGGCCACGGACAATACGCTCTTGCCGGCCGATATCATACGACCGGACCGCGCCACTGTCCGCACCACCACTTTCGTCGTCCTCTTCCCCGGTAACGCCTCGTAATAGCGCGTCTACCTCTTCCTGGGACAGGATTTCATCAGCCATACGGTATTACTGCTGCTGGATAATGAAAGAAGTAAACAGGACGCTGTCCACCGGCTCTTCTTCGGCCGCATCCATGGACTCGTTCATGATGCGTTTGATCTGCGCGCGCAGCTTCACCTTACCCTCGGCGGAGGCGACGTCTTCTTCGGTTTTGGAGGAGAGCAGCAGAATCACGGCGCTACGAATCTTGGGCATGTATGCCTTGAAGTTGGTCTTGGCGTGTTCGTCCAGCAACTCGGCCTGCATTTCCAGCTGCAACATTGGCGCAGTAGGGCCGCCAGACAGGTTGACCACGAAGGGTTCAACTTTCTCGAAAATCGGCGGGCCTTCTTTTTTCTCTTTTTTCTTGGGAGCTTCTTGCTCGGCCGCTGCTGCGCCATGCGCACCGCCAGCTGCGGCCGCTTCGGCTGCATGTTTCTGGCCCAGGAACAAGTAGGCACCCAAACCACCAACGGCAGCCAGCACCAGAACCAAAAGAACAATCACGATAATCATCAGCTTTTTATTGCCACCGGCAGGTGCCGGTGCCCCTGCAGCTGCTGCTTTCGGGTCTTCTTTTTTCTCTTTTTCAGCCATTTGGGTTTAACTCGTCATGAGGAAATTGTTAAAGCGTATTTTCCTCATTTCCGGGCCAATTGAACAGCGTTTCCACAGATTAAAGCATCAAGCGTGAATACTCAGGCCGTTTTGGCGTGTAGTGGTGCCAGTGCGTGCCAGCTCGGCCTCGGGCAATACCGGCTCACGGCCGACCTGATGACCCTGCCGGTGCCCTTGCCTGCCCTCTTGCTGTCGGGCCTGTTCCTGCGCCTGCTGCTGAGCTTGTTGATGGGCTTGCTGCTGGGTCGACACCTGGGTGCTACCCAGCTGGATACCACTTTGTTCCAGCATGCGCGACAGCTGTGGCAGGCTGCTCTCTACAATCGACTTGGCCTCGGGCGTGGCAGCTACCACAGAAATGGTGGCTTGTTCCTGGCCATCGAAGCGAATCGAAATATCCAGCGGCCCCAGGTTTTCTGGCGAAACCTGAATCGAAGCACTATCCAGCTTCATGCTCACCATACTACCCACTTTTTCACCAAAGGCAGTTTGCCACTCGGCCGTGCGCGCCATGGGGGGGTCAATACGCCATTCTTGAGTGGCCATGGCAGGCACGGCGCTTGTCAGCACAGGCGGCAAGATTTGCCGCTGGCCGGCCACCATATCTGCCGCCTCGAGTGCCGAGGTGCTGGCAGCCTGCTGAGCCAAGCCAGCCTGCTGCATTTCCTTGCGGAACATCAGGCGGACATCTGCAGGAAGAATATCGGCCTTACCCTGTGCCGGTACGGCGACAGTCTGCAGCGGCGAGTCGTCACGGGCAGCAAAGCCACTTTGCTGACCAGTTTGCTGTGCCAGTGCAGCTACCGTTTGTGCTGGCGGCAGCACAGTTGCCTGCCCCCCCTTCTCCGCTAGCAACTTGGTCACTTCTGATGCTGCTGCAGGGGGCAAGCTTGCCGCATCACGCCGGGGCGCAACGGTGTCGGGCTTGAGCAGAGCCGGCGCGAGCGATGGCATGGCGGTACGGACAATTTCCTGGGCGGCCACCGGCGCAGCGGCAGCCGGGTCAGACTGGCTAGCAAGCGGGCTGGCTGGCACAACTTGCTGCGCCGCTACCGGTAGCGCAGCCATGCCAGCCTGCGCGGCCAGCAAAGCCTGGTCGGCCGGTTCCGGCTGGTCTTGCTGTTGCTCCCGCGCGGTATCGGCCAGCGCCGGTAAAACCTGCTTTTCCTGCACCGGCGGGGGCAATGCCGCAGGCGGCTGCAACAAGCCGGACATCTGCATCATCATCGCAGCGTCTGTCGCAGCAGGCGGTGCGGCCAACGTTTGCTCGGCCGCGTCTGCCGGTGCCGCAGGGGTGGCCGGCAGCAGCGATGCCGGGGCTGCCGCTGGCAAACCCAGCATACTGCTCAAGTCAGCCTGCATGCCCTGCCCGCCCTCCCCAAGCTGCCCGGCAAACAAGCTGGCAAACAGGCTATCGCCGGCCGCAGCCGCCGAGCCTGCCGCAGCGGGCATGGCCGCAGCCGGGCTGGCAACCGCAGCAGCGGCACTGTGTGATACGGGTTTCAAGGAGAAGCTCATGGCAGGCACCCCATGTACGGAATGAGGCGTTTAAAGCAGGAAGCATGCCAATAAAAACAAGGACTACATCACCGGGCTATAGCCAGCATTATTGCGGCTTGGGCCTGGCGGCAAATTCGTCTAGCGCTTTTTGTTCTTGCCGCCGCTGGCGTAATGCAAGACGGGCTTTTTCGCGCTCTTGCAGCACCTCATAGGATTTCAGCTGTTTACGCTGCTGCAGCCAAGCCTGCTTTTCCATCAGAAAACGCTGCATGCTACGATCTACCTCCCGGCTTTGCTGCTCACGCGCATCGTCCAGCTTTTGCAAAAACAGTCGGTAGTCTGCCCATTGCGCCACGCTGGTACCGGTCTGCCCCAGCGCCAGCATGCGTTGCTGGTAGTCGCTGATATAGCCTTTGATCTGCTCCAGCGTGTTTTCAGCCTGGGCGTGCGCCAATTGCGCCTTGCGCATGCGCTCCGCCGCCGCATCCATACGGTCGGTTGCCAGGCGTACCAACAAGGCAAATTTGCTCATAGCTCAGCCCTTAGCCAGCCAGCACGTCGTTCAGCAACAGCGTGGTCATGCCGGCATCCACGTTTTCGTGCTGCGCCTGGGTCAGAAAGCCGGTGAGCCGGGTATGCAAGCGTATGGCTTCATCCAGCATCGGGTCCGAGCCGGGCACATAGGCGCCCACGCTAATCAGGTCACGGCTGCGCTGGTAGCGGGAGAACAGCTGCTTGAAGCGGCGGGCGCTGTCCATATGCTCGCGCGGCACCACATCCACCATCACGCGCGAGATGGATTGCTCGATATCGATAGCCGGATAGTGGCCGGATTCGGCCAGCTCGCGCGATAGCACAAAGTGGCCATCCAGAATGGCACGTGCGGAGTCTGCAATCGGGTCTTGCTGGTCGTCACCCTCGGACAGCACGGTATAGAAGGCCGTAATGGAGCCGCCCCCTGCTTCGCCATTACCGGCACGCTCGATCAGCTGTGGCAGCTTGGCGAATACCGACGGCGGGTAGCCTTTGCTGACCGGCGGCTCGCCAATGGCCAGCGCAATTTCACGCTGCGCCATGGCGTAACGGGTAACCGAATCCATCAACAACAGCACATCCAGCCCCTGTGCACGGTAGTACTCGGCCAGCGCCGTAGCGTAGGCGGCACCGTGCAAGCGCATCAGCGGCGGCATGTCGGCCGGCGCCGCCACCACGACCGAACGCGCCAAACCCTCTTCACCCAGGATGTGCTCGATGAAGTCCTTCACCTCGCGCCCCCGCTCGCCGATCAAGCCCACCACCACGACATCGGCACGGGTATAACGGGCCATCATGCCCAGCAGCACCGACTTACCCACACCCGAGCCGGCAAACAGGCCCAGACGTTGGCCGCGGCCAACCGTCAGCAGGCCGTTGATGGCCTTCACACCAACGTCCAACACGTGGCGCACCGGCGTACGTTGCAAGGGATTCAACGGCTGGCTGTACAAGGGGAAGTAAGCCTCGGGAAAAATCTGCCCTTTGCCATCCAGCGGGCGGCCCAGCGAGTCCAGCACACGCCCCAGCAGACTCAAACCCACCGGCACCTGGCGACCCAGCGGACCATTCACCTCGGCCCTTACCTGCTGCTGCCCGTAGGCTGGAGGCTGGATGCTGCGCGATGGTCGCACCGGCGTACCCGGCAACAAACCCTGAATATTGGCCACCGGCATCAAAAACAGCTTGTCACCGGCAAAACCGACTACCTCGGCTTCTACCATGTGGCCCTGGGCAATGTGTACTTCACACGCACTGCCCACCGGCAAACGCAGGCCAACCGCCTCCATCACCAGGCCGGTAACGCGGGTAAGCTGCCCCTCTGGCAACCAGGCCGGCGTATTGGCGATGGTCTGCTGGCACGCCGCCAGGTAGCTACGCTGGCTTTGCAGCAAGTCAATCATGCGCGGGCAACCCCAATGCCTGACGCAATGCGGCCAACCTTGGCGGCAGCGTCAGGTCCAGCTTGACGCTGCCGGTATCCACCACGCAGCCACCGCGCTCTACCGCCTCATCTGCCACCCACTGCCAACTCACCCCGGCAAAACGCTCTTGTGCAAAAGCCTGTATCACGGCCAGGTCTTCCGGATGCGCTCGCACACGTGCCTGCAGCAGGCCCTGCCCCAACTCATCCAGCGCCGCCTGCAGCACAGGCAGCACGGCATTGCGATCCAGCGCAATCTTGCTGGCAACAATCTGCTCGGCAAAACCAACGGCCAACTGCAGCACCTCGGCAGACAAGGCTACGCCCAGCTGCTGCAGCTGGGTTTCCATGGCTTGCTGCAGCTGGGCCAGCGGTGCCCAGTAGCTCTCGAACTGCTGGGCAGCATCCGCCAAAGCCTGCTGTGCACCTTCGGCCTGGCCTTGCTGCATGCCTTCTTCTTTGCCTGCTTCAAACCCGGCCTGCCAGGCCTCCTGGTGGATAGCCTCCAACTCGGCGGCTGTCGGGTAGGCCGGAGCAGGCAAGGCCTCTTCTTGCACCGTCTCTGCGGCTTCCACGACCTCTTCTGCCGGCATCTCCAAAGCAGAAACCCCCTCTGCGGGGGCTTCATTCGCGGCAATAATGGCTTCCGGCTGCGGGGCGGGCTGCGCCCCGATCTCGCCGAAACGCCAGGACTGCCACTGACCCAGCGACTCCGCCGGGATGATGTTGTTACTCGACAAGGCCTTCGTCTCCACCTTTGCTTGCAATCACAATCTGGCCTTCGTCGGCTAGCTTGCGCACAATTTTGAGAATCTCTTTCTGCTCGGCTTCCACTTCGGACAACTTGACCGGGCCTTTGGACTCCAGATCGTCGCGCAGCATCTCGGCAGCACGCGACGACATATTGCGGAAGATTTTGTCCTTGAGCTCCTGGCTGGTACCTTTGAGCGCCACCACCAGAGAGTCGGACTGCACTTCGCGCAGGATGGTCTGGATGGAACGATCGTCGATTTCCAGGATGTTGTCGAATACAAACATCTTGTCCTGGATGCGCTGCGCCAGCTCGGGGTCATACTCGCGGATATACGATAGCGCAGAGGCTTCCACGTTGGAACCCAAAAAGTTCAGGATCTCGGCCGTCATGCCCACGCCACCGGCAGCGCTCTTCTTGACACGGTCGGAGCCGGACAGCAATTGGGTCAGCACATCGTTCAGTTCGCGCAGCGCCTGTGGCTGTACGCCCTCCAGGGTAGCAGTACGAATCAGCACCTCGTTACGCATGCGCTCCGGGAAATAGGCCAGAATGGCACTGGACAGGTCGGGGTCCAGGTGCACCATGATGGTGGCAATAATCTGCGGGTGCTCGTTGCGGATCAGGTCTGCCGCAGAGGATGGGTCCATCCACTTCAGGCTTTCGATACCGCTGTGATCGTTGCCCTGCAAAATCTTGTCCAGCAGGTTGGCCGCTTTATCCGGGCCCAGTGCCTCTACCAGCACATTGCGCAGGTACTCGTCGGTAGCGCCAAAGTTCGCACGTGCTGCACATTCTTCGCGGAACTGGCCGACGACCTTTTCCACTTCATCGTGGCTAAGGTTGCTCAAGCCGGCCATGGCCAGGCTGAGCTTTTGCACTTCTTTCGGCCCCAGGTACTTGAATACCTCGATAGCCTCAGCCTGACCCAGACTGAACAGCAGCACCGAGCTGCGACGAATACCGGCATCACTCATCTGACGTTATCCATTCTTTAATGATCTGCGCGGCCATGCGCGGGTCGGCTTTCACCAGATCACGCGCGGCTTGCAAATGCGCCTCGTACTGACGACGAGCCTGCTCTTTCGGATCGCCACCATCGCCACCACCGGCACCACCCCCTTCGCCGCCAGCCTGGCCGCCCTCTTCACCTTCTTCACCCGCCACAGCCAGCAGACGACCACCTGCTGCAGCTGCGGCTTCTTCTGCGGCCTCGGGCGTATCCGGCGCAGGTGGCTTGGCCACATCGCGCATAATGGGGCGCACTACACCAAACAGCAGATACAACACGGCAAGAGCAAACAAACCATACTTGATGAGCTCACCCGCATTGGCACTGAGGTAATCCAGTGCACGATCCTTCGCCGTACTTACCGGCACGGCATCGGCAAAGCTGGCGTTTACCACGTTAACCGAATCACCCCGGTCTTTATTATAGCCGATGGCCTCTTGTACCAAGCTCTGGATTTGGGCGGACTCTTTATCTGTCAGCGGTGTCGGCTTGGCTTCGCCATTGGCGTCAGGCACCATCTTGTAGTTCACCACCACGGCAGCCGTCAGACGCTTGATATTCCCCTTCGGCATCTTGGTGTGCTGGATAGTCTTGTCGACTTCGTAGTTGGTAGTAATTTCCCGATGTGTGGTACCCGATGCCGTACCCATGGGCAGGCCGGAGAGTGTCGCCGTTCCCGGGGCTGCGCCTGGCGGCAAGGTAAGCGGGGCGGAGGCCGCTGACGGCGGCTGGTTCGTCAAGGCACCCGGCACGCCAGAAGGCAGGCTGGCGTCCTTACCCAGCGATTCGACAATCTGCTGGCTGCGCGTGGCAGACGGGTTGGGCGTGGAATTGGGGCGGTAGGTTTCCGAAGTCTGCTCCACCTCGGCAAAGTCTACTGCGGCAGTGACCTGCGCCCGGGCATTACCCTTGCCAAAGATGGGCTCCAGAATCGCCTCGACGCGCTTGGCGTAGTCGGCTTCGATCTGACGCACGTAATCCAGCTGGCGTCGATCCAGACCAGAGGCGTTATTGAGGTCAGGCAGACTGGACAACAGGTTGCCATCCTGGTCGACAATGGACACATTGCGCACCGGCAAATTGGGTACCGAGCTGGAAACCAGATGCAGGATACCGGCAATCTGGCCGGCATCCAGAATGCGCCCGCCACGCATGCTCAGCATCACTGAGGCGGTAGGCAACTGCTGCTCACGTACAAACACGCTTTGCTTGGGCATGGCCAGATGTACGCGGGCGGTTTCCACCACACCGACGGACTCAATAGTTCGAGCCAGTTCGCCCTCGATGGAACGTTGGTAGTTCACCTGCTCGGCAAACTGGCTGATGCCGAATTTCTGCTTGTCCATCAGCTCAAAACCCACCCCACCCGCCTTGGGCAAGCCTTGGCTTGCCAGCTTGAGGCGTACGTCGTAGACCTTGTCGCTGGGTACAGAAATCACACCGCCATCGCTGATCTGGTAAGGCACGTTCATCTGTTGCAGCGATGCCGTGATCTGGCCACCATCGCGGTCGGCCAGGCCGGTAAACAGTACTTTGTAAGCAGGTTCGCGATTGAATGCGAAAAGGGCAATAGCAATAGACAACACCGCTGCGACAGCGGTGAAGAAGAGAATTTTTTTATTGTTGGGAAGGGCCTTGAAGCGCTCCAGCACTTCATTCAGGCGCACTTTCCAGGCAGGCGCAGCGTTGTCTACCAGATCAGCCATACAGTGGTTGTTTCGTTATTGATCTTCCGCTGCAAGCCAAACCGGGGCAGCGCAGCGCTACACTTGCGTATTCATGATTTCCTGATAAGCCGAAACCAGCTTGTTCCTGGCCTGCACCATGGTCTGGAAGCTCAGACTGGCTTTCTGCATCGTTACCATCACATCCTGGATGTCGACCCCCTCTTCACCCAGCTCAAAACGCTTTTGCAGCTCTTGAGATGTTTGCTGCACCTGGTTGACTTGCTCCAGCGTGGACTTCAACACATTAGAGAAATCAACTTCCGGTGTTTCGTCGGCCGCAGGTGCCTGCTTGCCCGCGGCAAGCGCGGACATGGCTCGAAGCTCACCCAGCAACTGATTGATGCCTTGCGTAGACATGTTGACCTCTACCCGTTAAAGAACCTGCCTAGACAGATTCTCCATCTTCTTCGCGGTAGCGCTGCAGCTTGTACCGCAAGGTGCGCTCGCTGATACCCAGCCTTTCGGCCGCGAGCTTTTTTGCACCACCGGTTGCTGCCAGCGCCTCCAGAATATGCCGTTTTTCCACCGAACGCATATCGGTTTCTTGCGGCGCCTCTTGTACTGCTTCTGGCGCGGTAACAGTTTTGGCAAACAGGCCAACGTTCAGCATCAGGTCGGCGGCAGAAACTTCCGTACCAACGGCAAGAATTGCCGCTCTTTGCATTACATTGTCCAGCTCGCGGATGTTACCTTCCCAACTATAGGCCGTCAATTCTCGCTCGGCATCGCTACCCAGCGCCAATCTTGGCTTATCCATTGCATCACCGTGCTTACGCAGCAATTTTCGTGCCAAAGGCAGGATATCCTCTGGTCGCGCGGCCAACCCCGGCAAATTCAGCGGGAAGACATTCAGGCGGAAGTACAGATCTTCGCGGAATCGCCCTGCCGCCACTTCGGCCTGGATATCACGGTTACTGGTAGCCAACACACGGATATTCAACTTGATGGTTTTCAGGCCACCAACGCGCTCCACTTCGCGCTCCTGCAGCACGCGCAACAGCTTGGCCTGCAGAGGCAAAGGCATTTCGGTGACCTCATCCAGCAGGATAGTCCCCCCCTGCGCCTGCTCGAACTTGCCCGGCAACGCGGTTGCCGCACCGGTAAACGCGCCTTTCTCATGGCCAAACAGGGTGGATTCCAGCAGGTTGTCCGGTATGGCTGCGCAGTTTACGGCGACAAACGGGCCGTCCTTGCGGCGCGAATGCTGGTGCATGAAACGGGCCAGCACTTCCTTGCCTGCGCCACTGGGGCCGGTAATCAGCACACTGGCGTCGCTGGGTGCCACGCGGCTGGCTACCGACACAATCTGCTTCATGGCTGGCGATTCGGCCACCATGGACTCGGCAGCCACCTCGGGCGCATCCAGCAAGAAACGCTCGACCTCATCGATCAGGCGCTGCGGCTCGAACGGCTTGAGCAGGTAATGGCTGGCACCCGCACGCAGTAGCTCGATGGCACGCTCGATAACGCCGTAGGCGGTCATCAATACGAAGGGCAAGCCAGGGTAGCGATCTTTTACGTGGGAGAACAGCGTGTAGCCGTCCATCGGCTGCATCTGCGCGTCGGACACCACCAAACCTACTGGCTCGCGGCGCAACACTTCCAGTGCGGTTTCGCCATCGCTGGCCTCTACCACGCTGAAGCCCGATAGCTCCAGCGTATCCACCAGCGCCTCGCGCAGGTCTGCATCATCTTCTACTACCAGTACCGGCAATCGTTTCATGTGTTTCTACATCCGTAAAACTTAGTCAGCGTGCGTACGCCCCGCGCACAGCGCCACCAGACGGCCAGCAATCGCCGACAGGGGCAGAATTTCGTGCACACCACCACAGGCAATGGCCTCCTTGGGCATGCCGAACACCACGCAAGAAGCTTCATCCTGCGCGATATTGTGCGCGCCAGCTTCTTTCAGCTCGGCCATGCCTGCCGCACCATCACGCCCCATACCGGTAAGAATCACGCCAATACAGTTTTTGCCGATGACGTTGGCCGCAGAGCGGAACAGCACATCCACCGACGGCTTGTGGCGATTCACCGGCACGCCGTGGTGCAGGCTGGTGGCGTAGCCTATGGTACTGGCCGGCTTGACCAGCAAATGGGAGTGCCCTGGGGCGATATACACATGGCCCGGCTGCAGGCGCTCGCCGTCTTCGGCTTCTTTTACTGTCAGCTTGCACAGGGCATCCAGCCGCACGGCAAACGACTTGGTGAACATTTCCGGCATGTGCTGAGTAATGACAATCGGCGGCATGTTGGCCGGCAAAGCAGTCAGCAGCACCCGCAGCGCCTCGGTACCACCAGTAGACGAACCAATCACGATGACGGTTTGCCTACCCAGCGAGAGCTTACCCGGCTGGCGCGGCAAAATCATGTCGGCACTATGGCTGGGGGCCACTTCTATTGGTTTGGTAGCGGCTGTTTTTTTATCGAGGGCCATACTTTCCCTTAGTCATTTTGCGGCAAACAAACTCTACACCGACCCTGCCTGGCGGCAAAACGCCAGACACCACGCCTCGCATGCCTGCTCTATCAGATCCAGCACCTGCTCAAAGCCTTGCGGCCCGCCGTAGTAAGGGTCGGGCACATCGGCCTCTGTACCCAATATCGACAACAACAATTGCGGTGTCACGCCTTTTTGGCGCAATGCCTGCAAGCTTGCCAGGTTGGCGCGGTCTGCCGCCAGCATGTAGTCAAAGCGTTCGAAATCGTCGGCACACACCTGGCGGGCACGCTGCTGGCGCAAGTCGTAGCCACGCGCCAAAGCTGCTTGCGTACTGCGTAAGTCTGGTGCCTCGCCTATGTGATAGGCATGCGTGCCGGCGGAGTCTACTTCAAGCTGGTCTTGCAAGCCATGTTTTAACAGCATGCTGCGCATCACTCCCTCCGCCGTAGGCGAGCGGCAGATATTCCCCATGCACACCATCAGAATGCGCTTTTTCATCATGTCTTTCCTTTTGCGGCCGACCTTGGCAGGCAGGCTGCTTACAAGCCATTCATCCATGCCTTTTCTTTGAAGGCCTTCAGTTCGTCGCGCAGCTTGGCCGCCTTTTCAAACTCCAGATTGCGCGCCGCTTCCATCATGTCTTTTTCCAGGCGCTTGATTTCTTTGGCCAGGGCCTTTTCATCCAGCATGGCGATGCGGGCACTTTCGGCCAGCGCCTTCCTGTCGGTAGGCTCGTTCTGGTACACACCGTCAATGATGTCCTTGATCTTCTTGTTTACCCCTTGCGGCACGATGCCGTGCTCGGCATTAAAGGCCATCTGTTTGTTACGGCGACGCTCGGTTTCATCCATGGCGCGCTGCATGCTGTTGGTAATACGGTCGGCGTACAGCAGTGCTTTACCGTGCAGGTTACGCGCGGCGCGGCCTATGGTCTGGATGAGGCTGCGCTCGCTACGCAGAAAGCCCTCTTTATCGGCATCCAGAATGGCCACCAGGCTGACTTCCGGGATATCCAGGCCTTCGCGCAGCAGGTTGATGCCGATCAGTACGTCGAACATGCCCAAGCGCAAGTCGCGGATGATCTCCACCCGCTCTACCGTATCGATATCGCTATGCAGGTAGCGCACCTTGATGCCGTGCTCGGTGTAGTAGTCGGCCAACTGCTCGGCCATGCGCTTGGTGAGCGTGGTCACCAGCACGCGCTCGCCGCGCTCGATGCGCAAGTGGATTTCCGATAGCAGGTCGTCCACTTGCGTAGCTACCGGGCGGATTTCAATCACCGGGTCAACCAGGCCGGTTGGCCGCACCACCTGCTCGACCACCTGGCCGGCGTGCTCTTTTTCGTAATCGGCCGGCGTGGCCGAAACAAAAATGGTTTGCGGCATCAGCTGCTCGAACTCGTGAAACTTCAGCGGGCGGTTGTCCACCGCCGACGGCAGGCGGAAGCCGTAATCCACCAGGTTTTGCTTGCGCGCCGCGTCGCCCTTGTACATGGCGCCCACTTGCGGCACGGTCACGTGGCTTTCGTCGATAAACATCAGCGCGTTCTTGGGCAGGTAGTCGATCAGCGTCGGTGGCGCACCACCGGGCTCGCGGCCGGAAAAGTGGCGCGAGTAGTTTTCGATGCCCTTGCAGAAGCCCATTTCGTACAGCATTTCCAGGTCAAAGCGCGTGCGCTGCTCGATGCGCTGCGCCTCCACCAGCTTGCCTTCTTTCAGGTACCAGGCCACACGGTCGGCCAGCTCCAGCTTGATCTTCTCGCAGGCGCGCAGCACGGTGTCGCGTGGTGTCACGTAGTGGCTGGACGGAAACACGGTAAAGCGGCCAACCCGTTGTTTGGTGGTGCCGGTCAGCGGGTCGAACAGCGTGAGCGTTTCCACTTCGTCGTCAAACAGGCTGATACGCACGGCGGTGTCGTTGCTTTCCGCCGGGAACACGTCAATCACGTCGCCGCGCACGCGGAAGGTGCCACGCGCAAAGTCGGTATCGTTACGGTCGTACTGCATGGCCACCAGGCGGCTAACGATATCCTTCTGCGGCGTGGTTTCGCCTTCTTTCAGGTGCAGGATCATCTGATGGTAGTCGGACGGGTCACCGATACCGTAAATAGCCGATACGGTGGCCACGATCACGCAATCCGGCCGCTCCAGAATGCTCTTGGTCGCCGACAAACGCATCTGCTCGATGTGCTCGTTGATGCTGGAATCTTTTTCGATAAACAAGTCACGGCTGGGCACGTAGGCTTCGGGCTGGTAGTAGTCGTAGTAGGACACGAAGTATTCCACCGCATTTTCGGGGAAAAACTCGCGCATCTCGCTGTACAGCTGCGCCGCCAGCGTCTTGTTGTGCGCCATGATGATGGCCGGCCGCCCGGTTTGCGCAATCACATTGGCCATGGTGTAGGTCTTGCCCGACCCCGTCACCCCCAGCAAGGTCTGGTAGCTCAGCCCGTCGGACAGGCCTTCTACCAGGCTGGCAATGGCCGCTGGCTGATCGCCCGCAGGGGCAAAGGGCTGATGGAGCTTGAACGCACTACCTGGATAGCTGACTACCATGGAATTTCACTCATTTGTCACGCTTCATGCCGGCATCTAACGCATAACTGATGTGTTTTCACTAAAAGTAAAGCCGGACAAAGCAAAGGAATCAATTTAAAATAAAAGTGCTCGACAAACCAATAACAGGGTAAGCCTGACAGGCCGTGCCAAGACACGGCGCATTTGCGCATCACCGGGTGTGATACAGCCCTGCCAGCGTCTTACCTGCCGCATGAACATTGCATCGGAGTCATGAATGATGCTCAGAACTTTTGCCCTGCTGGGCTGCCTGGCAGCCAGCAGCATGGTGGCCTATGCCGCCCAGCCTGTAAACCTGCAAACACAGGCACTAACCAGTAGCCCGCGGCTGAATTCCCAGTCGGTAGCGGTAGTAGACGCACAAACCGGCAAGCTGGTTTACGAAAAAAACCCGCTGCAAACCCAGCCGATTGCATCCATCACCAAGCTGATGACCGCCATGGTGCTGCTGGATGCCGGCCTGTCGCTGGATGAGCCCATCACCATCACCGAGGACGAAGTCGACCGCCTGAAAAACACCAGCTCGCGCCTGAGTGTAGGCTCCACCCTCACCCGCCGCGAAATGCTGCTGCTGGCGCTGATGTCGTCGGAAAACCGCGCCTCGGCCTCGCTGGCACGCACCTACCCCGGTGGCAAGGCGGCTTTCATTGCCAGAATGAACCAGAAGGCACGCAGCATCGGCATGCGCAATGCGGTGTTCCACGACGCTACCGGCCTGGACATGCGCAATAGCGCCACCGCCATGGACCTGGTACGCATGGTAAAAGCGGCCTACCAGTACCCGCTGATCCGCCAGTTTTCTACCACCCACGAATACATGGCCCACCCCAGCGCCACCCGTGTACTGCATTACAAAAACAGCAACCCGCTGGTACGTGAAGGCGAGTGGGATATCGGCCTGTCCAAAACCGGCTACATCGAAGAAGCCGGCCGCTGCCTGGTGATGGAAACCACCATGGGCAGCCAGCGCCTGATCGTGGTGCTGCTGGCGGCCAACGGCTCGGCGGCGCGCGTGAACGACGCCAAGTCCATCAAGACCTGGCTGGAGGCACACCCTAACAGCTGGCTATCGGGCTGATTCAAGCCAGGCTCTGCCACACAGTACAAGGCCCCGCGCAGTTGCGCGGGGCCTTGTTATTTATGCTGCGGCCAACCTTTCACACGACAAGATTGGCCGCACGGTGCATCAGGCCGCTTCGCGCCGGAATGCGATCAGGTGGTCCAGCTCCAGGCGGATACCGATAGGCTCGCCGATGGCGTGGTTGTGATGGCTGGGCACCTGCGCCAGCACCTGCTGCCCGGAGGCCAGCTGCAGCGTGTACAGAAACTCCGAGCCGCGAAATACCTTTCCCAGTACCTTGGCCGTTACCGGGCTGGCATCGTCGTGCACCACGTCGTCCGGGCGCAGCAGTACGTCTACCTCGTCGCCTTCGGCAAACTGGCGCGGCACGGCGCTGCAGTACTCGCCCAGCTCCAGCGTCACGCAGCGCGGGCCGGTTACCTTGCCCGGCACAAAGGCACCCTGGCCAATAAAGTCGGCCACGTAACGGCTGGCCGGCTCGTGGTACAGCTCGTACGGCGGCGCCCACTGCTGCAGCTGGCCCTGGTGCATCACCCCCACCTTATCGGCCATGGCAAACGCTTCGTGCTGGTCGTGCGTGACCAGAATGGCGGTGGTGCCCTGCGATTTCAGGATCTCGCGCACTTCGCGCGACAAGCGTTCGCGCAGGTCGACATCCAGATTGGAAAACGGCTCGTCCAGCAGTAGCAGCTGGGGCTTGGGGGCCAGCGCCCGCGCCAGCGCCACACGCTGCTGCTGGCCACCGGACAGCTCGTGCGGGAAGGCCTGTGCGTACGCGGCCAACCCTACTACCTCCAGCACCGCCATCACGCGGGCCTCGCGCTCGCTGCGGCTCAGCTTGCCCAGGCCAAAGCCCACGTTTTCCTGCACATTCAGGTGCGGAAACAGCGCGTAATCCTGAAACACCATGCCAATCTGGCGCAAATGCGCCGGCACGCTGCTGGCCACACTGGCAATACGGCGGCCCGCCAGCTGGATCTCGCCACCGGCCAAAGGCTCGAAACCGGCAATACAGCGCAGCACCGTGGTCTTGCCACAACCGGAGCTACCCAGCAGGCAGGCGATCTCGCCCTGCTGCAGGGTAAAGCTCATGTCATTGACCACGGCCTTGTCACCGTAGCGTTGCGACACCGACTGTAACTCTAGCAATGCACTCATCAGGCAACATCCCGTTGGCGCGACAGCAGGATGGTGGGAATCAGCCCCACCAGCACGATGGCGATGGCCGGCAGCGCTGCCTGGTCCCACATGCCCTCGGCTGTCATGTTGTAAACACGTACCGACAAGGTGTCCCAGCCGAAGGGCCGGGTCATCAGGGTGATGGGCATCTCTTTCATCACATCGACAAACACCATCAGTACGCCAGTAAACAGGCCGCCAGACAACAGCGGCAGATAGACCCTGCGCAGCAGCGCCCAGCCCGAATAGCCCAGATTGCGCGCGGCCTCGTCGTGGCTGCGGGTAATGCGGTTCATGGCGGTGTCTACCGACGAGTACGCCACCGCCAGAAAGCGCGCGACAAAAGCCAGCAGCATGGCCAGTAGCGTACCTTTCAGCACCGCCGTCACTTCGCCCTGCCAGCCCATAGCGGCAATGATCTGGTTATCCAGCCACGCCACCGGCACAAACACCCCCACTGCCAGCACGGTACCGGGGATGGCGTAGCCCATGGTGGCCACCCGCGCCAGGTTGCGCATGGCCCGGCTGCCCTGACGGCGCACCAGGTAGGCCAGCACCAGCGCGATAGCCGTTACCAGCACAGCCGCGATCAGCGACAGGCTGACCGAGCGCCAGGCGTAGCCCAGAAAATCGCTGCTGAACTGGTTGGCAAAATCCAGCGAAGCCCAGTACAGCAGCTGCAACATCGGAATGACAAAAGCCAGCAGCAGCACGCTGCCTGCGGCCAACGTGGCCGCCCAGCCACGCCAGCCCGCCAGCGGCAAGCGCGGCTGCGGTGCGGCACGCCCCGCCTGAGCGTAAGCACGGCGGCCACGGCTGCGCTGCTCCAGCACCAGCACCACAAACACCAGCATCACCAGCAACGAGGCGATCTGCTTGGCGGTATCCAGCGAAAACAGCGCAAACCAGGCTTTGTAGATGGCACTGGTAAAGGTGTCGTAATTGAACACCGCCACGGTACCAAAGTCGGCCAGGCTTTCCATCACCACCAGAATCAGCCCGCCGGCAACCCACGGCCGCGCCATGGGCAGGGCAATGCGCCAGAAGCCCTGGCTGCGCGACAAGCCCAGGCTCTGCCCCACTTCCAGCGCACGGCGGCCCATGGTGGCAAAAGCATTGCGGCTAAGCAGGTATACATAAGGGTAAAACGCCAGCGACATCACCAGCACCAGACCCCAGCTACTGCGTATCTCGGGAAACCAGCGCATATCGTCGAAATGCGGCCGCAGCCAGGTCTGCACCGGGCCGGTAAATTCCAGCAACCCCACCTGGGCAAAAGCCATCACGTAGGCTGGCATCGCCAGCGGCAGCATCAGCGCCCAGTTGAAGATACGGCGGCCGGGAAAATCGTACACCGCCACCAGCCAGGCCAGGCTGACGCCCAGCAACAGCACACCCGCACTGACACCCAACAGCATGACGGCGGTGTTCTTGAACAGCTCGGGCAGCGTGAATTCGATCAGGTGCGACCAGATGGCCGGGTCTGGCGTCAGGGCAGACAACATCACCACGCCCAGCGGCACGATGGTGCACAGGGCAATCAGGCAGGCCAGTAGCCAAGGGATCACAAGCGTGTGCAGGCGGCTCATGGCAATAAAAGGGCAAGAAAAGGAAGCATTATCGTTGCAGCTGCGCCATGAAGAAAAGACAGCGCAGCAGAAAAAGGGAACCGCAAGAAAACAGGGGCGCCGCAGCGCCCCCGCTTACCTGCCATCTACCGGCAGGTTCAGGCTTACTTGTAGCCCATGCGGTCCATCAGTTTCACCGCCTCAGCCTGCTTGGCGCCGGCTTCGGATACGTTGATCAGGTCAGACTTGAAGCTGCCCCACGATGCCACGGTAGCATTGGCTTTCACTTTCGGGTTGGCCGAGAACTCCATGTCGATATCGGCGTACAGCTTCTGCGCTTTTTCGGACGACAGCCATTCCAGCAGCTTTACGGCACCTTTCGGGTTCTTGGCGTGCTTGGTCACACCGGCGCCAGACACGTTAACGTGCACGCCGTTCTGTTTCTGGTTAGCCCAGAAGATGCCAACTTGCAGGTTCGGGCTCTTCTTCAGCAGGCGGCCGTAGTAATAGGTGTTGGCGATGCCCACGTCACACTGGCCAGCATCGATCGCTTCCAGCATCTTGGTATCATCCGCAAATACCGGCGCAGCCAGGTTGTCTACCCAGCCTTTTACCACTTTTTCAGTAGCAGCCACGCCCTTGTCGGCGATCATGGTGCCTACCAGCGACTGGTTATACACTTTCTTGGAAGTACGCAGGCACAGGCGGCCTTTCCACTTGGCGTCGGCCAGGTCTTCGTAGCTGGACAGCTGCTCCGGCTTCACGGTTTTCTTGTTGAAGAAAATGGTACGGGCACGTACGGACAGGCCGAACCAGTTACCCGCCGGGTCACGCAGGTTGGCCGGAATGTTGGCCGCCAGCGCTGCTGATTTAACAGGCTGGAACAGGCCCATATTGCTGGCTTGCCACAGGTTGCCAGCATCTACCGTCATGAAGATGTCAGCAGGGGTGTTGGTGCCTTCCGCTTTCAGGCGTTCCATCAGTGGGCCTTCGCCGCCGCTGACCACATTCACCTTCACGCCGGTTTCTTTCTCGTAGGCTTCCAGAATCGGCTTGATCAGCTGCTCGGCACGCGCGGTGTACAGCGTGACTTCTTCTGCCATGGCCACACCACTCAACGCTGCCAGTACCGCAGCCAACATTACTTGTTTCTTCATGACCCGCTCCTTGTTCATTGCCCGGCAAGGGCAAGGTGTATCAACATGGGGGCCGAGTATAAACAGTGAAGAGAACCATTATCAACACCATTTCGTATTTCAGAATTATTTAGGCAAAACCGGGAACCTTACCCAATCACCTACGTCTATTTTCAGTTTTCCGTTACGCAAACGGGCCACCGCAAAGCGGGGCTGTACCTGCTCGATTTCCACATCGCCCAGCTGCAGTTCGGGCACACCCAGCACCTCGCCATCGATACGGCGGATCTCGGTAGCCGGGCGCGGTTTGTACACCACCAGGCGGTCGCGCACGGCCAGGCCATCCAGCGCACCGGCTGACAGATACACCTTGTCGCCCTCTACTCGGGCAACGCGCGTGGCAAATGGCAGGCACTGCACGGCACCGGACACCTTGGCAGCGACCTCTTCCAGCACCTGACCCATCGCCTGCCCGTACTCGGACTCCACCATGGCATCAACGTTAAACACGCGGCTAGACTGCGCGTGCACATCCCCGCGCGCCACGCGGCGCAGGTTGTCGCGTAGCAAGACCCCGCCACTCAGGGTGTCGTACAGCCAGTATTCGATCTCGAAACGGCGCTCTACCGGCACATTGCGCACCGACATACCCAGCAAACCAGCCAGTGGCCCGGTGTAATACGTACCCTGCCCGCTTGGCGTACCAGCACCGAACACACCCACACGGGGCTCGCGGCGGGTGACGGCGGTGTCGATAATGCGCCCGGCCAGCACAAACTGCGCACCCTCTCGGCGGCCGATTTCGCGCACCGTGTCGGCGGCAGCCGTCGCTTCCAGCATGCGCCCGCCAGGGAAGATCGACATGGTACCGGCGTAGAGCGCCTGCGTTTCACGGCGCAGGTTGAACAGCCTTACCAGCTCGCCCGGAAACCATACGGCAATGCTGCCCAGATCGCTGGCATCAGCCGGCCGCTCCAGCTGGAAATAGCTGGTAACGATACGGCGCGCCAGAAAGCGCCCAGGCGGCATGGCAGCACGCTGGCAGGCATCGGCTTTCTGCTCGCCGTCGCCGTCACCGGCATCGGTATCGTGCTCTATCCGCACCAGCAACAGGCCATCGCGCAGGGTCTCGGACAAGACGCGCGTTTTACCCGGCAAGCTCAAAGGCCCCAGCATCATGCTTTCTGCCGTTTGCAAGCCAGCCACCACCTGGCTGGACGCCAGCATGCCGCCGCGGTGGGTAATGGCAATCTGGCGCAAGGCATCATCAATGGCCGCCTCGCGCGCAGCCACACGGCCAGCTTCCAGCGAAGCTACGCCCTCTGCCTGGTATACCTCGGCCTGCGCGCCCGGTAGCGCGAAAACAAACGCCGCCCAACAGGCGGCGCGTAACAGAATGGATAGTCGCATCATGTCCTAGTGCGAAACGTAGAAATCCCCGCCGTATACACAGCCACTATCGGTGCAGCCCAGCTTGCTACCGTCTGCGGCAGGCATCACCCGCGACGCAGCGGCGACATTGCCCGCGCTGACCAAAGCGGTACGATACGCTTTGAAGAAGCCTTCATCCAGTACCACTTCGGCAATGGTTTCGCTGCTGCCATCGGCTTTGAACTCGGTAGACAGCAAACGCACGCCGCGCAGATAGGCATCCACGTATACGCGGAAAGTATCGTTGACCGTTACCAGATTACCCACCGAGCTGCTACCGGACAGTTTAAAGCCCTGCACCTGCTCGGCCACGGCACGATAGGCGTCCAGCTGCGAAGCCCGCATGGCTAGCAGACGGCGCTGCACCGGCGACAGCTCTTTGCTGTTTGGCGGCGCACCGTAGCCCACCACGCGGATGCGCAAGGCATTGAATGCCTCTTGCTTATGCTCTACCGGCGGGTCTGCCAAAGGGCCGACATAGGCCCCGCCCATCATTATCCCGCCCGGGGACATGACAGGCTGGCGCGAAATACCTGGCTGCTCGTGGCTACCGCCCACTGCCGGCGCGGTCGTCACTGCGCCATGCGCGTCGGCAGCTGCAGGGGCCACCGCCACCACAGACCAGCCCTCACCCGCAGTGTTGGCCGCAGGCGCAGAGGCGCAGGCCGACAGCACGGTCATGGCCAGCAAGCCGGGAATCATTCGGGTGATATTCTTCATTATTTCGCTCCGCCGAGTATCCAAATCATTTTGTAGCTACATCGTCTTATCGGACATCAAATAAAAATCTTGAGCCAGCTTACACTTTTAATTTAGAAAGCCGCCCTGACCTTGCGCAATCTACCGCATGCTGGCCGGCGTGATAAACTGCCAGCCGCCCGCACTCTAGGACTCTAGTTCATCATGAAAAAACTGCTGTGCTCCCTGTTGATGCTACTGCCGCTGTCGGCACTGGCTGCCCCTACCGTCGAACTGGCTACCAATAAAGGCCTGATTACCATCGAGCTGGACGCCGCACGTGCGCCCAAATCAGTAGAGAACTTTGTCGCCTACGTCAAAGCCGGCCACTACAACGGCACCCTGTTTCACCGTGTGATTGACGGCTTCATGATCCAGGGTGGCGGTTTTGCCATCAAGGACGGCGAGCTGGCCCAGAAGCCTACCCGCAGCCCTATCGCCAACGAAGCCGACAATGGCCTGAAAAACGTGATCGGCAGCATTGCCATGGCGCGTACCAATGACCCGAATTCTGCCACGGCACAGTTTTTCATCAACCTGGTGAACAACGATTTTCTCGATTACCGCAGCAAAACCCCGCAGGGCTGGGGTTATGCCGTATTTGGCAAAGTAACGGCCGGCATGGATGTGGTAAACCGCATTTCCAAAGCCCGCACCGCCATGATAGGTGGCATGCAGGATGTGCCTATCGAGCCTGTCGTTATTACCAAAGCCACCTATAAACCCTGATAGCAAGGATAAACAACATGATCAAGCTGACTACCAACCACGGCGACATCGTTCTGGAACTGTTTGCCGACAAGGCCCCGAAAACTGCGGCCAACTTCGAGCAGTACGTGATCGACGGCCACTACGATGGCACCATCTTTCACCGCGTCATCAACGGTTTCATGATCCAGGGTGGCGGCTTCACTGCCGACATGCAGCAAAAAGACACCCGCGACACCATCGAAAACGAAGCCAACAACGGCCTGTCCAACAAGACCTACACCATTGCCATGGCCCGCACCCCGGACCCGCATTCGGCCAGCGCCCAGTTCTTCATCAACGTGTCCGATAACGACTTCCTGGATTTCCGCAGCGAAACCATGCAAGGCTGGGGTTACTGCGTATTCGGCCAGGTGGTACAAGGCCAGGACGTGGTTGACCGCATCAAGACCGTGGCCACCGGCCGCAAAGGTGGCCACCAGGACGTACCGTCCGAGGCAGTGATCATCGAAAAAGCAGAAATCATCCAGGGCTAAGCTGCCCTGTACAGGCCGCCTCGTGCGGCCTTTTTTCATGACTTACACATGGCCATACACTTTATATCCGACCTGCACCTGCACCCGGGCGAGCCCTGGCTGGGGCAGCTGTTTACCCGCACGCTGGCGAGCTGGCGCGGGCAGATCGACGCGCTGTATATCCTGGGCGACCTGTTCGAGTACTGGGTAGGCGACGACGACAACGACCCCTTTGTGCACGACATGCTGGCCGCCATGCAGGCGTTCAGCACCGGCACGCCCTTGTATGTGATGCGCGGCAACCGTGACTTTCTGCTGGGCGCAGGCTTTGCCGCCGCCAGTGGCGCCACCCTGCTGGACGAACCCCACCTGCTGAACCATAGCGGCCAACCCTATGTGCTGGTGCACGGCGACGGCCAGTGCACCGACGACGCGGCCTACCAGCAGTTTCGCGCCATGGTGCGCCAGCCAGCCTGGCAGGCCGCCTTCCTGCAAAAGCCGCTGGCCGAGCGCCACGCCATCGCCCAGCAGATACGCGGTATGAGCCAGGCTAAAAAACAGGACGAAGGCCTGAACGAGATGGGCGATGTCACCCCGGCCGCCATCGATGCGCTGCTGGCTGCCTACCCGGGAGCCACGCTGATCCACGGCCACACCCACCGGCCGGCCTGCCACACGCAAGCGCTGAACGGTGAAATCCGCCAGCGCTGGGTCATCGCCGACTGGTACGCCGGCCGCGGCGGCTACCTGCGCCTGGACGAACACGGCGTCAGTGCCCACCCGCTGTCACTGTAAGCCATGGTTGGCCGCACACTGCGGCCAACCTTGCCTGCCGGTACACGTCCGGCAGGCGCCCGTTTGCCCCTGCTACTGCCTGTTTTCCGCTCCCGCCTTCCGCCACAGACGCCGGCCATCCCGATCAAAAAACCGCTACAAGGGTTACCCCGCAAGGGTTTTCCCGCAAGGGGCAGCCCCAACTGACACACGATTTGCCTACCGCTACAGTGCGTGCCAGACGCGGTAAAACCGGACGGACCCCAGGGTTTATTGCCGGTGCCCGCCACCCGACACAACTAGGAGAGCAAACATGTGGTCACACGTTTATGACCCGCTTGGCAACCCGTGGCTGTCCACGCTGGCCGCCAGCATCCCGGTAATCGTCCTCTTGGGCGCACTGGGTATTTTCCATATCAAGGCACACATTGCCGCCCTGCTGGGCCTGGCCACCTCGCTGCTGGTGGCCGTCGCCATCTTCGGCATGCCTGGCGACATGGCGATGAGCGCCACCCTGCTGGGTGCGGCCAACGGCCTGATGCCGATTGGCTGGATCATCCTGAACGTGATCTTCCTGTACCAGCTGACCGAGCGCAAAGGCCAGTTCGCCGTGCTGCGCGAGTCCATTTCCGGCATCACCACCGACCGCCGCCTGCAGCTCTTGCTGATCGCGTTCTGCTTCGGTGCCTTCTTTGAAGGTGCCGGTGGCTTTGGTACCCCGGTCGCCGTGACCGGCGCCATGCTGATCGGCCTGGGCTTTTCGCCGCTGGCTGCCTCCGGCCTGTCGCTGATCGCCAACACCGCGCCAGTGGCCTACGGCGCACTGGGCACCCCGATTACCACCCTGGCCAAAGTCACCGGCCTAGACGTACTGCAGATTTCGTCCATGGTTGGCCGCCAGATGACCATCTTCGCCATCATCGTGCCGTTCTGGCTGCTGATTGCCTTCTGCGGCTGGCGCAACACCCTGCGCATCTGGCCGGCGGTACTGGTGGCAGGCCTGTCGTTTGCCATTCCGCAGCTGATCGTGTCCAACACCATGGGCCCGGAGCTGGTGGCTGTTATCGCCTCGGTATGCTCCATCGCGGCACTGGTGGGTTTCCTGAAAGTGTGGAAACCGGCAGAGATTTACACTTCCACCGCTGGCACCATGGGTGGCGAAGCCGCACTGGGCGCCAAAGAAGTAGTGTCTAGCAGCAAACACGGCTACAGCCGCGGCGAAGTGATCCGCGCCTGGCTGCCTTGGCTGATCCTGTCGGTTTGCGTGTTTGCTTTCGGTTCGCCGGCGGTGAAAAAAATTCTGGACGGCATCTTCACACTGGAAATCCAGTGGCCGGGCCTGCATAACCTGATCTACAAAATGCCGCCTGTTGTGGCCGAGCCGCACCTGGAAGCCGCCATTTACAAGTTCAACCTGCTGTCCACCACCGGTACCGGCATTCTGGTAGCGGGTCTGATTTCGGCCTTCATCATGGGTTACCGCCCATCCGAAATGGTGAAAGTGTACAAAGAGACCTTCTGGTCGCTGCGCTACTCGCTGATCACCATCGTGGCCATGCTGGCACTGGGCTACGTTACCCGCTTCTCCGGCGTGGACATCACCCTGGGCCTGGCCTTCTCGCACACTGGCGTGTTCTACCCCTTCTTCGGCACCTTGCTGGGCTGGCTGGGCGTGGCGCTGACCGGCTCCGACACCGCGGCCAACGTGCTGTTCGGCGGCCTGCAAAAAGCGTCTGCACAGCAACTGGGCCTGTCCCCGATACTGATGACGGCGGCCAACTCCTCCGGTGGCGTGATGGGCAAGATGATCGACGCCCAGTCCATCGTGGTGGCCTCTACCGCAACCCAGTACTACGGCAAGGAAGGCGTGATCCTGCGCTACGTGTTCTTCCACTCGCTGGCACTGGCTTGCCTGGTGGGCCTGGTGGTATCGGCCATGGCCTACCTGCCACCCTTTACCGCACTGGTAATCCACCCCTGATTCGCACTTGCTGCGCATCACCCCACACACCCCGGCCCTGCCGGGGTTTTGCTTTTCTGGCTGCGCTTACGCACCGTTATTAAGCTAAATCTAAACAGTCAGGACTGCATTTGCATGCTACATAATCAAATCGAGTACCAAGCTTCAATTTTCCTGATTTTCGTCCGATACTTATCTGGCTTGTTAATTTCCATTACAAAATTAAAAGGGGGGCACACATGTCCGTACTGAAAGAATTCCGCGAATTTGCCATGCGCGGCAACGTGATCGACCTGGCCGTCGGTGTGGTAATCGGTGGTGCCTTCGGCGCCATCGTCAAGTCGCTGGTAGACGATGTGATCATGCCGCCCATCGGCCTGCTGATCGGCAATGTCGACTTCGCCAACCTGTTTATCGTGCTGAAGGAAGGCGCCAAGGCGGCCGCCCCGTACGCGTCCGTTGCCGCCGCCAAGGAAGCCGGCGCCGTGACCCTGAATATCGGCCTGTTCATCAATGCTTTGGTCAGCTTTACCATCGTGGCCTTCGCCATCTTCATGCTGGTAAAAGTGATCAACCGCCTGAAGCGCGAAGAAAAAGTGGCCGATGTCCCAGCCGAAGTCACCACCAAGGAATGCCGCTACTGCCTGTCCAGCATTCCGGTGAAAGCCACCCGCTGCCCGTGCTGCACCTCGCAGCTGGACTAAGCCCCAGCAGCAGCAAGGCCGCCCTCGGGCGGCCTTGTGCTTTTCGGTGCATGGGCTGCCGGCCTGTACCAACGGCAGCGCGGACTGCTGCATTACCCTACCGCAGCCACTTGCGGCAAGTATTGCTGGCACAGCGCATCTACCGCACTGCGCAAGGGAATGGTCGCGCCCGCCACACCACAGGCGGCGCTGCCACTGGCCACGGCCGCAGCCAGATGCTGCGCCGGTGCAGCCTGGGGTGTCTGCCACAGGCTGGTGAGCAAGCCGGCCATGCTGGCGTCGCCCGCGCCTACCGTATCCACTACTGCCACCGCAGGCGGTGCCATCTGCCAGGCTGTCTCCCCCACCAGTAATTGCGCACCAGCCGCCCCGCGCGTGTACAACACCCACGCCTGCGGGTTCCATTGCCGCAAGGTGGCCAGCGCGGCTGCCTGGTCGTGGTGGCGGAACAAGCCGGTCAGGTCTTCGTCCGACACCTTCACTACGTCGGCCAGTGCCACCATCTGGCGCAGCATGTCGTCGTAGTCGGCGTCCATCGCCACGCGAAAGTTCGGATCGTAGGCGATGCGCGCACCCGCCGCCTTCAGTAGCCTGGCCTGCGCCAACAGGAGGCCAGCCAGCGGCGGCCGCGCCAGGCTGATGCCGCCAAACAGCGCCCAGCGCGCCGCCTGCGGCCAACCCGGCGGCAAGTTGGCCGCATCAAAATGCAAATCGGCGCTGCGGTCACCAACAAAGAAATATTTCGGTGGCTGCGTGCTGTACACCATGGCCAATAGCGGCGAGGCATCCACCTGCTGCAGATAGCGCACATCCAGCCCGGCGTCACAGCTGGCCGCCAGCAAGGCATCGCCAAAGCAGTCGCGGCTGATGGCACCGGCAAACGCCGCAGGCAACCCCCAGCCGGCCAGAATGCGCGCCACGTTCCACGGCGCACCACCGGGGCGCGACAGCCAGCGCCCGTCGGGCTGGATGATCATGTCGGTCAAGGCCTCGCCAAAACAGAGCAAGGCCGGTAAGGGCTGTGTCATTGCGTCTCCTGCATGAAAAAAACCTGCCGCAAAGCGGCAGGCCAAGACCTCGCGAACCGGCAGCTTGCGCTGCCATACACAACGGCATCAGAAGCCGATGTGCACACCACCAAACAGATAGTTGTCACGCTGTTTGTTGTTCTTCTTGTCGGACTTGTATTCGAGGAACAGGCTGGTCTGGAAGCGGCTGTCCTTGCCGGACAGGTCGTAATCGGCACCCAGCAAGTTTACCTTGTGTTTGCCGCCGTTCACATAACCATAATCCTTGGTATTGATATAGCCGGCACGTACACCAACACGCTGCGGCTTGTACTCGGCGTACACGCCCACGCTTTTCTGCGTCGGGCCGCTGGCATTCTTGGAATTGTTGAACTCGGTCGCCAGGGTCAGGCCAGCCGCCGGCACTACCTTGAATGCCAGCAAGGTGTCTTTCAGCGTGCCACCAGCTGCCACTTTTTGCTGGCCAAACGACAGGCGCGCACCAAACATGCCTTGCTCGTAGGTACCGCTGGCGGCCCAGGCGTCAGTCGGACGCTGCTGGGTAGTGGTTTTGTCTTCCCCCGGCGAGTAGCTGAACGACAGCGCCAGGCCATTCAGGTTCGGTGCTTCGTACTTGAAGGCACCACGGCTGCTACCACCGCCACTGGCAATATCGCCACGGTCCGGGCCCACGTCGTAGGCGTACAGGTTGGCCTTGAAATAGCCATCCCCATAGGCATTAATGCCACGGCCTACTTTTACCGTACCAAAATCACCCTGCAAGCCGACAAAGGTATCACCATTGGCAAAATGATCGGTGCCTTTATTATTATCCAGTTTAATATCGGTATTTACCTGCAGCAGCGCTTTCAGGCCGTTACCAATATCTGCACTACCTACCACATTCAATTCGGAACCACCGTCTTCTACCGCACGGTTGCTAATACCATTTTCTTTTTTGGATGCCATGCCGACTTCGGCCTTACCGGTAAATTTGATGTCACCATCCAGGGCAAAGGCGTGGCCGGCCATCAGGGTACTGGCAATCAGCAGGGCAATATGTTTCTGGTTCATGCTTTGTCTCCGTTTGTGTTTATTTTCCAGCGCTTGCCGGTGAAAACCATTTAAAACGCTGCACAAAATGTAGCCAATACATTACAAAATAAAAATCACCATTTCCCGACACAAATTGGTTACCAGCAACAAAACATTATTCACAAACAAAACTCTGCATTAACATTTGAAATACAGCACAAATAAATAAAGGCACCCACCGGTGCCTTTATTCAAACCCACATCGCCCCCCTAGGCTGCGGCCGCACTGGCGGCCAACCTGGGCAACGCCTCATCGGCTGCGTCGAACACGTGCACGCGCCCGGCCGGCAGCGCAAAGCGCAAGCTATCGCCAATAGCCGCAGCGCTACCCGTCAGCTTGACCACCAGCGGCGCCGGCGACAGGTCGGTTTCCAGGTAGGCATAGCTGTGCTCACCCAGGTGTTCCAGGTGGCTGATGCGGCCAAGCAGGCTGCCCTCGCCCACCTGCACGTGCTCTGGGCGCACGCCCAGCGTCACCGTACTGCCCGCCAGCTGGCCGGCCGCATTCACCGCCGCCAGCAAGGTGGCGGTACCGGCCTGGCACTGCAGGCCGTCGCTGCGCGCCATACTGACCTCGGCCGGGAAGAAGTTCATGCCCGGCGAGCCGATAAAGCCCGCGACAAAACGGTTTTTCGGGTGGTGGTACAACTCCAGCGGGTGGCCCACCTGCGCAATGCTGGGTACGCCCTCCTGCCCGGCCAGCGGCTTGAGCAGCACGATCTTGTCGGCCAGCGTCATCGCTTCTACCTGGTCGTGCGTCACGTACACCATGCTGGCGCGGCCCAGCTCGCGGTGCAGACGGGCAATCTCCACCCGCGTTTTCACGCGCAGCGAGGCGTCCAGGTTGGACAGCGGCTCGTCAAACAGAAACACCTTGGGCTGGCGTACGATGGCGCGGCCAATCGCCACGCGCTGGCGCTGGCCGCCGGACAGCGCGCCCGGCTTGCGGTCCAGCAGCGCAGTAAGGTGCAGCGACTCGGCGGCGCTGCGCACGCGGCGCTCCACCTCGGCCTTGCCCAGTTTCAGGTGGCGCAGGCCGAAGGCCATGTTGTCGTACACCGTCATGTGCGGGTACAGCGCGTAGCTCTGGAACACCATCGCCACGTCGCGCTGCGCCGGTGGCACCTCGTTCACGCAGCGGCCATCGATATACAGCTCGCCGCCGCTGGCGTCGTCTAGGCCGGCGATCAGCCGCAGCAGCGTGGATTTGCCGCAACCGGACGGGCCGATGAACACGCAGAACTCGCCCGGCGCGATGGTCAGGTTGATGTCGGCCAGGATGGGGTTGCCACCAAAGCGCTTTTGAATGCCCTGCAGTCGGATTTCGCTCATGATCAGCCCTCCACGGCCAGCTGGATGAAGGCAGCCGACATCGGCGCCAGTTCGATAACGTTTCCGGCGGTCTGGCCACCATCGCTATGCAACAGTACGCGGGCGCCAGCCGGCAGCGGCACGTTGGCCGCGGTACTCCCCAGGTTGAACACGCACTGCAGCTGCTGGCCATCACCGCTGCGGCCAAAGCGCAGCAGGCTGTCGTCGGCTGCGCCCAGCACAAAGTCGCCACCGTGCAAGGCTGGCTGCGCGCGGCGCCAGGCCAGCAGCTGCTGCCAGAACGCCAGCGTGCTGCCCGCCTGTGCGGCTTGCTGTGCCACGGCCGCAGCACGGTGCGCCGGCCACAGCGGCAGCCACGGCTGCGCACTGCCGAAGCCGCCGTCGGCGCTGCCGTCCCACGCCATCGGCGTGCGGCAGCCGTCGCGGCCCTTGAACTCGGGCCATAGCACCTTGGCGTACGGGTCTTGCAACTGCTCGTAGCCGATCTCGGCTTCCGGCCAGCCCAGCTCCTCGCCCTGGTAAAGGCACACCGGCCCCGGCAGCGCCAAGAGCAGCATGGCAAACACGCGGGCGCGCGCCGACTCGCTGCCGCCCAGCGCCGCCCAGCGGCTGACCACGCGGATGTTGTCGTGGTTGGACAGCGCCCAGCACACGGTGGCGTTACCCGCCTCGGCCACGTACTCCTGCAGCACGCGGTGCAGGTAGCGCGGGTGGCACTCGTCGGTGAGCAGCGTGAACACATAGGCCATGTGCAGCAGCTCGCTACCGGCGGTGTAGTCGCGCAGCGTCTGGTACTGCAGATCGTCGCCGATCTCGCCCACGGTAATGGCGCCGAATTCGTCGCACAGACGGCGCAGGCGGCGGATGAAGGCCAGGTTTTCCGGCTGCGTCTTGTCGTACAGATGGCGCTGGAAGGCGTACGGGTTGCTGCGCGGCACGCCGCCGGCGTAGCTGCCGGCCGGCTGTGGCGGGTTGTCGCGCAGCTGCGCGTCGTGGGTGTAGAAGTTCACGGTATCCAGCCGGAAGCCGTCCACGCCCAGCTGCAGCCAGAAGCGCGCCACGTCCAGCACCGCGTCCTGCACTGCCGGCTGATGGAAGTTGAGGTCCGGCTGGCTGCTGAGGAAGTTGTGCAGATAGTACTGGCCGCGGCGGGCGTCCCACTGCCAGGCGCTGCCACCAAAAATGCTCAGCCAGTTATTGGGCGGTGTGCCGTCGGCGCGCGGGTCGGCCCATACGTACCAGTCGGCGCGGGCGTTGTTGCGGCTGGTGCGGCTTTCGGCAAACCACGGGTGCTGGTCCGATGTGTGGCTGAGCACCAGGTCGATCAGCACTTTCAGCCCCAGTTCGTGGGCGCGGCCAACCAGGGCGCTAAAATCGTCCAGCGTGCCGAACATCGGGTCTACGTTGCAATAATCGGAAACGTCGTAACCGAAATCGGCCATCGGCGAGGTAAAAAACGGGGAAATCCAGATCACCTCGGCGCCCAGTTGCGCAATATGCGGCAGGCGGCGGGTAATACCGGGCAAATCGCCGATACCGTCGCCATTACTATCCTGGTAACTGCGCGGGTAAATCTGGTAAATCACGGTGTTTTGCCACCAGTGTTGATTCTGTTTCATTGCAAAAACCTCGTTAGCCACAGAATACACAGAAACCACGGCATGTATTCAAACCAGCATGTTTGGCGATTCAAACCATTTGCCTCATTGCCCCAGGGCGTGTTTTCCGTGTTTTCTGTGTATTCTGTGGCGAAAATAAAATCAGCCTTTTACCGCACCGGCGGTCAGGCCCGACACGATCTGGCGCTGGAATATCAGCACCAGCACGATTAGCGGCACGGTGACAGTCACCGAGGCGGCCATGATATTGCCCCACGGCAGTTCGTAGCTGCTGGCGCCGCTAATCAGCGCGATGGCCACCGGCACCGTGCGCTGCTCGCCGGACAGCGTGAAGGTGAGCGCAAACAGAAACTCGTTCCACGCCGCGATGAAGGCCAGCAGCGAGGTGGCCGCTACCGCCGGCCACAGCAGCGGCAGGAAGATGCGGAAGATCACCGTCAGCACGCCGGCGCCGTCCATCAGCGCCGCCTCTTCCAGCTCGCGCGGCAGCTCGCGCATGAAGGTCACCAGCACCCACACCGTAAACGGCAGCGTAAAGATCAGGTCGGACAGCACCAGCGCCCACAGGCTGTCGTACAGGCCCAGCCAGGAGATCAGCTCGAACAGGCCGGACAGGATGGCTACCTGCGGAAACATCGACACGCCCAGGATGGTCATCATCAGCACGCCACGGCCACGGAACTGCACCCGCCCCAGCGCGTAGGCCGCCAGCAAGGACACGGTCAGCGACAGCAGCACCACGCCGCCCGCCACCAGCACCGAGTTCAGCAGGTTCTGGCCGAAAGGCTGCTCGGCGAACACCGCCACGTAGTTGGCCGCGCTCCAGGTCTTGGGCCAGAAATCGCTGGAAAACAGCGCACTGCCCTGCTTGAACGAGCTGGCGATGGCGTAGGCAAACGGGTATAGCGAGAACGCCAGCACCAGCGGCAGCAACAGGTAATAGGCCAGGTCGGTGGCCTGCAAACGTTTGGGCAGCATCTTAGTGGCCCTCCATGCGGCGGCGCGCCAGCGCCATGTAACACAGGGTGATCAGCGCAATCAGTAGGAACAGCAGCGTGGCGGCAGCCGAGCCGTAGCCGGCCAGCTGGAAGTCGATCAGCTGTTCGCGCACGTACACCGACATGCTCTTGGTGCTGCGGCTGTTGGACGTCATCACGTAGATCAGGTCGAACACGCGCAGTGCGTCCAGCGTGCGGAAAATCATCGCCACCAGCACCGCCGGGGTAATCAGCGGTAGCGTGATGTTGACGAACACCGACCAGGTGGGCACGCCGTCCACGCGCGCCGCTTCGTAGCAATCGCCCGGCACCATCTGCAGCGCGGCCAGGATCAGCAGCGCCATGAACGGCGTGGTCTTCCACACGTCCACCAGCACGATGGTGGCAAAGGCCAGGTCGGGGTCGGCGGTCCACGCCAGCGGCGCGTCGATCAGGCCGGCCGACAGCAGCATGGCGTTGATCACGCCAAACTGGTCGTGCAGCATCCAGGTCCACATCTTGGCCGACACCACGGTGGGGATGGCCCACGGCACCAGCACGGCGGCACGCAGCAGTGCTTTCAGCGGCGACGGGTGATTCAGCATCAGCGCCACGCCCAGGCCGAATAGGGTTTCCAGCGACACCGACAGCAGCGCAAACCACAGCGTATTGCGCACCGCCTCCCACCATTGCGGGTCGGCCAGCACGCCGGCGTCGCCGATGTAGTTGGCCAGGCCGACAAACTGCCGTGCCGACAGGTCGGACAGCTGCGCGTCGGTCAGGCTCATAAAAAAAGTACGCGCCAGCGGCAGGCCGGCAATGGCCAGCAACACCAGCAAGCTGGGCAACACCAGCAGCCAGGCCATGCGCTGCCGGCTGCGCTGCAGCGACGACAAGGCACCGCCCGCCGGCAAGCTGGCGGTCAGGGTTGGGCTAGACATAGGGTTCTCCGCGGGGCGGGCACCGGCCAAGGTTGGCCGCAGCCGGTGCCGCCCCGGTCAGGGCAGGCAGGGGCTTACTTGGCGGCGCTAAAGCCTTGCGGCGCCAGGCGCTTGAGCTGGGCGTCCAGCTGCGCCAGCGAGGTTTGGGCGTCGGTCTTGCCGGACAACACGTCGTGGGTGGCATTCCAGAACTGGTTGCTCACCTGGTTGTAGCGGGCGGCCGATACCGAGGACGGGCGACCCACGGCGCTGGTGAAGGTGTTGTACAGCTCGCCAAAGAAGGGGTTGGCCTTCAGCACTTCCGGGTCGCGGTACAGCGCCGAGATGGTGGGGTTGTAGGCACCATTGATGGCGCGCATTTTCTGCACGCTGCTGCTGGTGAGGTAGGTCACCAGCTCGGCGGCCAGTTTCTGGTTCTTGGAGTACTTGGACACCGCCAGCTGCCAGCCGCCCAGCGTGGCGGCGTTACGGCCGTCGGCACCGCCTTTGGGCAGCGCCACCACGCCTACCTTGTCTTTCACCACGCTATCCGGTTTTTGCGCCAGCGCCCAGGCGTACGGCCAGTTGCGCATGAATACCGCATTACCCGCCTGGAACACGCCGCGCGCCTCTTCCTCACCGTAGTTCAGTACGGCTTTGGGCGTGATGGTGCCTACCCAGCCAGCGGCAGTGGTCAGCGCTTTCACCGCTTGCGGGTTGTTGATGGTGGGTTTGCCGCTGGCGGCGTCGATGATGGTGCCGCCCTTGTAGCTCACCACCCACTCCAGCGCGTCGCAAGTCAGGCCTTCGTAGGCGCGGCCCTGCCATACATAGCCCCACATCTTGTCGTTGCCGGCCGCGCGCTCGGCGTCCTGGATCTTTTTGGCGCTGGCGGTCAGCTCTTCCCAGGTTTTGGGTACCGGCTGCTTGTATTTCTCCAGCAGGTCTTTGCGGTAGTACAGCACACCAGCGTCGGTAAACCACGGCATGGCCAGCAGGCGGCCGCCAATGGTGTTATTGCTGACGATGCCGGCGAAGTGTTGTTTCTCGGCGCCGTTGGTGTACGGTTTCAGGTCCAGCAGATGGTTGGCCAGGATGCCGGGCCACACCACGTCGATCTGGAACACGTCGATCTTGTCGGAACCGCTGCCGAGGATCTGCTGGTACAGCGCCAGACGCTCGTTGGAGTCGTTGGGGGTGGATACCACCTGCACGTCGTTACCGGTTTTCTTGCTCCACTCCGCTACCGACTGCTTGCATAGCTCCAGCTCCTGCCCTACCGCACCGCAGGAAATTTTCAGTGGGGCGGCCTGGGCAGCAGTCGCCAGGGTCATCAGCACGGCAGTCTGGATCAGGCTGGATTTTTTCATCTTGTGTCTCCTCGTTGTGTTGTTGGCCGCACGCCTGCAGGCCCTGTGGCCGGCAGCGTGCCGTCGCCCTGCCATCTAAACGCGGAAACGTTAATGCGGCATTTCATTGCCATGCCGTTGCCATTAACAATTGCAACACCCGCCGCGCCCTGCCTAGGCCAAGGCCAGCAAACGCGCCAGGTCGTCGCGGCGGTAAGGTTTGGCCAGGAACGGCACCCCGGCCGGCCAGTCGCTGCGACGGGCGTGGTGCTCGGGCGGCAGGCCGGAAGTCAGCACCACGCGCAGCGCCGGGTAGGCGGCCTGCAGCGTGCGGTACAGCCGCACGCCGTCACCGCCCTCGCCCAGCATGATGTCGGACAGCACCAGGTCTGCCTCGCCACCGGCTGCCAGCCAGCCCAGTAGCGCCGCCTCGCTGGCAAACACGCTGACTCGCGCCCCCAATGCGGCCAACTGTTGCTGGGCGGTATCGCGCACGTCGGCGTCATCCTCCACCAGCAATACGTGGCGCGCAGGCAGGACCGCCGGCAGCGCGCTGGCGCTGGCTTGCGGGCTATGCTGGCCGGCGCTGGCCGGCAGCTCGATGCACACGGTAGTGCCCTCGCCCTGGCGGCTGTGAATGGCCAGCTCGCCACCGCTTTGCTTCACAAAACCGTACACGATAGATAGCCCCAGGCCACTGCCCTTGCCCTGCGCCTTGGTGGTAAAGAACGGCTCCAGCACGTGCGGCAATACCTCGGGCGGAATGCCAGGCCCGTCGTCCTGCACATTGATGGCCACCCAGTCGCGGCCGTCGCGCTGGATACGGCCAACCCTTAGCTGCAGGCTGCCGTGCTCGCCCATCGCCTGCGCGGCATTCAGTGCCAGGTTGAGGATGGCGTTTTCCAGCTGGCCGCGGTCCACCTGCACCACCAGGCCTTCCGGCGCGTCCACACTGACGCGGATGCCATCGCTGACGCTGTATTCCACCAGGTCCAGCATCTCGTACAGCATGTCGCCTACGTCCACCCGCTCGGTACACAGGGGCTGACGGCGGGCAAAGGCCAGCAGCCGGCGGGTGAGCGCCGCCGCCTTGTTGGCCGCTACGTGAGCGCGCTCCAGCCGCTGGCGCGCCTCGGCCGGCAGGTCGGCGCGTTGTTCCAGCAGCTCCAGGTTGCCCAGGATGGCGATCAGGATATTGTTGAAGTCGTGCGCCACGCCACCGGTAAGCTGGCCCAGTACTTCCATTTTCTGCATCTGCTGCAGCTGCGCCTCGGCGGCGCGTCGTGCCGATACGTCGCGGCATACCGCCACCCAGCCGCCTTCCGGCATGGCGTGGCTCATGAACTCCAGCACGCGCCCGCCGGGCAGGTGCAGCTCGGCGTGGCTGGCAATGCGGTGGCTGTCGTCCGGCTGGGCCACGGTGTCGCCGGCCACCGCCTCCCAGCGCGTGCCAGCCGGCATGGCAGCACGCAGCGCGGTGTAGGGCATGCCGCTGTACAGACTGCCAGCCGTCATGCCCAGCTGCGCCGGGAACTGCGGGTTCCATACCATCAGTTTGCCGTCTTCGTCGTACACCGACAGGCCGTCGTGCATGCTGCGAAACACCGTCTGCAACAGGCGGCGCTGCGCCTCAATACCGTGTGACAGGCGCTGCTTTTCCAGCAGGTTGTCGCGGAATACCTGGAAGGCGCGTGCCAGATCGCCGATTTCGTCGGCCTGCTCGGTAGCCGGCGTCAGCTGCTCGGTATCGCCGCCGGCCAGCCGGCTCATCACACTGGAAATGGCCTGCATGCGCTGCGCGACGCGGCGCACATAAGCCGCGGCCAACATGGCCACCGCCACACCAATAGCTGCCAGCAGCAAGGCACTACTGCTACCGGAGCGGATTTCGGTGGCCATCTGCCCGCTGCGGTCGTCGGCTTGCTGGCGGATAGCCTGCACGTAGCGGGCGGTACGGCGGCTAAGGTGCTCGGCATTGCTGCGGTACAGCTGTAGCAGTACCGCAATGCGTTCGCCGCTTTCGGTCAGCTCGCGCTGCTGCTCGAACAGATTTTGTGGTGCCTGCACCATCACTTCCAGCTCGACCACCAGCCAGTCTGGCAGCTGCGACGATTCGCCGCGTTGCTGCATGGCCAGCATCAGCGCCTCGGCGCTGGCTTCCAGCTCGCCCAGCCGGGCGCGGTCGCGCGATAGCGGCACCGCCAACAGCGTTTGCCACAGTGGAATCAGCGTGGGCGCCTGCCTGGCCTGCGCGGCGTGCTGTGCGGCCAACCTGCCGCCCAGCTCGTCCAGCCGCGCCATGTAGATATTGAGGATTTGCTGGCTGCGGCGGCGCTGCGCCGATAGCAGCAGCAGTTGCGACAGGTCGCGCTCGGCGCCTTCGAGCATGCTGCTCACCGCCAGCTGGCGGTCGGCTTCTGGTGGCAGGTTTTGTGATAACTGGCGGATTTCGCGCGTGAGCGCCTGCAGCCGGTTAATGTCGCGCGACAGCGTTTCCGGCGCGTAGCTGTCGGCCAGCGACGGCGCGATGGCGGCAATTTGCGATACTTTCTCGGCCAGCTCCAGCACGCGGGCCAGCTCGGGCATCACTTCCTCGCGAAAGCCGGTGAGGGTGTCCAGCGTATTGCGCATAGCGCTGATGCTGACCACGATCACCACCAGCATCAGCACAAATAGCAAGACAAAAGCCGCCTGCAGCCGGGCACGTATAGGCTGGCTACGCAGCTGTTGCAACAGGGTGGGCATCATGCGCTCTGGGTTTTGCTGACGCTGGCGCGAAACACATAGCCGGCGCCACGTTCGGTACAGATCAGCGCCGGCAGGCGCGGGTTGGGTTCGATCTTGCGGCGCAGGCGCAGGATCAGCACGTCGATGGTGCGGTCGAATACCTCGGTGTCCAGGCCGCGGGTTTGCTCCAGCAGCTGCTCGCGGCTCCACACCCGGCCGGGGTGGCGTACCAGTGCGGCCAACAGCGCGTACTCGCCCTGGGTGAGCGGGCATGGCTCGCCGCCACGGCTATGGCGCAGCTCGCGGGCGGTGGCATCCAGAATCCAGTCGTGAAAGCAGTAGCACTCGTGCGCCTCGCCCGGTTTGCGCAGCATGGGCAACGATAGCTCGGTGGCTCGGCGCAACGCGGCACGCACCCGTGCCAGAAATTCACGGCCGGAAAACGGCTTGGTCAGGTAGTCGTCGGCGGCCAGCTCCAGCCCCAGCACGCGGTCGGTTTCGTCGCCTTTGCCGCTCATCATGATGATGGGCACCGCCGACTGTGCACGCAGCGTGCGCGCCAGCTGCAAGCCGTCTTCGCCCTTCAGCCGCAGGTCCAGCACCACCAGCGCAAAGCTGTGCTGTTGCAGCGCTGCCTGCATCTCGCGGCCGTTGGCCGCCCCTACCACCGCGTAGCCACAATCCTGCAGCAGCTCGGCCAGCCAGTCGCGGATGTCGGCCTCGTCATCCACAATCAGCACGGCATGCCTGTCGTCCATGTTTGTCTCCCTTTTTTACCATCAGGTTTAACAGAAAGCGGCACAGCGTGTGTTTCAATTATTTCAAACCGCAGGCAATAAAAAACCCTGCGCGCGCAAGCAGGCAGGGTATCTGGCAAGGTTGGCCGCAAGCCGCGGCCGGGGGACTTAGCTGGCGCTGGCGTCGCCGGCCATTTGCGATTGCTGGTAATTGGCCAGGCCTACCAGGTCGATCAGCTTGATTTGCTGTTCCAGCCAGTGGGCGTGGTCGTTTTCGGTTTCTTCCAGCAGCACCATCAGCTGTTCGCGGGTGATGTAGTCGCGCTCCTGCTCACAGACGGCGATCACGTCTTTCAGTGCTGCAGCCACGCGGTATTCCACGTCCAGGTCGCTTTTGAGCATGGACGGCACGTCGTCGCCGATGACGATAGGCACACGCTTGGCCACGTTGGGCTTGCCGCCCAGGAAGAGGATGCGGGCGATCAGGGTACGAGCGTGTTCCAGCTCGTCCTCGCGCTCGTGGTCGATACGGGCAAACAGCTTGTTCAGACCCCAGTCTTTATACATCTCGGCGTGAACAAAATACTGGTCTGCGGCAGACAGCTCTTCTGCCAGCAGGTCGTTAAGCAGCGCGATGATCTTTGGATGGCCTTGCATGGTGTTTGCCCCTGTAATACTTGGTCATGATTCGAATAGGCGGATTCTAGTACAGGCCACCCAGCCTGTCATGGTACATTTTTGCGAATTATTCGCAATAATATTCACTTTACCACCATCGATACGCGGCAATAGGGCATTTAATTTTAACAAAACCCTATTTATCGCACTAAAAATGACAGCTATTGAATCGCCATGCCAAATCCGCCCACCATCAGGCCAACACATGGCAAAGTAGCGCCTGCGCCTGTGTACCAGTAAAATCCAGCCAACTGAAAGCTAGCCCGAAAGAGAACAATACAATGACCATCAAATCCGACAAGTGGATTCGCCGCATGGCCGAAGAACACGGCATGATCGAGCCGTTTGTGTACGACCAGGTCAAGAACGTGAACGGCGAAAAGGTGATCTCGTTCGGCACCTCCAGCTACGGCTACGATATCCGCTGCGCCGACGAATTCAAGGTGTTCACCAATATCAACAGCACCATTGTCGACCCGAAAAACTTCGACCCGGATTCGTTTGTAGAAGTCTCCGGTAAGGGCTACTGCATCATCCCGCCCAACAGCTTTGCACTGGCCCGCACCGTGGAGTATTTCCGCATCCCGCGCTCGGTACTCACCGTGTGCCTGGGGAAATCCACCTACGCCCGTTGCGGCATTATCGTGAACGTAACGCCGTTCGAACCGGAATGGGAAGGCTACGTCACTCTGGAGTTTTCCAACACCACCCCGCTGCCAGCCAAGATCTACGCCAACGAAGGCGTGGCCCAGGTGCTGTTCTTCGAGTCAGACGAAATCTGCGACGTATCGTACAAAGACCGTGCCGGCAAATACATGGGCCAGGTTGGCGTTACCCTGCCCCGCCCTTGAACAAGCCAGTACACCCGTACAACGCGGCCCCGGCCGCGTTTTTTGTTTTGGGTCAAAACTCGCAATTTCTGGCGGCTGGTCTAGGATGAATTCAGGGCGCACCAATCATGGTTCGCCCTGGGCACAGCAAGCCGTTTCTTATGAGCGTTGTGGTTCCCCCTTGCCGCTTCGCTCTTTTTTTGGCATATTTAATTGTGTGCAATTTAATTTTTCAAAATTGAAATAACCCATGTCCATCTACCAATACCGCGTACCCGCCCTGCTGGGCGGCGACATCCAGCTGGCCGACTACCAGGGCAAGGTGCTGCTGCTGGTCAACACCGCCAGCGAGTGTGGCTTTACCTATCAGTACGAAGGCCTGGAAGCACTGCACCGCGAGCTGGGCGAGCAAGGCCTGGCGGTAATCGGCTTCCCTTGCAACCAGTTTGGCAAGCAGGAACCCGGCGCCGCCGAAGCCATTGGCAGCTTTTGCCAGAAAAACTACGGCGTCAGCTTCAGGCTGGCGGCCAAGGTAGACGTCAACGGCGCCCACGCCCACCCGCTGTGGCAATACCTGAAACAGCAGAAAGCCGGCATTCTGGGCACCCGTGGCATCAAGTGGAATTTCACCAAGTTTCTGGTGAATCGCCAGGGCCAGGTGGTTGGCCGCTTTGGCCCGCGTACCAAGCCGGAAGCGCTGCGCAGCGAGATCGAGCGCCTGCTATGACGCCGGAGCTGCAACTGGATCGCCAACTGTGCTTTGCGCTGTACGCGGCCAGCCGCAGCATGACGCAGGCCTACCAGCCGCTGCTGAACGCGTTGGGGCTGACCTACCCGCAATACCTGGTGCTGCTGGTGCTATGGGAGCAAGACGGTGCCAGCGTCAAGCAGCTGGGCGAACGCTTGCTGCTGGATTCCGGTACCTTGACACCGCTCTTGAAACGGCTGGAAGCGGCCGGCCTGCTGCTGCGGCGGCGCGCCAGCAACGATGAACGGCGGGTAGAAGTATGGCTAAGCGACGCCGGCAAGGCACTGGAAACACAGGCCGCCGCCATCCCGCAGGCCATGCGCTGCCGCTACGGCGCAGAGGGGCGCGAGGCGGAATCGGCCATGCTGCGACAAACCCTGCAGCAACTGACCATGCTGCTGCAGGGCAAGCCGGGCTAGATGGCTTCGCTGGCGGCCTGGCACGGGCTGTCCAGCGCCTCGCGCGCCAGCCTGGCCAGTGCATCCAGGTCTTCGTCCAGGTGCTGCTGCATATGGCGCAACGCCCCGGCCAGAATGGCCGATGCCAGCAAGGCCTCGTCGCACTGGAACACTTGCGCCATGGCACGCAGCTGGCTGCAAGTCTGGTGATTGAGCGGTAACGCCAGCTGGCGCACCGGGTCGACGGATAACAGCTGGCCCAGGTCGCGCCCTTCGGCCTGGTGGCGTTCCAGCTGGGCAATGAAGTCATGCAGTGTATCGTTCACGTGTCACCTCCGTTTTCCGGGCAGACGCCCGTTCCAGCATGGCACACGCGGCCAACATTCCTAGCCCGATAGCGATAAAAAATGATCGCTATCAATCGCTTAGGTAAACACCCTAGCCCTCATGCAGGTCGCCATCGATATAGCGCCAGGCACCGTCTTCACGGCGAAAACGGCTGGTCTCGTGCAGGCGGTAGGCACGCCCCCCCACCTTGTAGCGCGCCACGAACTCGACAGTGCCGGTGTCGTCACCCTCAGCACCACCCGTGGCGGCCAATACCTGCAAGCCCAACCACTTCACGCCATCGTCGGCACTCAGGTCCAGACTGGCGGGGCGGGTGTCGCTAGCCCAGCTTTGCAGCAAGTAGGGTTCCAGCTGCAGCACAAAGGCGCTGTAGCGCGAGCGCATCAGCTGCTCGGCACTGGCAGGCAATGCACCGTGGTGATAAGGGCCGCAGCAATCAGCGTAAGGCAGAGGTTGGCCGCAATGGCAGCCGGTGGTGACAGGCGTTTTTTTCATGGTGCAAAGATCAGCGCGGCAGCGGTGGCAGGCTGTAGAGCTTGAGCAGGAATTGGGTAAAAGCCGGGTTAGCGGGTTTGTCTTGCAGCGCGGGCCAGCGGCGTTGCCACATCTCCAGACGGTCTTCCATCTGTTTTTGCGCACGGGCACTGTCGATCTGGCCGGCATCGCGCTGCTGGGCAATGCGGCGATAGGTACGGAAAACGTCGTCGTCCACCGCGTTGCGGCCAACCTGCTGCTGACGCAGGGCATCCAGCCGGTCCGCGACATGCACGCGGGTCAGCTCGCCTTTGCCCACACGCGGCGCCAGCAGCTGCGCCTCGCGCATCAGCGTATCGGCAGCGGCATTGCCACCACCCAGCTCCTGCAAGGTGGCACAACCTGCCAGCCACAACAGGGACAGAATCAGAAGCAGTCGTTTCATGTAGCCGATTGTAAACCCGAATAGCGGCTGGCGCTGCCTTGCCTTTCCATAAAAGAAAAACCCTGCCACGCAGGCAGGGTTGCAGCCGAGGTGCCAGCGATAATCAGTCGGCCAAGTGCTGGAACAGCGCGGTAGACAGATAGCGCTCGCCAAAGGATGGAATCACCACCACGATCAGCTTGCCGGCGTTTTCCGGGCGCTTGGCCAGCTGTAGCGCAGCCCATACCGCCGCGCCGGACGAGATACCTACCAGCACACCTTCCTGGGTGGCCACATTGCGGGCGGTGTCGAAGGCATCGTCGTTACCTACACGGATGATCTCGTCGTAGATACCGGTATTGAGGATAGGCGGCACAAAACCGGCACCGATACCTTGGATCGGGTGCGGGCCCTTGGCACCACCGGACAATACCGGCGACGCGTCAGGCTCGACTGCCACGATCTGTACCCCTGGCTTGCGTGCTTTCAGCACTTCGCCCACGCCGGTGATGGTGCCGCCGGTGCCCACGCCGGCTACCAGGATATCGACCTGGCCGTCGGTATCGCGCCAGATTTCTTCGGCGGTGGTGTTGCGGTGGATCTCGGGGTTGGCCGGGTTTTCAAACTGCTGCGGCAGGTAGTGGGTATCCGGGTTGGCCGCCACGATCTCGCGGGCTTTGGCGATAGCGCCGCCCATGCCGTCCGGGCCGGGGGTCAGCACCAGCTCGGCACCGTAGGCGCGCAGTAGCTGGCGGCGTTCACGACTCATGGTTTCCGGCATGGTGATAATCAGCTTGTAGCCGCGTGCGGCACACACCATGGCCAGGCCAATACCGGTATTGCCCGAAGTCGGCTCCACGATCACGGTGCCAGGGCCGATCTTGCCGTCTTTCTCGGCGGCTTCGATCATGGCTGCGGCAATACGGTCTTTCACGCTGTGGCCCGGGTTGAAGAACTCCAGCTTGGCCACTACGGTGGCGCCGGCGCCTTCGGTGACACGGTTCAGGCGTACCAGCGGGGTGTTGCCGATAAGGTCGGTGACGGAAGAGGCAATACGCATTGTTTATTCTCCTGTTGAGCGCACGGCGCGGGCCGTTATGCTGCGCAATTCTATACAGCCACACCTGCGCTGACTAATACCGTTTTTTGCTAAGTTTCGAACGCTTGCCTATAACCGGTGCTAGCTGATGCCCGGCATCACACGGCAGCCGGCTTGCCATACGCTGTCATCGAAGGCGACCAGCACAATGCGCTGCAAGTCGTGCGCCGGCGCGGCGGCCAACCATTGTGTCATGGCCTGCCACGCCACATGCATGGCGGCTAGTGCCGGGTAGCCGTACACGCCACAGCTGATGGCCGGAAACGCCAGCTCGCGTACACCGCGGCTGGCGGCCTCATCCAGGCAATGGCGGTAGCACTGCGCCAGCTGTTCGGCCTCGCCTTCATCACCACCACGCCATAGCGGGCCAACGGTATGGAATACCCAGCGCGCCGGCAGTGCGAAACCGGGCGTGACCCGCACCTCGCCCACCGGGCAAAACCCATGCTGCAGGCAGGCTTGCAGCATGCCCGGGCCAGCGGCTCGGTGTATGGCGCCGTCCACCCCGCCACCGCCACGCAAGCCGCGGTTGGCCGCATTGACGATAGCGTCTACCGCCAAGCGTGTAATATCACCGCGCCACAGCTCAATGGTGACACCGTGCTGCCTGGTCAACATACGCATCCTTTTCTGGCTACAACCGTAGCCCGATAAAAACAAAACCCCTCTAGCACAAGCCGGAGGGGTTGGTTTACCGCAAGACTGAGTGTCTTACTCAGCAGCAGGCTCGATGGCCGGTGCTGCAACTACCGCGTCGGGTGCGACACCCTCGGCAGCAACAGGCAGGTCTGCTGCCGGCGCTACAGCGTCTGCCTTGGCTGGGCGTGGCTGCGCCATGCGTTCGGCTGCGGCTTTTTCTTCCGGGCTCACCACACCTACCGGCTTCATCGCCAGGTCAAAGCGCTTGCCACCACGGGCCAGCGACTTGATATAACGCTGACGGCGGCAGTGGTTGGCCAGTACACGGGCCACCAGCTGTGCATCAAACTGCGGCAGTGCTGCGATCAATGCCTCGTGGATACCCAGTGCCAGCGGCAGGAAACGCTTGAATACTTCGTATTTGGCGTAAACATGGGCGGCAATCATTTCGGTCTGGCTTTTCTTGCTCAGACTTTGTACTGCCGTCTTCAGTGCGGCACCCAGTGCCGTTTCATTATTGGATTTCATTGCATTCTTCATGGTTCAAGTCACTGGGCAAAACACGTTTGCGCGCAGTCCTTTCAAAAACAAGACACTAGGACAGCGACGCCATCCGGCAAAAAGGGGGCTATCTTAATGCAGCACGCGCCCAGACGCCAGCCGCATGACACTACTTACCAGCAGTTGGCCGCAGTATAGCCGCTGGTGGCGCTGCTGACGCCTTTCAAGCCCGTGCTGCTCAGCGTCAGGATGTTGCACTTGTCGGTATTCTGCCCGGCTTTGCTTTGCGGGGTGGCGTTCAAGGTGTAGCTGGCAGCAGGGTTGGCCGCAGTAATGCTGATGCTGTAAAAACCGTTTTCGGTCACACCACTGCTACTCAAACCCATAACGGTACCTAGCGAAGCAATCGTCGTACTGTACTGATTATTCACTGAGTAGTAGCGCTCCTGTGCCAACGCGACAGCAGCCAATGCCGTTTTGGCCTCGGTACGGTTGGAACGCACGACATAATCGCGGTACATCGGCATGGCGATGGCAGACAAAATACCGACGATAGCCACCACGATAACCAGCTCGATCAAGGTAAAACCCTGGTTTTGCTTCATTTTTTCTCCATTAGGGCACGACAACACTTGCCTGCCCTTGCTTGCCAAAGCCAGTTGGCCGCTTACTCTTCTACCGATACTACCGCTTCCAACGCGGTGACCGAATCATTACGCACACCGGTACCGCTGGCCACGATGCGGTAATAGACCTTACCCGCGGACGCTGTACAGTTATTGACGCAACCTATGGTATAGCTGGCCGATGCGCCAGCCAGCGATGAGACCACATTGCGTGCGGGGAGCGAATTGGAGGCTGTAATACTGGCCAGGTCGTCAACCGTGGTCAGGTAGATCTCCCCTTCTCGCAGCGCTGCTTCCGCAGCCAGAAACGAAACGTTTTTTTCACGCAGATTGCCCGATATCTTCTCTTGCACGATGGCGCTTTTGGTCACGGCAAAACCCAGCAAGCCTAACACCAGCAGGAAGACCATCACCACCAGCAGGGAAAAACCCTGCTGCATTACTGCCCTGCTCATGGGATATTCCTCAGATAAACCGAAGACCGGAACACTTTTGCAATCGCGCGGTTGGCAGGGGTATACGCATTACCATCACAGTCTGCTGCAATAGTCTGGCTTACCGGGCTGACATTGTTCTCCAGCGATTGCACCAGCATGCATAACCTGACTGCATACACCGCCGAAGCCGGTGCGTTCTGTACATACTGGTCTGCAATGCGGTCCAGCGGGTTCACGCTATCCTGGCCGTATTGCAGCCTTAACTGCACGACTCCAGGCACCACCTCGGTGCCATCGCACATCAAGCTGCTACCACTGGTATTGATCATATGCGTGGCAGTGGTACTGGCTGCCACCCCCTGACCCTGGCAATTCACCAGGCTGGTATCATCGGCACCTCGGTAACGCACCTGCACCGTGCCTGAGGTACCCAGCAACACCTGCCCTGCCGCCATGGCCAGTGCGCTACCACTGGCGTTTTGCAGGACAAACACGCTACTGAAATCCTTAGTGGCCACCTCAACTGCGCCAATATAGCCCGCCTGGCGCAGCTGCTGCGCCAGCCAGGAGCTGGCAAAGCGGCCACGCTCCTGAATATCTGCCTGGGCCTGCTGGGTGCGGTAGGTCATTTTGTTAGCCACAAAAAACTGTGCTGCTACCAGAATCAGAAAGAGCGACAGTGCCAGCGACAGCATCAACTCGATAATGGTCAAACCGGCTTGTTTGCTTCTCATGATACTCACCGGAATGTGTAACTGATGCTGGCAACCGCAGCCGACGCACGCGATTCTTGCCATGTGACGGAGACCTGTAGAGAACAGGGCTGGCTGGCTGCCGCACCGGCTGCCAGCGAGAAATTGCAGTTGGCCGCCGTAATGCCACTGGCTACAGCGCCGTTACGCAACAAATTCAGCGCCCATGTTCCTTGCGGCAACGTGCTGGAGGTATTACTTACCCACTGCGTCATCGAGGCTACATCAGCGTTCACAATGGCTGTCTGGCTGGCATTGGCCACTTTGGCACACTCTGCCACCCGGTCTGTCAGCGCCGTATTCGACGCCGCCTGCAGGTAGCACGCCACGACTGGCGCCAGGATATACACGCTATTGTCTTCGTCGTAACGGTAGATGCTGTCAGCGGTATTAGTGCGCATACGCTCCGAAAAAGCCACCGCGTATTCACTGGCAGCGGTACGCAAATAGGCAGCATTGGTCGCTTGCAGGGCATTAGTCTGTAACGCAGAAATCGCCAGCAAACCAAAGCCGATGATGACCACCGACACCAGCAGCTCGACAAAGGCAAAACCACGGTTACGATAAGCTAGCATCATTATTGCCCCATCCCGCCACCGGCCCGGATACTGCCATAGACCGCGATCGATACAGAAGCAGAAGTCGTTGCAGCCGCATCCTGAAAAACGATACTGCCGGCGTTGTTAGGCCGGCCGCTAGCGGCAAAACGAACACTGGATAACGTAGTCGAAGCAACAGTGCCCGCCTCCGCTTGGTGGACCTTGATAACCGACCCACTAGCCACGGTGATCCAGCTCTTGCTCCAATTATTCGTCACAGCCCCGGCACAGCTCGCTACTGTAGTATCTGAAGCCGCACAGACTTCGACAGTCTGCCCACGGCGTATCGCCTCGGAGCGGGCGTTATTCAGGTCGGAAGCCAGTGCATAGGCGAATGACTGCACCTTGTTCTGCGCGACAAAACGCGAGTAGGCCGGCACGGCATACGACATGACGATGGCGATGATGGCTACCGTAATGATTAGCTCTACCAGCGTAAAACCCCGTTCCTGCGTCATAGCTGCCTTATCCGACCCTGCTCGATACTACTTTTAGATTAGTGCATCGTGCTTATGGCACGGCACACACTTTACAAAACCAAACTCGCGATAAAACCAAGCGTACCGCAGTGCGCTCTATCGATACAAACATATCTCCGACATTTGCTTATAGCTGTTAAAAGGCAATTTCATTTTAAACCAGCCATGCCTGTTGCTACCCAGTGCGCCACATTGCTATATCGACATGCACCGCAAGCCCTTGAGCCACGCTCAGGGCAATAAGCTGGCGCTGAGCTCGGCCAAACGGTGCAAACCCCGCTCGTACGCGTCGCTCCACGGGTAGCAGCACGACAGCCGGATACAGTTGCGGTAGCGGCCACGCGGCGAGTACAGCGCGCCGGGCACCACCAGCATCTTTTCCGCATACGCCGCCCGCGACAGCTGCAGCGAGTCGGCCTCGCCCGGCAACTCCACCCACAGCAGGCAGCCTCCGGTAGGCGAGGTGGCACGGGTACCCGCCGGAAATACCTGCGCCACCACATCCTGCAAGCGCGCCATCTGCGCCTGGTAATGGCGGCGCAAGAAGCGCAGGTGCTGGTCATAGGCGCCGTCCTGCAGATACACCCCCAGCGTTTCTTCCAGCAGGCGCGGCTGCGACAGCGACGAGGCAAACTTCAGCCGTGTCAGCTCGCGGCGGTAGCGGCCGGGCGCGATCCAGCCCACCCGGAAGCCGGGCGCCAGCGTTTTGTTGAAGCTGCCGCACAGCAGTACGTAGCCATCTGTGTCGTACGCTTTCACCGCGTCCGGCGTCAGCTGGCCGTAAAACAGGTCGGCGTGCGGGCAGTCTTCGATCAGCGGCACGCGGTGCGCATTCACCAGTGCGGCCAACCTTTTCTTGTTTTCCGGCGGCATGGTGGCGCCCAGCGGGTTGTGCACGGTGGGCATCGCCACAATGGCCTGCAGCCGTTTTTCTTCCAGCAGCAGCTCCAGCGCGTCCAGCGACAGACCGGTGGTGGGATGGGTGGGGATCTCGATCACGTTGAGGCCCAGGCTTTTCAGCAAGGGCAGCAGCAAAAAGTAGGTAGGCGACTCCAGGCCTATGGTGTCGCCGTGCTTGCAGACGGTGCGCAGCGCCAGTTGCAACGCCTCGGTGCAGCCATTGGTGGTGACGATGTCGTCGGCTGCCAATGACACGCCCCAGGCCAGCGCCCTCCGCGCCACCTGTTCGCGCAGCGGCTGCGCGCCGGGCGGGTAGCTATAGTCGGTAGCCAGCGTGGGCTGTTCGCGGCTGAGCTTGTGCAGGATGTGCTTCAGGCGCGTGGTGGGGTAAAAATCGCCGCCGCGCGGCGAGGCCATCGACAGGTCCAGATAGCCGGGCTGCTGCTGTGCGGCCAACACCAGCTCGATGTTATCCAGCACCTCATCGCCGGTGGCCACCGTACCGCTCTGGCGCCGCATGTGCGGCAGCGGCAGCCGCGTCTGGGTGCGCACATAAAAGCCGGACTGCGGGCGTGCCTCTACCAGCCCCCGCTCTTCCATCAAGCGGTAGGCGGCCAGGATGGTGGCCGGGCTCACCTCGTACTGGGCGCAGGCTTTGCGTACCGACGGCATTTTCTCGCCCGGGCGCAGCACGCCGCGCTGGATCAGCGCCGTCCACTCGTTGACCAGCTGCATGTAAAGGGTGTCTTGCGCCATGGCCTGCTCCACCGGCACAGTTTGGCCGATTATGTACCAGCACAGTTGGCCGCATACCAAACTGTGATGGTTGCAAATTGAAAATTCTGAATCTGTTATTGTAATGCGTCGCGCCTTATCATGCAGCCCATCGTTTAATACCTTGTTGCCGCACCCGATGAATACCGCTGCCCTGCTGATTTACCTGTCCGTGATGGCGCTGACCCCCGGCCCGAATAACCTGATTCTGGCCGCCAGTGGCCTCAATCACGGGTTTGGCCGCACCGTGCCGTCGCTACTGGGCATTTCCACCGGTATCGCGCTGCAGTCGGCCATCATCATCCTGTTCATGAGCCAGCTGGCTCCGCTGCTGGGCGCGCTCAAACCGGCACTGACCCTGGCGGGTTGCGCCTACCTGCTATACCTGGCCTGGCAGATGAAACAGGCAGGCACGCTGGGCGAGCAGGCCGAGGAGCAGCAACCGATGAGCTTCATGGGTGGCATCTGGTTCCAGTGGCTGAACCCCAAAACCTGGATGATGAGCCTGAACATGGGCATGGTATTCCTGCCGCAGGATATGCCGGCCGGCCAGGCCGCTGTGCTGTTCTTCCTGCTGGTATTCATCACCATGATGCCATGCATCAGTGTATGGGCCGGCGCTGGCGTGGCGCTGCAAAAGCTGCTGAACACCCCGCGCCGTCTGGCCTACTTCAATGGTGCCATGGCGCTGACGCTGGCGGGCACCGCGCTGTGGCTGCTGCTGGACAGCCTGCCAGCTGGCCACCTGAGCGCGGCCAACTTCCCGATCTGACCGTTTCCCGCCACCGCGGCCGCCCTGCCTGGCGGCCGTTTTATCGCCTGCGCGGTTTGCCCGCCCTTTCGCTGGCAACGTACAATACCGGTTTTACGATTCACAGCAGGCGTAGACCATGATCCGCACCCGTTTTGCCCCCAGCCCCACCGGTTTCCTGCACATCGGTGGCGTGCGCACGGCACTGTTCTCCTGGGCGTTTGCCCGCAAGCAAGGCGGCACCTTTGTGCTGCGCATCGAAGACACCGACCTGGAACGCTCCACCCCGGAATCGGTAAAAGCCATTATGGACGGCATGCACTGGGTAGGTCTGGACTACGATGAAGGCCCGTTCTACCAGACCCAGCGCTTTGACCGTTACAAGGAAGTGATCCAGCAACTGCTGGCCAGCGGCCACGCCTACTACTGCTACTGCAGCAAGGAAGAGCTGGAAACGCTGCGCGCCGAACAGGAAGCCCGCGGCGAAAAACCGCGCTACGACCGCCGCTGGCGCCCGGAGGCAGGCAAGACCCTGCCGCAGCCACCGGCCGACGTGCAGCCGGTAGTACGCTTCAAGACCCCGCTGACCGGCTCGGTAGCGTGGGAAGACGCGGTCAAAGGCCGCATCGAGATCAATAACGAAGAGCTGGACGACCTGATCATCGCCCGCCCGGACGGCAGCCCCACCTATAACTTCTGTGTGGTAGTGGACGACTGGGACATGAACATCACCCACGTTATCCGTGGTGACGATCACGTCAACAACACCCCGCGCCAGATCAACATCCTGCTGGCCCTGGGCGCGCCGCTACCGGTATACGGCCACCTGCCGATGATCCTCAACGAAGACGGCCAGAAGATGTCCAAGCGCCGCGACGCCGTCAGCGTGGTGGACTACGCCGCCAAGGGCATCCTGCCGGAGGCGCTGCTGAACTACCTGGCACGCCTGGGCTGGGGCCACGGTGACGAAGAATTCTTCAGCATGGGACAGTTCGTCGAATGGTTCTCGCTGGAAGCGGTCAGCCCGTCCGCCAGCCGCTTCAACAACGAAAAATTCCTGTGGCTGAACGCCCAGCACATCAAGGCTGCCGACAATATCCGCCTGGCCGGCCTGATCGCCGAGCGCCTGGCTGCGGCCAACGTGGACACCCGCCAAGGCCCGGCCCTGGCCGACGTAATCGCACTGGTAAAAGAGCGCGTGCAAGACCTGAACGCGCTGGCTCGCGAAGTGGACTACTTCTACGCCAAGCGCACTGCACAAGCGGAAGACGTGGAAAAGCACCTGCAAGCCGACAGCCTGGCGCGCATGCAGCGCTTTGCCGACCGCCTGGCCGCGCTGGACAGCTGGAACGCCGAGAGCATTCACGGCCTGTTCAAGCCGTTCTGCGCCGACGAAGGCATCAAGATGGGCCAGCTGGGCATGCCGCTGCGCGTGCTGGTGTGCGGCACCACCCAGACCCCGTCGGTCGACGCGGTCTTGGCACTGATCGGCCAGCAAGAAGTACTGCGCCGCATCCGCAGCTAAGCACAACAGCCTGCCAGCATACAGCCAACCCCTCCGCGCCCTGCGCGCGAGGGGTTTTCTTTTGTGCCCATGCCATGCCAGCACAGCAGTACATACCGGTTAATACCGAAAGAAGCGGGCAAACAGCGCATTGATGCCAATGTGGCCGAGCTGGCTGACAGAGCAGACAAATCTCTTGGCATGGCCCGCAGCGCAGGGTTGGCCGCACCGCTGTGCGGCAGCTACCAGGGCACATAAAGGGAAATTGAGGGGCGCATGGCGGTTTGGCCGCCACCGGCACGGCGATAGCGCCAGCGCAAAAAGAAAAAACCGCAGGCGGCAAGCATGCGGTTTTTCTGGTATCTGGTCGGGGTGAGAGGATTCGAACCTCCGGCCTCTACGTCCCGAACGTAGCGCTCTACCAGGCTAAGCTACACCCCGAATAAGGACTGATCTGTCAGGATAAATACTGGTCGGGGTGAGAGGATTCGAACCTCCGGCCTCTACGTCCCGAACGTAGCGCTCTACCAGGCTAAGCTACACCCCGCGACCCATTCATTTATCCTGAAACTGACAGTTTGCCGCGGTTTTGCGTTACAATCTGCCGATCTCAGAGGACAAAGATTATCTATCAATTATGTGGTTTAAGCAACTGTCTTTCTTTCGGCTGGATGAGAATTTCACCATCGACAGCGACAAGCTAGCCGATCAGCTGGCCAAACGTCCTTTCCAGCGCTGTAGCGGCCTGGACTGGTTCAGCGAAGGCTGGGTCGCCCCCGCCAGCCACCTGGATAGCCCGCTGCACCAGGCCCGTGGTTACCAGATGCTGACCCTGCGCCGCGAAGACAAAGTACTGCCCGCAGGCGTGATTCGCGACCACCTGGACAGCAAGCTGGCCGAGATCGAGGCTGCCGAGCTGCGCAAGGTTGGCCGAAAGGAAAAGCTGGCACTGAAAGAGCAGATCACCGACGACCTGCTGCCACGCGCCTTTACCCGCTCCGGCCGTACTACTGCCTATATCGATAGCCAGCGCGGCTGGCTGATGGTCGATAGCGGTACCGCCAGCAAAGCAGAAAACCTGGTGTCCACCCTGCGCGAGGCACTGCCACCGTTCCCGGCTGCACTGCCACGCACCGCTGTATCGCCGCACGCGCTGATGACCGACTGGCTGGCCGCTGGCGAAGCAGGCTTTGGCTTTGAGCTGGATGCCGAATGCGAGCTGAAAGACAGCAGCGAGAACGGCGCCGTGGTGCGCTGCACCCGCATCGACCTGACCGCCGATGAAATCCGCCAGCACATTGCCACCGGCAAACAGGTAACCCGCCTGGGTCTGATCTGGCGCGAGCGCATCCGTTTTGTACTCACCGACCAGCTGCAACTCAAACGCCTGCAGTTCCTGGATGTGCTGCAAGAAGAAGCCAGCCAGGCCGGCGACGACCTGGCCAGCCTGTTTGAAGCCACCTTCCTGCTGATGGCGGAAGAGCTGGGCGACCTGGTAAACGACCTGGTCGCCGCGCTGGGCGGCCTGGAAGCCAGCCAGCAAGGTTCGAGCACACCAGCCGCAACGGCCACACTCAGCCAGCCAGAAAACGGCAAGCCCGACACCATCGACGTGCCCTGGGCTTAAGCCTGACAGCCACACCACCGCAGGCGGTGGTGTGGTTTCGCCACATCACTCATGACAAAGCGATAGTTATCCTGTCTATAGTTATAACCATTTGCTGTAAAATCGTGTAGGCTGAAATCTGCTACTTCTTAATGCCCGCACCACCATGAACACCAAAGCCAGCAAAACACCTGCCGCAGCCCCCCCGCCAGAGCCGCCACCGCTGCCGCCCGTTGAGAACGAGGTGTTCCTGGCCGGTTTATCCACGACACATGGTGAACAGCTGCTAGCGCTGATGGATGGTGGCAGCCCGATTTACGTATTTGTACGGCGCAGCTTTGGCAAGACCCAGCAGTCCGACTTTTTCCGCATCCAGTTTGCCGCGTACGCCCAGCTACAAGGTGGCCAGTGGAAGCTGTATCAGGGCGAAGTCAGCGAGTGGCTCAATACGCGCAACTGCCTGCAAGTCTCGGTAGATCACCCGCGCCAGACTGTGCAGTTTGGCCCCAAGTCCGGCTTTAACCTGAGTGCCGAGTTAACCGGGCTAGGCTTGACCAGCTACGCCTACGCCCAGGCCATTTTGTGGCTGAAAGCGCACTATTCCGAATACAGCGTCCAGCCCACCACCCTGCCCAACCCAGAGGCCGAGGGCGAAGAAGCGCGCATCAAGCGTAATGCACGCCTGGCGGCGCAAGGCTTTGACATAGAGTTTCTGGATAGCGAGCAGCGCTCCGGGCGCTACTTCAAGGACAAGATTTCACGCCTGATCAGCAGCTGGGAAACCGAGAAAATTACCGAGGTACCTGTCAGCGCGCTGCTGGACAATATCGCACGGCTGGATGGCGAAAAAGCCGAGCTGCAGCGGCAGGTGCACGCCATCAAAACCCAGGAACGCTCGCTGGAAGACTCGCTCAGCAAAGAAAAGCAGACCAACCTGGTGTTGACCGGCGTGACCTGCTTTGTGCTGGTTTTTACCCTGATGGGCATCTTCGGCCTGTACTAGGCGCGCATCACTCAGTAAAAAAGGTTGGCCGCGGCCAACCTTTTTACTTTATCCGCTGCCCTAATCGAAACCCAGCGCCTGTGGCTTCTCTACCGGCAGCCCGGCAGCCACCCACGCGTCAAAGCCGCCCGCCATCGATACCACCTGCCCAAAGCCCATATCCTGCATCACCTTGGCGGCCAGCGCCGCCCGACCGCTGGTTTTGCAATACAGCAAGATGGCGCGCGAGGTATCACCCAGCGTAGCGTCGCCAGACAAGCGGAACTCCAGCAAGCCACGCGGCACATTAACCGCCCTGGCCAGATGGCCGGCGTGGTACTCCTCCGGCTCGCGTACATCCAGCAGCAGTACGCTACCGGTGGCGACCAGCATCTTGGCTTCTTCCAGCGTGCATTCTTTGATTTCTGCCTTGGCAGCAGCCACCAGCTCGTGTGCATTGCGTTTCAGCATGATCTCTCCTGTATTGAAATAGCGATCGGCCAAGTGCCATCGTCAGACCATGATAATGCCGAGGTTGTACATTATCAATTTTTATATTATGTTAAGGATAGCCAATTTCCCCGGGAGCCCACCGTGCACCTGCTTCGATTCAGTGTGATTGCCCTCAGCGCCAGCCCTGCCCTGGCCAGCCCGCTACCCACCTTGTTGCTGGGCAACCTGCAGCAACATGCCAGCTACCAGAGCCAGGGCGTGGTACAGGCGCAACGCAGCGCGCAGCTGGCGGTACCGGTATCCGGGCGCATTACCCAGCTTAGCGCACGCGCTGGCGATAGCGTCAAGGCCGGCACCGTACTGGCGCGCGTTGATGGCGAGGCGGCACAGCAGTCGGCCAGCGCCAGCCAGGCGCAGATCGCCGCTGCGCAAGCACAGCTAGAACAAGCGCGACGCGAGTTTGCCCGCACCCAAAAGCTGGCCGCGCAAAACTTCATCAGCGCATCGGCGCTGGATGGCGCGCAAGCACAGCTGAAAACAGCCGAAGCGCAGGCGCGCGCCCAGATCGCTGCCGCCCGCGCTGCCGGCGCCCAGGCTGGCCTGTACCAGCTTAGCGCCCCGTTTGCGGGCACCATCGCCCGCGTCAACGGCGACCTGGGTGCGCTGGCCATGCCGGGCCAGGCGATTGTCGAGCTGTACGATGGCAACGCCCTGCGCGTGGAAGTACAGCTGCCAGCCAGCGTGTATGCCAACGTTAACCAGCAAGCCACACCCACGCTCAACTGGCGCGGCCAAGTATTAAAGGTTGGCCGCATCGAATGGTTCCCGGCTACCGACGCCAATAGCCAAACCCGCACCGTACGCGTCAATCTGCAAGCAGGCAGCCCGGTACCGGTAGGCGAGATGGTGCAAGCCGGCTTTACCCTGCGCAGCAGTGACAGCCAGCTGCGGGTGCCCGCCGCCGCCGTGAGCCGCCAGCGCGAGTTTGACGCGGTGTATACCGTAGATGTCAGCGGCCGCCCCAGCCTGCGCTATGTGCGGCTGGGCAGTATCGAAAGCGGCACCTTCCCGGTGCTGGCCGGCCTGCGTGCCGGTGAACGCATCGCCGCCAACGCCGAACAGGCTGCCGCCCTGACCCGTACACCAGGAGCACGCTGATGGATAGCCCGCACAAGCTGGGTGTGGCCGGCCGGCTGGCCGCGTTTTTCCAGCACGCCCGCATCACACCACTGATTGCCCTGCTGGCCCTGCTGCTGGGCCTGTTTGCCGTGCTGGTGACCCCGCGCGAGGAAGAGCCGCAGATCAACGTCACCATGGCCAATGTGCTGATCCCCTTCCCCGGCGCCAGTGTGGAAAGTGTGGAAAGCCTGGTGGCGCAGCCGGCCGAGCAGGTCTTGGGCCAGATCGATGGCGTGGATCACCTGTACGCCGTCAGCCGGCCGGGCATGGCCATTCTTACCGTGCAGTTCAAGGTAGGCGTGCCGCGCATCGACGCGCTGGTACGCCTGTACGACACCATCCACAGCCACGGCGACTGGCTGCCGCAAGGCCTGGGCGTAGGCCAGCCGCTGATCAAGCCCAAGGGCATCGATGATGTGCCCATCGTCACCTTTACCCTGCACGCCCGCGACAACAGCCTGGGCAGCCTGGACCTGGAACGCATCGCCCACGCGCTGGAAGGCGAGCTCAAACGCGTGCCCGGCACCCGCGAAGTCACCACCATCGGCGGCCCCGGCCAGGCCATCAATGTGAGCCTGCTGCCGCAAAAGCTGCAAGCCACCGGCCTCACCGTGGACGACCTGCGCCAAGCGCTGGCTGCGGCCAACCAGGCGCTGCCGCTGGGGCAAACCGTGAACCGCCAGGCCATTACCGTAGAGGCCGGGCCGTTCCTGCAAAACGCCGAACAAGTCGCCAGCCTGATCGTGGCAGTACGCAATGGCCGGCCGGTGTACCTGCGTGACGTGGCCGAAGTCAGCGCCGGCGCGCAGCAAGCCAGCCATTACGTGTGGTACGGCGACGCACTGGGAAGCGCTCCCGCCGTCACCCTCAGCATCACCAAAAAACCGGGGCAGAACGCGGTAGATATCGCCGACGCGCTGGCGCAGCGCGTGGACCAGCTGTACGGCACACTGCTGCCGGATAATGTGGAGGTAACGCTCACCCGCAACTACGGCGCCACCGCCAACGACAAGGCGCAGAAGCTGATCCAGAAACTGGCTTTTGCCACATCCGCCGTCGTGGCGCTGGTCATGCTGGCGCTGGGCCGGCGCGAGGCGGCCATTGTCGGCGTAGCCGTCATTCTTACCCTTACCGCCACGCTGTTCGCGTCGTGGGCCTGGGGCTTCACGCTGAACCGCGTGTCGCTGTTTGCGCTGATCTTCTCCATCGGCATCCTGGTGGACGACGCCATCGTGGTGGTGGAAAACATCCACCGCCACCGCCAGCTCACGCCGGATGCCAGCCTGAGCGAGCTGATCCCGCGCGCGGTGGATGAAGTAGGCGGCCCCACCATCCTGGCTACCCTCACCGTTATCGCCGCCCTGCTGCCCATGGCTTTTGTATCCGGCCTGATGGGCCCGTACATGAGCCCGATACCGATCAACGCCTCGATGGGCATGCTGATCTCGCTGGCCATTGCCTTTGTACTGACACCGTGGCTGGCGCAGCGCTGGCTGCCACGGCAACACCAGCACCACGATGGCTTATCCGCCCGTCTGCAACCGTTGGCCGCAAAATTGTTCGCGCCGTTTCTGCATGCGCAGCGCGGCGGCCGTGCCCGCAGCCTGCTGATGCTGGGCGTAGCCGGCATGGTGGCGCTATCGCTGGCGCTGCCGGTGGCCAAGCTGGTGGTGCTGAAAATGCTGCCGTTCGATAACAAATCCGAGCTGCAGCTGGTGGTGGACATGCCGGCAGGTGCGCCGCTGGAAGACACCGCCGCTGTGATGCAAAGCCTGGGCAACTGGCTGGGGCGACAGCCCGAGGTGGTGAACTACCAGGCTTACGCCGGCACCGCCGCACCGATCAACTTCAACGGCCTGGTACGCCAGTATTACCTGCGCAGCGGTTTTGAGAGCGGCGACATCCTGATCAACCTGCAGGACAAACACCAGCGCCACGAATCCAGCCACAGCCTGGCGCTGCGCTACCGCCCGGCGCTGCAGCAGATTGCCCGCCTGTACGGTGCACGGATCAAGCTGGTGGAAGTACCACCCGGCCCGCCGGTAATGGCCCCCATTGTGGCCGAGGTGTACGGGCCATCCGCCGCGGGCCGCACCAGCGTAGCGCAGCAACTGGAAGCCGTATTCAAGCGTAGCCAGCACGTAGTGGACATAGACAGCAGCGTGCAGCCGCAAGGCCCGCGCAGTGTCCTGCTGATCGACCGCGAAAAAGCCATGCAGCGCGGTGTGCCGCAAGCTGCGATTGTCAGCACGCTGGCCGCCGGGCTGGCTGGCGACAACGCCACCTGGCTGCGCGACCTCAGCAAATACGCGGTGCCAGTACAGCTGCGCCTGCCGCAGGCCTTGCAGGCCGATACCCACGCGCTGCTGGCGCTGCCGGTACGCGCCGGCAATGGCAGCGTGATGCCTCTGTCCGAGCTGGTGACCGCCGTACCGGCCGACACCGAACGCCCGCAGCTGCGCAAGGATGGCATGGCGGTAGACTACGTGACCGGCGATATGGCCGGCGGCGAAGACAGCCCGCTATACGGCATGTTTGCCATGCGCGGCCAACTGGCCAGCATCAAGACCGCCAACCTGCAGCCGCTGGGCGAGTACTTTATCCACCAGCCAGCCGATGCGCAGCGCGAGTACGCCATCAAGTGGGACGGCGAATGGCAGATCACCTACGAAACCTTCCGCGACATGGGTGCCGCCTACGCCGTGGGCCTGGTGCTGATCTACCTGCTCGTGGTGGCCCATTTCGGCTCCTACCTGATGCCACTGATCATCATGGCGCCGATTCCGCTGACGCTGGTGGGCGTGATGCCAGGCCACGCGCTGCTGGGCGCGCCATTCACCGCCACCAGCATGATCGGCATGATCGCGCTGGCCGGCATCATCGTGCGCAACTCCATCCTGCTGGTGGACTTCATCCGGCTGGAAGTGGCCGCCGGCAGTGCGCTAGCCAGCGCCGTAGTGCGCTCGGCCGCTACCCGTGCCCAGCCCATCGCCCTGACCGGCCTGGCCGCCATGATAGGCGCGCTGTTTATCCTGGACGACCCCATTTTCAATGGCCTGGCCATCTCGCTGATCTTCGGCATTTTCGTGTCCACCCTGCTGACGCTGGTGGTTATCCCGCTGCTGTATTACATCGCCTTCCGCGGCCACGCCGCCGGCGGGCACACTCCGGAGGTACCCCATCATGACCATTGAACGCGCTATCCGCTTTTTTGCCGGCTGCATGATCCTGCTGTCGCTGGCGCTGGGCGCCGACGCCAGCCCGCTGTTTATCAGCAAATACTGGCTGTGGCTCACCGCCTTTGTTGGCGCCAACCTGCTGCAGTACTCGCTAAGCAACTTCTGCCCGCTGGCGCTGCTGCTCAAAAAGCTGGGCCTGCCCGAACAGACAGTCTGCCTTCAGAAATAGTGTATTCGTGCCGATAGGGTGAGCTGGCGCAGATCCGCCGCCACCCGACACCCTTCTACCGGACAAACAAGGACAGGCCATGATCCACTGGTTGAAAAAACTGTTCGGCACCCAGGCCAAACCGGCTGCGGCCATCCCGCGCGGTGCCCTGATCATCGACGTACGCGAGCAAGGCGAATTCGCCAGCGGCCACGCCGCCGGTGCCATCAACATTCCGCTGGGCCAGCTGGCCAGCCGCATCGACTGGCTGAAGCAGCAAAAACCGCCGGCGGTACTGCTGTACTGTGCCAGCGGCATGCGCTCGGCCATGGCCTGCAAACAGCTGCAAAGCGCCGGCCTTGCCAATGTGCAGAACGCCGGCAACCAGGCGCGCCTGGCCAGCCTGCTGTCGAGCCAGCGCCAGGCGGCCTGAACCTGCCACGCGCCGCCGCACAAGCAAAAGCCTCACCCGTCAAACAGGTGAGGCTTTTTCATGCCTGGCCGCCAAACTGTCAAAGCATGCGGCCAAGCTGGCAGCACATAGCCCCTACCCAGCTAGCACCTGGCCAGTAGTAGCCCCAGGCCAGAGCCGCCCAGCAGCACGCTGCAGCTGCGGTTGAACACACCTTGGCCGCGCGGCGTAGCAAACCAGCGCTTGAGCTGCACGCCCAGTGCGGCGTACACGGCGATGGCCACCCATTCCAGCAGCAAAAATGCCACGCCCAGCTGCAAAAACTGCGGCGCCACCGGCTGCGCGGTATCGACGAACTGCGGCAAAAAGGCGGTAAAGATCAGGATGGCCTTGGGGTTACCGGCGGCCACCCACAACTCTTGTCGCATCAGCTCGCGCAGGCCTTGCTGCGGGCGGGTGTCGGCCGGGCCGCTCTGGCTGCCGGCGCGCCACAGCTGCCACGCCAGCCAGAACAGGTAGCCGGCGCCAGCCAACTTGATGGCGGTAAACAACAGCACCGAGCCCTGCAACACCACCGCCAAGCCGGTGGCCGCCAGCGCAATCATCACCGCAAACGCCAGCAAACGGCCGCTACCCGCCACGCACGCGGTACGGAAGCCGTAACGGGTAGCGTTGCTGATCGACAGCAAGTTATTGGGGCCGGGGGCGAGGTTTAGCGCAAAACAGGCAGGCAGGAACAACAACAAGGTGGCAAGCGACATGGCAGGCTCCGGTAAAGAACAAGGTTGGCCGCAAGGGCGAGCCGTTAACTTATCGTTATGCCTGAGTGGCGCGCAAGAAAAACCCGCCGGCGGGCGGCGGGTTGTGTGTGCGATAGCAGGCTCAGGCCGGTGTGCGCTTGAACTTGAGCTTGCCAGCCAGCCAGGTGTGGTCGTAGCTGACAATTTCGAACGGGTTGCCAAACGGGTCCACAAACGAGATCGAGCAGAAAAAACCGTGGTCGTGCACGCTGTCGCGGGCGATGGTCTGGCCGTCGCGGTTCAGCACACGCTCGCCGGCCAACTGGTCTATCCACTCCAGAAAATCCTGTCCGCTCACCACAAAGGCCACCGCACCCGCCAGGCAGCCGGCGCCGGGCTCTTCGCTCACCGCCAGGCGCACCGTGCCGCTGGGGTTGGCCAGCATCATGGCGCCGTGCGGGCCTTCCTGCATGTGCTTGAAACGGGCATCCGGTGCCAGCCCCAGCACGCGGTCGTACCACTCTACGGCCTTGGCACCGTCGCTGACGCGGATATGGATATGGTCGATCTTGCCTAGCGTTAACATGCTTTCCCCTTTAGCGGGCTGCCACATTGCAGCCCGGTAGCTGATTCTAACTGCATTTTAGCCATTGCCTCTGTCGCTTAGTTGCGCGGCTGCAGCAATGGTGCCAGGTAGTGGCCGGTATGGCTCACCGGGTTGGCCGCCACTTGCTCTGGCGTGCCGCTGGCAATGATCTGGCCGCCACCCGCCCCGCCTTCCGGGCCCAGGTCGATCAGCCAGTCGGCGGTTTTGACCACGTCCAGATTGTGCTCGATCACCACCACGGTGTTGCCGTGTTCGCGCAGGCGGTGCAGCACCTGCAACAGCAGATCGATATCGTGGAAGTGCAGGCCGGTGGTAGGCTCGTCCAGGATGTACAGCGTTTTGCCGGTGTCGCGCTTGGACAGCTCCAACCCCAGCTTCACCCGCTGCGCCTCGCCGCCGGACAGCGTAGTAGCGCTTTGCCCCAGGCGGATGTAGCCCAGACCCACGTCCATCAGCGTTTTGAGCTTGCGCGCCACGCTGGGCACCGCGCTGAAGAACTCCAGCGCCTGTTCTACCGTCATTTCCAGCACTTCGGTAATGTTCTTGCCCTTGTACTGTACTTCCAGCGTTTCGCGGTTGTAGCGCTTGCCGTGGCACACGTCGCACGGCACGTACACATCGGGCAGGAAGTGCATTTCCACCTTGATCACGCCATCGCCCTGGCACGCCTCGCAGCGGCCGCCCTTGACGTTGAAGCTGAAGCGCCCCGGGCCGTAGCCGCGTTCGCGCGACAGCGGCACGCCGGCAAACAGCTCGCGTATCGGCGTAAACAGGCCGGTGTAGGTAGCCGGGTTGGAACGCGGCGTGCGGCCGATGGGGCTCTGGTCCACGTTGATCACTTTGTCCAGATGGTCCAGCCCGTGGATGCGGCGGTACGGCGACGGCTCTTCGCTGGCGCCGTTCAGGTCGCGCGCGGCGATCTTGTACAGCGTATCGTTGATCAGCGTGGATTTACCCGAGCCGGACACGCCGGTAATGCACACCAGCATGCCCAGTGGCAGGTCCAGCGTCACGTCTTTCAGGTTGTTGCCGCTGGCGCCTTCGATCTGCAGCATGCGCTCGGGGTTCACCTCGCGGCGGCTGGCCGGTACCGGTATCAGGCGGCGGCCGGACAGGAAATCGCCGGTGACCGAGCGCTCGCAGGCGGCTACTTCGGCCGGGGTGCCGGCTACCAGCACCTCGCCGCCGTGTTCGCCAGCGCCGGGGCCCATGTCCACCAGGTAGTCGGCAGCGCGGATGGCGTCTTCGTCGTGTTCCACCACGATCACGCTGTTGCCCAGGTCGCGCAAGCGCATCAGCGTGGCCAGCAGGCGGTCGTTGTCGCGCTGGTGCAGGCCGATGGACGGCTCGTCCAGCACGTACATCACGCCGGTAAGGCCGCTGCCAATCTGGCTGGCCAGGCGGATACGCTGCGCTTCGCCGCCGGACAGGGTGTCGGCTGAGCGCGCCAGGCACAGGTAGTCCAGGCCGACGTTGTTCAGGAACGACACGCGGTCGCTGATTTCCTTCACGATTTTTTCGGCCACCGCCTGCTTCTGGCCGGAAAACTGCAGCCCGGCAAAAAACGCCGCGGCTTCTTTCAGCGCCAGCTGGTTCACTTCGTGCAGGGTCTTGCGGCCGATAAACACATGGCGTGCTTCCAGGCGCAGGCGCGAGCCTTTGCAAGACGGGCAGCACTGGTTGTTCTGGTACTTGGCCAGCTCTTCGCGCACGGTGCTGGAGTCGGTTTCGCGATAGCGGCGCTCCAGGTTAGGGATGATGCCCTCGAAGGCGTGCGCACGCTGGAACTTGGTGCCGCGCTCGGATACGTAGGTAAACTCGATCTCGTCCTTGCCAGAGCCGTGCAGCACCACGTGCTGTACGCGCTGCGGCAGGTCCTCGAACGCCAGCTCCAGCGAAAAATCGTAATGCGCGGCCAAGGCCTGCAGCATCTGGAAGTAAAACTGGTTGCGCTTGTCCCAGCCCTTGATGGCACCGGTGGCCAGCGTCAGCTCGGGGTGCGCCACTACGCGCTTGGGGTCGAAGAAGGTAATCTCGCCCAGGCCATCGCACTTGGGGCAGGCGCCCATCGGGTTGTTGAACGAGAACAGGCGCGGCTCCAGCTCGGGCAGGCTGTAGCTGCACACCGGGCAGGCAAACTTGGCCGAGAACCAGTGCTCTTGCCCGCTATCCATCTCTACCGCAATGGCACGGCCTTCGGCGTGGCGCAACGCGGTTTCAAAGCTTTCCGCCAGGCGCTGCTTCATGTCATCGCGCACTTTCAGGCGGTCGATCACCACCTCGATCGTGTGCTTCTTGTTCTTGTCCAGCTTGGGCACGGCGTCCAGCTCGTACACCTCGCCGTCTACCCGCACCCGCACAAAGCCCTGCGCGCGCAGATCGTCGAACAGGTCCAGGTTTTCACCTTTGCGGCCAACAATCACCGGCGCCAGGATCATTACCCGCGTTTCTGCCGGCAGCGCCAGCACGTGGTCCACCATCTGGCTTACCGTCTGGCTGGCCAGCGGCACGTCGTGCTCCGGGCAATGCGGGTCGCCCACGCGGGCGTACAGCAGGCGCAGGTAATCGTGGATTTCGGTGACGGTGCCCACGGTAGAACGCGGGTTATGGCTGGTGGCTTTCTGCTCGATAGAAATCGCCGGGCTCAGGCCTTCGATCAGATCCACATCGGGCTTTTCCATCAGCTGCAGAAACTGCCGCGCGTAGGCCGACAGGCTTTCCACATAGCGGCGCTGGCCCTCGGCGTACAGCGTGTCAAACGCCAGCGAGCTCTTGCCGGAGCCGGACAAGCCGGTAATCACCACCAGCTGGTGGCGTGGCAGATCCAGGTTTACGTTTTTGAGGTTGTGCGTGCGTGCACCGCGTATGCGGATGGAGTCCATGCCTGTCTCACCGTGAATCGGGGAACCTGCTACTATACCGGACTTATTGCAGCAGGCTCCAGCAGCCTGAGCAGGCCACATAGCCAGCAGGGTTTACACACCGTCACAGCACGGCAGGAAAACCCCGCTACACTGGCCACCGGCAGCCTTCTCCGCTATGGCAGCTGCCCGTTTGCCACCTCTTATACGCATACACATGACTGCATTAGAACTACGCGCCAGCCTGGGTTTGGCCGGTGTTTACGCCCTGCGCATGCTGGGCATGTTTTTGATTCTGCCCGTATTCGCCCTGTACGCCACCACGCTGAAAGGCGCAGACAATCACGCCCTGATCGGCATCGCGCTGGGTAGCTATGGCCTGGTACAAGCCATGCTGCAGCTGCCACTGGGCATGCTGTCGGACAAGGTTGGCCGCAAAAAAGTGATCTACGCCGGCCTGCTACTGTTTGCTGCCGGTAGCTTTATTGCCGCCCAGGCCGACGACATCTACTGGCTGATGCTGGGCCGCGTCATCCAGGGCGCCGGAGCCATCTCTGCCGCCATTACCGCCCTACTGGCCGACCTTACCCGCGAAGAAAACCGCACCCGCGCCATGGCCATGATAGGCATGAGCATCGGCACCACCTTTGCAGTGAGCCTGGTGCTGGGCCCGCTGCTGGCCAAGCACATCGGCGTGGACGGCATCTTCACCCTTACCGGTGTGCTGTCGCTGATGGCACTGGTAGGCGTGTGGAAGATCATCCCCGACCCCGCCGTGTCGCGCTTTCACTCCGACACCGGCACCAATACCGCGCGCCTGCCGGCCGTGCTGCGCCACCCGGAGCTGCTACGGCTGAACTACGGCATCTTTGCCCTGCACGCCGCGCAGATGGCCATGTTTGTTACCATCCCCTTCGCGCTCACCAGCACCGGTGGCCTGGATAAGTCCGAACACTGGCAGGTATACCTGCCAGTGGTGGTAGCCGGCTTCTTCTTGATGGTACCGGCCATTATCTACGGCGAGAAAAAAGCCAAGCTCAAGCAGGTGTTTGTGGCTGCCGTGGCGCTGATGACCGCCGCCCAGCTGGGCATGGCGCTGGCGCTGTCCAGCTTCTGGCTGATCGTCACCTGGCTGGCACTGTATTTCATTGCTTTCAATATTCTGGAAGCGACACTGCCATCGCTGATCTCGAAAATCGCCCCAGCCGACGCGAAGGGCACCGCCATCGGCGTGTATAATACGGCGCAATCGCTAGGCCTGTTTCTGGGCGCCGCGCTGGGCGGCTGGCTGTACAGCCACCACGGCGCCGCTGGCGTATTCGGCTTTACCAGTTTGCTGATGGGTAGCTGGCTGTGGCTGTCGTTTACCATGACGCCACCCAAGGCCGTCAAAACGCAGATGTTCCACATTGGCGACACCTGGCAAGGCGATGTGGCCACCCTATCGCGCCAGCTGCTGGCGGTACAAGGCGTCAGCGAGGTAGTGATCATGCTGGACGAGCGCGTGGCTTTCCTGAAAGTGGCCCAGCAAGGCTGGGACGAAGCCAGCGCCCGCGCCCTGATTGCCAGCACTTACCCGGCCCAGGCCTGAAAACATACGCAGAGCTGATGCAGCCCTGCAGGGTGGTACACGCTACCGCCCCACATATTGAACAGATTTTTCGGAGGATTCCATGAACAGCATTACTTTTGACGGCCGCCTGGCCGCAGACGCAGAGCTGCGTTACACCCCCAGCGGCGAATCGGTGCTGAGCTTCCGCGTGGCCAGCGACATCGGTTTTGGCGAGCGCAAAACCACCAACTGGTTTAGCTGCCAGGTATGGGGCAAACGTGGCGAATCGCTGAAAAACTACCTGAACAAAGGCCAGCAAGTCACCGTATACGGCCAACTGACCCTGCGCGAATGGCAAGACAAGGAAGGCATCAAGCGCTTGTCGCCAGACGTGCGCGTGAGCGAAATCAGCCTGCAAGGCGGCCGCCGCGACGACATGCCGCCAATGGACGACGGCTACAGCGCCACCCCGCCAGCCCGCCAGGAAGCCCCATCCGCCCCGCCAGCCGCCCCGCGCCGCCAGGAACCCAAGCCTGCCGCCCGCATGGACGACATGGACGACGACATTCCGTTCTAAACCGGCGCTGTTTGCCTGCTAAAACAAAACCCGCCAGCTGGCGTAATGCCAGTCAGTTAACGCTGACTGGCATTTTTCGTTGGATATTTGTGCGCCCTGTTCTTCACCACGCGCGGGCAATGTCGGTCTGGTCTGCGGGGTGGTAGCACAAACAGACTCGACTGCTCCAGCAAGCGCGATAATTGCGCCGGCAACGTACCTGCCGAGCTCAGGCTGGCAAAACACAGCACATTCACTATCGCGTAGCTGGCAGTGTGGAAACTGATCCGGCGCGGCTCTACCTTCGCTTGCGCTGCCATCTCCCGCATCCACCGCCGCAGCAAGGTATACGCAATCAGCACCCCCCATAACTCTTGCCGAACCAAGTCTGGCTGTTTGCTGCGCAACACTGGCTCGGCATGCTGCAGCGATTGTTTGATCTCGCGAAACCCCAGCTCGATTTCCCAGCGTTCGGCATATAGCTGCGCCAACTGCATAGCAGGGTAAGCCTGATGATCCAGCACCGAGGTCAGATAGCGCCGCTTTCGCCCGGCTATCTCTACCTCAATCAGCCGGGCCTGCCAGTAACGGGGCAGCGCGGAATGCTGCTTCCGTGCCTGCGGCGAGACCGGCATGCGAATGAGGGTGTCCCCGGCAGCGAGCTGCATCACGCTCTCGTAACGCAACTTGTCTTTGGCCCGCATCAGCCAGTGCCGCGAAACGCCCTGTTCCTGCCACTGCAGCAGGAAGGCGGCCGAGAAGTAAGCCCGATCAAACAAGGTAATGGAGTGATCCTGCCCCTGCAGACCCGCTGCGAGTGTCAGCTCGCCACGGTCCATACCCCCCATTTGGGCATCCAGTAACTCATGGCTGAGGGTATCCATCAGGCAGACTGCACGGATCTGTGCCCAAGGAAGTGCCCCATGCTGTGTGGCGCAACGGCCAAGCTGCTGCTGATTCTCCGGGGTGTCTGGCGCACACCAGACGATCCCGTCAACGGCCAGTACGCGCAAGGCGTCATGGGTGGGGACCCGGTTCCAGGCTTGCGTGAGCATCCGGAACAGTTGGGCCATCGGCTCGTCGCCAAGGCGCTGACGTGCCTGAACACTGGCGCTGGGTGCGGGTAGGGTTTGTTGATCGAGACTCAGCGCCAATTGCTGTACGACCTGCCATAGCGGCAAGTGGCGAAAGAGTGCCAGGCCAATGACCAGCCAGACGGCATGTTCGGCCGGGAGTTTACGGCGCCGGATAGAGGCTTTACCGGTTACGGCGAGGGCTTGCGCGATCCAGTCTGGGTCAATCAGTGCGGCTAATGCCTCCAGACGAGAAGGGGTATGTGGCAGCGTGTCATTTAATGCGTGTTGTAGCAGGCTCATACAGCGAAAAAGGGAACATGATGAACATGTTCCCTTTTACTGGATTTACAGCGGCAAGCCTTAACTGACTGGCATTACGCCGAAGCGGGCTTTTCATAGGCGGCACCTGCCGACCAACCTCCTGCCCTGCTAGCTCCCCTCCCGCCCCGTATCCGGCGCGCCCAGCTCGCCCAGAAAGCTGTCCAGCACCATATTGCTGCGCCGGCCTTTGCGCACCACCACGCTTAGCGGCGTGCTGTAACGGTATTCGTCGGGGCGGATGGCACGCATCTGGCCGCGCGCTACCCAGCTGGCAGCGTAGTGGTCGGGCAGAAAGCCGATGTAGTGGCCGGTGAGTATCAAAAAGGCGATGCCTTCGCGGTCGGACGCCTTGGCGGTGCAGTGCAGCTGGCCCAGCCAGCGGTGTGCCTCGTCGGTAATGCGGTAATTGGGGAAAATGGCGTGCGCCTGGCGGATGGCGGTGTCGTCTGGTGCGGCTGCGGCAAAAAACGGGTGTTCGCTGCTGCAATACAGTGACGACTGCTCCTCGTACAGCCGCAAATAGGCCAGGCCGGGCAAGGGGTGGGTTTCCGGTATCACGCCCACGTGCAGCGTGCCGTCCAGCACGCCCTGCTCGATGTCGCTGGGCACCATCATGGCGATATTGATACACACGCCAGGGCCGCGCGCGCTGAGCGCCTTCAGTGCACGCGTGATGTGCATGTGCGACTGCGTCACCAGGTTATTGATGATGCCGATGTTCAGATCGCCGCGCAGCTGGTGGTGCAGCTGGTTTACCTCGTCGCGAAAGTCCTCGATGGCCGACAGCAGGATGTTGGCCGCACGCAGTACCTCGCGCCCCTCGTCGGTCAGTGCAAAGCCGGCGCGACCACGGCGGCACAGACATACACCCAGCCGCTTCTCCAGGTCGCCCATGTGCAGGCTGATGGCCGAGCGGCTGATGCCCAGCACGCTTTCGGCGGCAGAGAAACTGCCGCACTCCACCACGGTCTTGAAAATACGTAGCAGGCGGATGTCAAAATCGCTAACCTGCCCCAGCGCTACCGGCTTGTTCATTGGGTGAGCCATTTGTAAACTGAAGTTTGGAAATATTGTATTTAACTTGCGCGATTGGCAAGTCATGCTGTCGCCACATCTGGCCGCTACGCGCTATAAACAACCCATCTACCACACGCACACCCACCCCTATGGCACAGACCGTCTACGAACGCCTACCGCCCAGTGCGGACACCATCCGTCACGCCCTCGCCGCCAGCAAGGCCACGCCTTTCTGGCTGGACGACGTTGACCGCGGCCCGGCCGCACCTGCCTTGCAGGGGGAGGTGCGCAGCGCGCTGCTGATTGTCGGCGGCGGTTTTCTCGGGCTGTGGTCGGCGCTGATGGCCAAGGAACGCCAACCCGGACGCGACGTGGTGCTGCTGGAAGCCGGCCGCGTCGGCCAGGCGGCGTCCGGTCGCAATGGCGGCTTCTGCGAAGCCAGCCTGACCCACGGCGAGGACAACGGCCTGAAGCGCTGGCCGGAAGAGTTTGCCCAGCTGGAAGAACTGGGGCTGGACAACCTGAACCAGCTGGAAGCCACGCTGGCGCGTTACGGCATAGACTGCGATTTCGAACGCACCGGGGTACTGGAAGTGGCGGTGGAACCGTACCAGGTGGCGCGCTTTGACGGCGAAGGCTGCCTGGACGAGGCCGCCATCCGCGCCGAAGTGAACTCGCCTACCTTTCTGGCAGGCCACTGGGACCGCGACGGCACCGCCATGATCCACCCCGGCAAGCTGGTAGCGGGCCTGGCACGCGTGGCGCGCCAGCTGGGCGTGCGCTTTTTCGAGCACAGTGCCGCTACCGGCATTAGTCATCAGGGCGCGCTGGTACGCGTGGACACCGCGCAGGGCCACGTGCTGGCCGAGCGGGTGATTCTGGCCACCAACGCCTTCCCCTCGCTGCTGAAGCGCTACCGCTGGCACACCATCCCGGTGTACGACTACGTGCTGATGACCGAGCCGCTCAGCGCCGGACAGTTGGCCGCCATCGGCTGGCAGCACCGCCAGGGCATTGCCGACGTGGGCAACCAGTTCCACTACTACCGGCTGACGCGCGATAACCGCATCCTGTTTGGCGGCTACGACGCCATCTACCACCTGGGTGGCAAGATCAAGCCGGAATACGAAGAGCGGCCGGAAAGCTTTGAACGGCTGGCCAGCCACTTTTTTACCACCTTCCCGCAGCTGGCCGGCTTGCGCTTCAGCCACCGCTGGGCCGGAGTGATCGACACCTCGTCGCGCTTCTGCGCCTTCTTTACCGACGCCATGGGCGGCAAGGTGGCGCTGGCCGCCGGCTTTACCGGCCTGGGCGTGGGCGCCACACGCTTTGCGGCCAACGTGCTGCTGGACAAGGTAGAAGGCCTGGACACCGAACGCACCCGCCTGCGCATGGTGCGCGAGATGCCGCTGCCCTTCCCGCCCGAGCCGCTAACCTACACCGTGGTGCAGGCCATGCGCTGGAGCCTGGACCGCGCCGACCACAACCACGGCCGCCGTAACGCCTTCCTGCGCGGCATGGACGCGCTGGGCCTGGGCTTCGACTCCTGACTACTGGCTGCGGCCAACCTTGGCCGCAGCTGGCACCGACACTGTTACCGCAACGGAAACCTTGCCATGAGCACACCTGCACTACTGAACAACTACGCCCTGCTCGCCACCACCGCCGAGCTGGCTTACCAGCCGGTAGACCCGGCCAAAGTGGTACACGGCCCGGCCACCGTGGGCGTGGCCGAGCTGGCCACGCTGGGCGATGTCGCCATCGGCGTGTGGGAAATGTCGCCGTCGGTCACCACCGATATCGAAGTGGACGAATGCTTCGTGGTGCTCGCGGGCGACGCCACCGTGACATTTGACGACGGCACCGCGCCGCTGCAGCTGCAGCCCGGCACCGTCGGCTTTCTGACCGCCGGCAGCGCCACCACCTGGACGGTGCGCCAGACACTGCGCAAGATCTACATCGCCCGCGCCTGAAGCGCGGCCTTATCGATGCCTGCCGTACCCGCTACCGGAGACACCATGCAGACCCGCCTCAACTACATCAACGGCCAGTGGCAACCCGCGCTGCTGGGCCACACCCGCGACATTCTCAACCCCGCCAACGGCGACGTCATCGGCGTGGTCGCCGACAGCACGGCCGAGGACACACTGCAAGCCATTGCCGCCGCCAAGCACGCCTTCTACCAGCAAGGCGACTGGCGCCACATGAGCGGCCCGCGCCGCGCCGACATGCTGTACCGCATTGCCGACGCCATCCGCGCCCGTACCGAAGAGCTGGCGCTGCTAGACTGCCTGGACAACGGCAAACCGCTGCGCGAAGCGCGCTGCGACATCGAAGACGCCGCCGCCTGCTTCCGCTACTACGCCGGCCTGATCGGCAAGCCGCAAGGCGGCGTGTACGAGGTGCCGGACGGTTTCGGCCCCATGCACGCCTACAGCCTGCACGAACCGGTGGGCGTGTGCGGCCTGATCACGCCGTGGAATTACCCGCTGCTGATGGCCACCTGGAAGCTGGCGCCGGCGCTGGCCGCCGGCAACTGCGTGGTGTTCAAGCCCAGCGAGCTCACCCCGCTATCGTCGGTAGTGCTGTTCGAGATCTTCCATGAGGTGGGCCTGCCGGCGGGTACGGCCAACCTGGTGCTGGGCAGCGGCCCGGCCGCCGGCCAGCCGCTGGCCGACAGCCACGATGTGGACATGATCACCTTCACCGGCAGCACCCGCACCGGCCAGCTGATCGCCCGCGCCGCGGTGGGCAACCTCAAGCGCGTGGGGCTGGAGCTGGGCGGCAAGTCGCCCAACATCATCTTTGCCGACGCCGACCTGGAAGGCGCGGTGGAGTGGGCGATGATCGGCGTGTTCTTCAACCAGGGCCAGGTGTGCTCGGCCGGCTCGCGCATCCTGATCGAGGCCTCGCTGAAAGACCGCTTTGTCGCCCGGCTGGCAGAGCGCGCCAACGCCATGACCATCGGCCCCGGCGTGAACGACCCGGACATCGGCCCGCTGGTATCCGCCGGCCAGCTGGAAAAAGTGCTGGGCTTCATCGAACGCGCCAAGGCTGAGGGCGCCACGCTGGTGTGCGGCGGCCAACGCCATACCGACGGCGACTGCGCGAATGGTTACTTCCTGCGCCCCACCATCTTCGACAACTGCCGCAGCGAGATGGAAATCTGCCGCGAGGAAGTGTTCGGCCCGGTGGTGGCGATCCAGACCTTCAGCAACGAAGCCGAGGCCATCCGCCTGGCCAACGACACACCGTACGGCCTGGCCGGCGGCGTGTTCACCACCGACGGTGCGCGGGCGCTGCGGGTGATGAAGGCGCTGCGCGCCGGCGTCACCTGGATCAACTGCTACAACCCCACCTTCAACGAAGCGCCGTGGGGCGGCTACAAGATGAGCGGCTACGGCCGCGACCTGGGCGTCAACGGCCTGCTGGAGTATCAGCAGGTGAAACAGGTCAACATCAACCTGCAACCCGGCCCGGTGGGCTGGTACAGCCGCTAGGCAGGATGGCGGCGCTATCCGGCAGGCAGATAGCGTGGGGCGTGCTGGCCCAGGTGTGGGTAGACACGTCCTACGATGCCACCGAGTTGGCCGCATTCCGCGCGCAGCTGGCCGCTACCGGCCTGAGCAGCCGTGAACTAAAGCATATTGCCTACTACGAAGTGTGCGGCGCTTTTGCTTTGTATACGCTGGCGGTGTACGCCAGCGCGGGCATGGCCTTGCCGGACTGGTTCTACGCCGAGGAAGACGCGCAGCAGCAGGTGGCGGCGTGGCTGGCACGGCCACGGCTGCTATCGCTGCTGAACCCTTTCTGGTGGCTGGGCTACCTGCTCGCCATCGACCTGATGGGATCCACCCTGAACACGGTGCTGTCGCCAGACACACCGCCGTCGTGAACCTGCCCTACCGCTGCGGCCAACCTTGCTACCCGGGCAGATAAAGCTTGGCCGCATAACTATTAGCCGCTAACGCAGGCACGAAAAAGCCCTTCCGCAAGCGGAAGGGCTTTTCTCTCTCCAGCACCCTCTCAGGTGCGCGTAACTGACTTACTGGGCAGCGGAAGCCGCAGCGGCAGCAGGGGCGCCGCCACCGATGGTTTCCATTACTTTCCACTCGCCGCCTTCAACCTTGTACACGGTGATGCCGCCGTCTTTCAGGTCGCCTTTGTCATCGTAGGACCAGTTGGACGAAGTTACGCCGGTGTAGTTGATCTTGGCCAGTACCGGCAGGTATTTCGCCGGCTCGGCGGAGTTCGCCTCTTTCATGGCGGCGATCAGCACGCGGGTAGCGTCATAGCCGTACGGGGAGTAGGTGGCTACGTCCATGTTGAAACGTGCCTTGTAGCGAGTTGCGTAGTCCGGGCCCTTCGGCATTTTTTCCAGCGGCAGGCCAGCCAGCGAGGCGATGGTGCCGTCGGCTTCTTTGCCGGCCAGTTTCAGGAAGGTCGGGGTTTTGGTCATTTCGCCGGAGATCAGCGGGGCTTTCAGGCCCAGGCGCTTCATCTGCTTGGCCATCGGGGCGGACTGGGCGTCGGCACCACCGTAGAACACCACGTCAGGCGCAGCGCCTTTGATGGTGGTCAGAATGGCGGCAAAGTCGGTAGCTTTGTCGTTGGTGAACTCGCGTTTCACTACGGCACCACCGGCGGCTTTCACGGCTTTTTCGAACTCGTCTGCCAGGCCTTGGCCGTAGGCAGTGCGGTCATCCACGATCACCACTTTCTTGGCGCCCAGCTTCTCTACCACGAATTTGCCCATTACCGAACCTTGCTGTGTGTCGGAGGTCATGGAGCGGAAGGTGGTTTTGTAACCTTGCTGGGTGAAGGTCGGGGCGGTTGCCATGGCAACTTGCGGCAGGCCGGCGTCGGAGTAGATCTTGGAAGCCGGGATGGAGGTGCCGGAGTTGAAGTGGCCAACGATACCGTTCACTTTGTTGTCCACAAACTTCTGGGCCAGCTGGGTAGCGGTTTTCGGGTCGGCCTGGTCATCTTCTGCCACCAGTTCAAACGAAACCGGCTTGCCGTCGATGGTCGGTTTTTCAGCGTTGGCATCTTCGATGGCCAGGGTTACGCCGTTTTTGTACTCTTCACCGTAGTGAGCCTGTGGGCCGGTCAGCGGGGCTGCAAAACCGATCTTGATGACTTGCGCGCCTGCCGGGGCGGCAGCGGCAGTACTGGAAGCATCGGCGGCCGGGGCTTCTTCTTTTTTGCTGCAGCCGGCAAAAGCCAGGGCAGCGGCAACAGCTACAGTGATGCTGGTAAGTTTGGTCAGTTGCATTTTGTCTCTCTTCTTTATCTCGGGGTTGCTCTTGCCATCTTTGAAACCGTCTGGCCGACGGGAAAACACGGTGGCGGCATTATTTCAATGCCGCCACACCTTTAGCAAGCCTGATCAGTCACCAATGCTCATCAGGCTGGCATTCCCGCCTGCAGCTGTGGTATTGACGCTAAGCGCACGCTCTACTACCAGGCGATGCAGGTTATAGCCACCGCGCTCTACCAGCAGCAGCGGAATCAGTGCGCCATCGCGGCGTGCCAGTGTCTGGCGCAATACTTCGGCATCCGGGCCGGCGTACAGTACGGCAGCCACATCAGCATGATCAATCTGGGCAACGATGGTAACGGCAGTACGCAGCACCGCGGCGACTTTCTGTGCATGCACGCTGTCAGCCAGCAGCACATCGTTACCGGCGGCGAAAGCGGCAACCAGTTGCATCAGCAGGGCTTCCATATTGTCGGCAGCGCAGCCGACAACACCACGCGGGGCAAAGCGCAGGGTATTGTTTTCGCCTGTCGGGCCTGGCAGCACCAGTGCATGGTTCAGCGGGCTTTCGCTACGCGCCTGGGCAATCAGGTCTTGCAGGTGCTGGCGTGCGCCATCATCCAGCCCCAGCTGCGGCAGCGCGGCTTGCAGGGCGTCCAGCTTGCCCAGTACGTGCGGCGTGGCGCTCGGGCTGAGCTGCGCATCCCAGTGGCCACTGGTCAGACGGTACAGGTAGAACGGGCCACCGGCTTTGGGGCCGGTACCGGACTTGCCTTCGCCACCAAACGGCTGCACACCCACTACCGCACCCACGATATTGCGGTTTACATACACGTTACCCGCCTTGATGTTGCCGGTAATGCGCTCGATGGTTTCGTCGATACGGCTATGTACGCCGTGGGTCAGGCCGTAACCGGTGCTGTTGATTTCGGCAATGACCTTGTCGATATCACTACCGTGGAAACGGATCACGTGCAGCACCGGGCCAAATACTTCGCGCTGCAGCAAGCTGATATGGTCGATCTCGAACAGCGTTGGCGCTACGTAGGTACCGTTGGCGCATTCGGCAGTGAGCTTGGCCTGGTAAACGCTACGGGCTTTGTCTTTCAGGCCGTCGATATGGCGCAGCAAGCCTTGCTGGGCTTCGGCGTCGATCACCGGGCCGATATCGGTATTGAAACGGGCCGGGTTGCCGACACGCAGCTCGTCCATGGCACCCTTGATCATGTTCACCACCTTGTCGGCGATGTCATGTTGCAGGTACAGCACGCGCAGCGCCGAGCAGCGCTGGCCGGCGCTATCAAAGGCCGAGCTCAGCACATCGGTAACAACCTGCTCTGGCAGCGCGGAGCTGTCCACGATCATGGCGTTCTGGCCGCCGGTTTCGGCTACCAGCGGCACTTCTTCGCCACGGGTAGACAGCGTGCGGTTGATGATCTGCGCCACCTCGGTGGAACCGGTAAAGATCACACCCTTGATGCGGGCATCGGCAGTCAGCGCAGCGCCCACCACTTCGCCACGGCCAGGCAGGAACTGCAGCACGTCACGCGGAACACCGGCTTCGTGTAGCAGGCGCACGGCGTAGGCAGCAATCAGCGCAGTCTGTTCGGCTGGCTTGGCCAGTACCACGTTACCTGCGGCCAACGAGGCCACGACTTCGCCAATAAAGATGGCCAGCGGGAAGTTCCACGGGCTGATACACACCACCGGGCCCAGCGCCGGGTGGCGGCTGTTATCGAACTCTTCGCGCACCTGGGCAGCGTAGTAGCGGCAGAAGTCCACCGCTTCGCGTACTTCGGCAATGGCATTGTTCAGGGTCTTGCCGGCTTCGCGCACGGCCAGGCCCATCAGCGCCGGCATATTGGCTTCCATCAGGTCTGCCATGCGGTCCAGCGCTTCGGCGCGTTTTGCCGGCGCGGTGGCAGCCCATACCGGGGCGGCACGCACGGCGGCTTGCAGCGCAGCTTCCACGTCTTCGCGGGTGGCTTCCTGCACCTGGCCTACTACGTCCTGATGGTTGGCCGGGTTCAGCACGGCTTGCGGGGCACTGCCATTTGGCTCGGCATCGGCCAGCAGTGGTGCGGCCAACCAGGCTTGCTGCTCGCTAGCCTGCAAGGCGTGCTGCAGCTTTTGCAGCACGTGCTCGTTGGCCAGGTCCATACCGGCAGAGTTCTTGCGGCCGGCACCATACAGCGCTACCGGCAGGGCAATCTTGTTATGTGGCAGGCCACCAAAGCGCGCGGCTTCCGCTACCGGGTCTTCCACCAGCTCTTCGATGGATACGTTCTCGTCCACGATACGGTTCACGAAGGAGCTGTTGGCACCGTTTTCCAGCAGGCGGCGCACCAGGTAAGCCAGCAGGGTTTCGTGCGAGCCTACCGGGGCGTAGATACGGCACGGTTTATCCAGCTTGCCTTTGCCCACAACTTGGTCGTACAAGGTCTCGCCCATGCCGTGCAGGCACTGGAATTCGTAGTCCTTGCCTTCGGCCAGATGGTAAACCGCCGACAAGGTGTAGGCGTTATGGCTGGCGAACTGCGGATAAATCGCATCTTGTGCGGCCAACAGTTTCTTGGCACACGCCAGATAGGACACATCGGTGTACACCTTGCGGGTGTAAACCGGATAGCCTTCCAGGCCATCGACCTGGGCACGCTTGATTTCGGCGTCCCAGTAGGCGCCCTTCACCAGGCGCACCATGAAGCGGTGGCCAGTGCGACGGGCCAGGTCAATCAGGAAGTCGATTACGTACGGGCAGCGCTTCTGGTAAGCCTGTACCACGATACCGATGCCTTCAAAGCCGTTCAGGTCCGGGTCGTTGGCCAGCGCCTCCACCAGATCCATCGAAATTTCCAGGCGGTCGGCTTCTTCGGCATCAATGTTCAGGCCGATGTTGTACTGTTTGGCCAGCAGGAACAGGCCTTTCAGGCGCGGCAGCAGCTCGGCCATCATGCGCTCGTGCTTCATGCGGGCATAGCGCGGGTGAATAGCAGACAGCTTTACCGAAATGCCGGGGCCATTGTAGATACCACGACCATTGGATTCTTTGCCAATCGCGTGGATCGCTACTTCGTAGTCACGCAGGTAGCGCTGCGCATCGTCTTCGGTCATCGCCGCTTCGCCCAGCATGTCGTAGCTGAAACGGTAGCCGCGTGCTTCGCGCTCGCGGCCATTGGCCAGCGCTTCCTCGATGGTTTCACCGGTAACAAACTGCTTGCCAAGCATGCGCATAGCCAGATCCACACCTTTGCGGATCAGCGGCTCGCCACCTTTGGCAATCAGTCGCGTCAAGGCAGAGGACAAGCCCTGCTCGCTGTGGGACGACACCAGTTTGCCGGTAACCAGCAAGCCCCAGGCCGCCGCATTCACGAACAGCGACGCGCTGTTACCCAGGTGAGAAGCCCAGTCACCACCAGAAATCTTGTCGCGAATCAGCTTGTCCGCAGTCAGGCGGTCCGGAATACGCAGCAGTGCTTCGGCCAGACACATCAGCGCAATACCTTCCTGGCTGGAGAGGGTGAACTCGTGCATCAGTGCATCTACACCGCTGGACTTGGTGCGCTCTTTACGTACTTGGGCTACCAGCTTGCTGGCCAGTGCTTTGATACTGGCGACCTGCGTTTCAGGCATAGCAGCCTGCTCCATCATCAACGCTACGCAGTCACGCTCATCACGACGATAAGCAGCAGTAATGGCATCCCGAAGCGCAGTCTGGCTGCGTGCAAACTCTACAAATTGCATGAGTATCTTTCCAAAATCCAGCAGATAAGGTTATCTGACTATTGTATACAAAATATCGGATAACAGTAGTACCAGGCAGATCATGGCAATAAAAAGCGGGCAGCGTGCAATGAATATGCAACAGTACCGTCAGTAGCTTAGCCAAGCGGGTACATTTAGCTAGCGCGGAAGAGAAAATAGTCCCCGCTAGAGAGCTACTTCACAGAGCAGCAAAAGAGACAGGGCCGACTGCGAAGATGCGGAAGCTGTAAAAGACTGGGCCTCACGCCAAAGGAATGCGGCATGGCTCAGTAGGTGATTTGAACAAACCTCACTGCCGACACCGAGATCAATGCATAAAGCCCGCTTTTGCGGGCTTTATGTTGGGTGGGCAGGCTGCGGCCAAGGTTGGCTGCGGGGTGCATGCGGTGTTTTCGCGGCACCAAAGCAAAAGCCCAGCTCGTGTGAGCTGGGCTTGCGTATGGGGCGTCTGGCGGTGTCCTACTTTCACACAGGAATCTGCACTATCATCGGCGCTGAGGCGTTTCACGGTCCTGTTCGGAATGGGAAGGCGTGGGACCACCTCGCTATGGCCACCAGACATAAACTGTCACAAACTTAAAGAAGCCAGGCTGGAAACCTTCCAGCCGGTAGAATTTTCTTGTATCAACCAGCGCTTCATCATCAACAAAGCAACTCAAATGATAGGATCAAGCCTCACGAGCAATTAGTATCGGTTAGCTTAACGCCTCACAGCGCTTCCACACCCGACCTATCAACGTCCTGGTCTCGAACGACTCTTCAGGGAGGTCAAGCCTCCAGGGAAGTCTCATCTTCAGGCAAGTTTCCCGCTTAGATGCTTTCAGCGGTTATCTCTTCCGAACTTAGCTACCCGGCGATGCGACTGGCGTCACAACCGGTACACCAGAGGTTCGTCCACTCCGGTCCTCTCGTACTAGGAGCAGCCCCCGTCAAACTTCCAACGCCCACTGCAGATAGGGACCAAACTGTCTCACGACGTTTTGAACCCAGCTCACGTACCACTTTAAATGGCGAACAGCCATACCCTTGGGACCGGCTACAGCCCCAGGATGTGATGAGCCGACATCGAGGTGCCAAACTCCGCCGTCGATGTGAACTCTTGGGCGGAATCAGCCTGTTATCCCCGGAGTACCTTTTATCCGTTGAGCGATGGCCCTTCCATTCAGAACCACCGGATCACTATGTCCTGCTTTCGCACCTGCTCGACTTGTCGGTCTCGCAGTTAAGCTACCTTTTGCCATTGCACTATCAGCACGATTTCCGACCGTACCTAGGTAACCTTCGAACTCCTCCGTTACACTTTGGGAGGAGACCGCCCCAGTCAAACTGCCTACCATGCACTGTCCCCGATCCGGATCACGGACCAAGGTTAGAACCTCAAACACACCAGGGTGGTATTTCAAGGACGGCTCCACTGAAACTAGCGTTCCAGCTTCATAGCCTCCCACCTATCCTACACAAGTCTGTTCAAAGTCCAATGCAAAGCTACAGTAAAGGTTCACGGGGTCTTTCCGTCTAGCAGCGGGTAGATTGCATCTTCACAAACATTTCAACTTCGCTGAGTCTCAGGAGGAGACAGTGTGGCCATCGTTACGCCATTCGTGCGGGTCGGAACTTACCCGACAAGGAATTTCGCTACCTTAGGACCGTTATAGTTACGGCCGCCGTTTACTGGGACTTCAATCAAGAGCTTGCACCCCATCATTTAATCTTCCAGCACCGGGCAGGCGTCACTCCGTATACGTCCACTTTCGTGTTGGCACAGAGCTGTGTTTTTGTTAAACAGTCGCAGCCACCTATTCTCTGCGACCTCTACTAGCTTCGGACGCGAAGTCCTACACCAACAGAGGCACACCTTCTCCCGAAGTTACGGTGTCAATTTGCCGAGTTCCTTCTCCTGAGTTCTCTCAAGCGCCTTAGAATTCTCATCCTGCCCACCTGTGTCGGTTTGCGGTACGGTTCTTATGCAGCTGAAGCTTAGTGGCTTTTCCTGGAAGCGTGGTATCAGTTACTTCAGGTCCGTAGACCCTCGTCATCACCTCTCGGCCTTAAGGTGCAGCGGATTTGCCTACCGCACCAGCCTACCGGCTTAAACGACCTATTCCAACAGGCCGCTAACCTAACCTTCTCCGTCCCCACATCGCACTGCATAAAAGTACGGGAATATTAACCCGTTTCCCATCGACTACGCTTTTCAGCCTCGCCTTAGGGGCCGACTCACCCTACGCCGATGAACGTTGCGTAGGAAACCTTGGGCTTTCGGCGAGCGGGCTTTTCACCCGCTTTATCGCTACTCATGTCAGCATTCGCACTTCTGATATCTCCAGCAGGGTTTACACCACCACCTTCACAGACCTACAGAACGCTCCCCTACCACGGACACATTAATGTGCCCATCCGCAGCTTCGGTTATCAGTTTGAGCCCCGTTACATCTTCCGCGCAGGACGACTCGACCAGTGAGCTATTACGCTTTCTTTAAATGATGGCTGCTTCTAAGCCAACATCCTGGCTGTCTAGGCCTTCCCACCTCGTTTACCACTTAACTGATCATTTGGGACCTTAGCTGGCGGTCTGGGTTGTTTCCCTCTTGACGATGGACGTTAGCACCCACCGTCTGTCTCCCATGCTTGCACTTTCCGGTATTCAGAGTTTGCCATGGTTTGGTAAATCGCAATGACCCCCTAGCCATAACAGTGCTTTACCCCCGGAA